>QCVQ01000014.1 GCA_003210315.1 Synechococcus sp. AG-686-F08 | reverse complement strand
AAAAGAATTCAGAATTGAGAGGCGTGGAACCGCCACAATTAAAGGGTTGCATCACTCACTGCATGTTCGAAAATCGTGATCGGCCCGCCTGGGTGAACTGGTTGTTTCTTGCGATTTTTCTGTGGAGCTCTTGGCAGCTCGCAGGCTTTTGGTTTGAACAACTCCATGGCTGAAGCGACGTCTTCAACACAACTATTAGAAAAATTCATTTAAATCATTAATACAATCCAACTGTAATTCGACGCATAAGCACAATAAGATGTCAAAACCAAGAATAATTGAATAATCCTAGCGTACCTAAAAACACACCCACTAGATCGCACGGCAGCTCAAACTCAAGGCAAATAATTTCAAACTGATTGACAAATTGCTACCTTTTCAGAAAGAGCAACCAGACCAATACTATTAACAAAGAGTGAAAAGCAAACCACTCCAAAGCCACCATTGATACACAGATTTGTGCCAAATAAACGATTCAATAGGGGGCAAAATGTATAAAATGAGAATAATAATGAATCAATATGGCAATTCCTCCAAAGAATTTCACAATCTCAACCCAAAATTCAAGAGTCGAAGGAGTCAGCAATCAAGATATAGAAATCAATACAGAAAGCGAAACAGAAAAGCTAATCAGAAACTGCTACAGGCAAGTATTTTTTCATCTCTTGGAGAAAGATAGGGAGGTATACCTTGAATCACAACTTCGCAATAATTCAATAACCGTTCGCGATTTCATTAGAGGTCTCTTTTTGTCTGACCGATTTCGACGCGGTTATATCGAATGCAACAACAACTATCGATTGGCAGAACAAGTTATAGCCAGAGCTCTTGGGAGAAAAGTATACAACGGAGCAGAAGGTTTAGCACTATCGATAATCATTGGGGAAAAGGGATTTAACTATTTTATAGACTATGTACTAGATAGTGACGAGTACATGAATCGATTTGGATACGATATACCTCCTAGTGAGGTCTCTAGAATTCTTCCAGGACGTGAAAAAGGCTCAGTCCCCCTATATCAACAATATCCAAGATACGGCTTTGAGTGGCAGAAAAAACTGACATCAAACAAGTTAATGATGTCAATTGCTGACCATTTACTCTTCAGCAACAAGACATCAATTGAAAAGCTACTTTATGACAAGCCAACAGGTAGAGCTCTAAAATTATGGATCCTTACACTCACGGCATCCATAGGAATTTCGATCTGGATAATCCTAGCAATTTTGACATCAACATTCACAATCAACTAATATTAGGCCGTGTACTTTTATCTTGAGCATAGGAAGAGGCGATTAGCCCAATAGGTCCAAAAACTAAACCAGCAATTAACCATATCCAGTATTTTTGGTTTTTCGATGCCGCCAATGAAGCACTTAAAACTCCGGAAGGCAACAAAACAACAAAAATGACCATTAGAACGTAGCTAGTCACGTTGAAAACTCAAGACATATCCTTTTATAGATTGAGATGGGAAGAATTAAAGTGATAAATGACCCAAAAGCTTGTGCATCTAATGGCAAAAAGAGGCATCATATTCGCAGTAAGCCATAAATATTAGTCAAACGCTTGAGATACAGTCAATACAAAAGCCTAAATAAAAAATATATGAAAATAAAAACATATTGAGAGGTTTTTGATCACTAATCGATCGGAGACGAGTGATCATTCGATAACGAGCAGGGAAGGCCTAGTATTTTTTCTCCCTTTTTATGGTTCCTCGAGCAATTTTCATGCTGCCCATAATTTCAAGAGCCAATGGCTGCGTATGGTTAAACCATCGTTCGATCGCTTCAAGCTCTTCTTCCTGGTACTTCCCAAGCAACTCAACAAGACGAAGATCCACGTATTTACCTAAGATTTAACTCAAAAATTTTATTTAAAAGAATGAGCTTCATTGGATAAATGATCACAATCTATGGTGATATATGAAATCAAGCAGTGTGTCTGCACTAGAGAGCCAGATCATTGCCTTGAAGAGTCATCGGCGTGGAGTTGCCCTAACGAGCTAAAAACAAATCATCAATATCGAAAGGATTTAACCTTGACCATCTTGCCTCTCATTCCATCTTCATCCTTCCAAACCCCTTCCTGAATCAGCTTATTTTCATAACCAACAAATAGTTTTGCTTTTGGCTCGTAATCACAAATACGCGAGTTAACCTTAATTGCTTTCGTAGGATGACTAGCTAGAAAATTTTGTACTGATTGATTCCACTCATATAACCTATCGGCAAGTTGTAATTTGGCTTTTACGGAATCAGATGAAACTGATACAGGCAAAGGATGCTCAACGTTGAATCGTGATGCCTCTTCCGCAATGTTGACGCTTGTTTTATAAACAACTACATTACCTTTATCTTTCCATTCTTCGCATTTCTCAAACGCTATAGCTTTTGATGAGTAGGAGTCAGTTTCGTTTTCCATGTCAAAACCAGATACACTCATCAGCAATAGAGTTGAAATGAAAATTTGTAACCACCTCATGACCGAAAATCCTTGATATTTGTTAACTATACCTAACTTCAAAAGCAAAGATCTGCTTCTACGTTTGTACAGTCATTAACCAGTAGAATCTGATATGGAATTATTAGAGACAATGGAGACCCTGCTAATAGCAAGACTGATGTCCACAGCGGAAGATTCGAAACGACCAAAGCCAGTCAGTCACTTGATTATTCGTAGGGGTAATGGTTAGGAACAAAAAACTGTTCATTGATAGGTGGCCTCTGATAAGAGCCCTGTTTTGGCCTTGGTGGCAATTTAATTGCTGGAGGAGTCATATCCTCCCATGGCACTTTACTCAGTACATGCCTTAAACAATTAAGCCGGGCTCGCCTTTTATCATCGGCTTCTACCGAGAACCATGGTGCTTCAGGAATGTTTGTGCTTGCGAGCATCACATCCTTTGCCTCAGAAAACTCCACCCAACGATTTCGGGCTTCGAGGTCCATAGGACTGAGCTTCCAGCGCCGTGTGGGGTCATCGATGCGTGATTGAAAACGGATTTCTTGTTCTGTATCACTAACTGAGAACCAATACTTTAATAACAAGACACCACTGCGAACCAACATTCGCTCGAACTGAGGACAATCCTCGAGAAAAGACTCAACTTCATGTGGGGTACAAAACCCCATCACTCTCTCCACACCAGCGCGGTTATACCAGCTACGGTCGAAGACCACAATTTCTCCTGCAGCAGGGAAATGTTCCACATAGCGCTGGAAATACCACTGCGTTTTTTGACGATCAGAAGGGGTCCCCAAAGCAACAACTCTTGCTCCGCGCGGATTTAAAGGCTCAGTCAAACGTTTAATCGTGCCCCCCTTACCAGCTGCATCCCGTCCTTCAAACAGGATGATCATGCGAAAGCCCTTTTCTTTGATCCAGTACTGCATTTTGACGAGTTGAGACTGGAGCTTTTCCAGTTCTGACTCATAAAGCTTTTTCTTGAGTCGTTCACCATTGTGATGTGAGTGTTCAAGTCCACCCCCCTGCAATTCAGATGATGCCGCGCTGTTGGAATGGTTGCGATCAAGCTCATCCATCAGCGCATCAGATACGGGTTTAAACGAATTGGGTTGGTCTGTTTCTTTGCTTTTGCCGCTGTGCTTTGATTTTTTGTTCTCCTTATGGCCCATAACAGAGAGATCGCCAACACCCCATTGGTGCCTAACAAATCCCAAAAAGGGTTAAAAAATCAGCTTTTCGCAACGTTTTCCACCAAGAGCTCCATTGGCAGTGACAAACGAATAGCGAAGCATCCTGGAACCTTCACATCATTCAAACTCTCCGCATAACAGCAATCGAGATGGCCACCATGAAGACGCGCCACATGCACAACAATGGCTAATCCCAATCCACAGTGTCCCTGACCGCCGCGCGAGGAGTCGAGGCGGTGAAACGGTTGAAGGGCCTGTTCCCACTGACGCTGGGGCATGCCTTCACCCTGATCCCAAACTTCAATCAAACATTGGTCTGCTGTGCGCAGCAACCGCAACACCACTGGGGCTTGGCCATAGGTGAAAGCGTTGTCAATCAAGTTGGCAACAGCACGACTCAGGGCAACGGGTTTCACCATGACCTCAACGTTGTCCAACTCAAGCTGCAATTGATCAGCTGGATGACTACTTGCTACCTCAGCCAGTAATTGGTCCAAGGGAACGGACACTGAGAGTTCTTCATCACCACCACCGGCGAACAGCAAAAACTGGCCTGTGATCCGTTCCAGAGACTGCAAGTCTCCTGCACACCGCTCGCGTTCTTTTGAGCTGAGTTGAGGCAAGGACAAACGAAACTGCAGCCGAGTGATAGGCGCTCGTAAGTCATGGGCAATTCCAGCGAGCATGGTGGCCCTTTCATTCCGATTAGCCGCCAAACGTCGCACCATGGCATTGAAGCGACGCGTAAGGCGCTGAACCTCTGGAGCACCACGAGCAGGAACAGCGTCAGGATCGATTCCATCCCCAACACGGGACAAGGCCTTTTCCAATCCACGCAGAGGCGCCTCAACCTCTATAAGGAGAAACAGGCCGCCACAAATCATTCCCGCGCCAACCAGCGATAAACCCAACAGAGTGGGTTCGGGCGGCCAACTCATCGGAGCACGAACGTTTACGCGCAGCCAAATGGGTTCTAGCGGCGAAATCAACTCAATCCAAATTCCGCGTTCGCCCTCGTGATCGCGATCCGCCACGACCATCGGGCAATGAGAGAGCCGTTCACAAAGCTGTGTCTGCAGAGCTTTCGCCTGACGTTGAAAACCTGCTGATGGAAGTTTTTGAACTGGCTTGGGATGGATCGCAACAGTAAGGTCTAAACCTGTGAGTTCGGTCACCAGATGGGGGGGGTAGCGCTCTAGCGCCAACTCCGTGAGCCTTACATTGAGCGCCAGGTCACGGCCGAGCTGTACCGTCTGTAACTGCTCAAGCTGCTGTCCAAACAACACCTGTAGAACCAATAAGCAAAACGCCCAACTGCCCAGAGCAAGGCCGCTCCAACCGAATAGAGATCTCAGTCGAACTTGCCAAACCCTTGGGGTCATTCAGCCCTCAACGCGAACGAGGTTGTCCATCAGGCACGAAGACATAGCCATAACCCCAAACCGTTTGGATGTAGCGAGGACGCGCAGGATCCGGTTCGACCAGTTTGCGCACCCGCGAAACTTGTACGTCCATGCTGCGACTATCCGTATCAGAACCTGGTCCACGAGCCAGCTCAATGAGCCTTTCTCTGGATAGAGGCCGATGGGGGTGCTGCACGAAGGCTGCCAACAAGCTGAACTCACCACTGGTAATCACGACAGGCGTACCGTCGCGAAACAGCGTTCTGGCGGAAAGATCAAATTGATTCTCTCCAAATGTCACATCACCCCCTTCAGCCAGGGGAGTGCCGGCAGGAATCGAACTACGCCTTCTAAGCACTGCTTCAATGCGTGCTGACAACTCACGGGGAAGAAACGGCTTCGCGAGATAGTCATCAGCTCCTTGCTCTAGGCCAATGATCCGGTCAACGCCATCCCCTCTAGCCGTCAACATGACCACAGGTAGATCATCACTGGCATCTCGCAAGCGCCGTAAAGCTGTAAGGCCATCATCGCCAGGCATCATCAGATCGAGCACGATCAAGTCTGGGCGCTGAAATTCAAGCCTTGCCTCAAGCTGCTTGACATCACTCAAACAGCGAACGTCATACCCCTGATCGATCAAGTAGGTGCCCACCATCTGACGGAGCTCCGGATCGTCATCCACGACCCAAATCATCGAAGCTTTCTTTGCAGTGGAGTTGGAAGCGGTGGAAGAAGGCTGGGTCATCGCCCCATCCTCCAAATCAACAAAAAGCTCATCACCACTGTCGCCACGTCAGTTGAATGCTCCGATCGTATGGAGCATCAAGCCAACTGTCTCGCTGAGGCGGACCATGTCACAGTTAATTGACGATCTGTCATCACTCAGACATCTCTTCACCCATCAGACTCCATAGTCTTCTGTGATGGAGAAATGGGTCACCTTCACACTCGTTGCACTGGGAGCTGGGCTCCTTCTGCCAGACCAAGGTGTCCAAGCAAATCCTGTGCGGCATTACGGCACCCGAATGGAGGCGTTATTTGTTCGGATGGATTCCAATCGTGATGGACGTCTAGAGGTCAAAGAAGTCAGTGGCCAGCCTTACCTCGAACGACGACTGCAACGCCATCCAAGCCGAAACTATTTGTTAATAGAAGACATCAGGCCAGCTGCATCACACCCAAGCGGACTGCGTTTGCAACGCCGCTTTCAACAAGCCGATCGGAATCTTGATGGTCAATTAGATCGCAAGGAAGTGGCATCCCTTCCCTGGCTTCAGCGCAATTTTGAAAGCTTGGACCGCAATGGTGACGGCGGCCTGACCTTGAATGAACTTTGGATGATGCAGCGTTCACTCGCTCCGCGAAACAGGTGACGTTAAGGAACGGTTTATTTAGCGACTTCTTCTAAGCCGGCGGCGGCGAGCCGAACGAGAGCTTCGTGTCGGAGCGTTATGGGATTGAAGCGCTTGTCGGCGGGCTGATGATTTGAAAACGACAACTAGCGTGCGTACGAATCGAATTAAACCTGAGATCAACGCCAGCAGACCCAACACCAACAATGCAGCAATCAGAATCACTGCCGACAAACCAAGAAACGCTTCCAATAATTGACTGAGGCCTCGGATTAAATCAGCAATCGCTTCACTAACAACAACGATTGCATCGACCTTTGTCGGCAACCAGCTCAAAACAGCGAGCAGGCCAATCCCAAGCATTAACAGAAGGAGTGATTCCAACAACATCCTCCAAACTGGCAAGCGCTTGGACTGTCGTTTGCGTTGGCTGAAAACGCGACGTTCTCTTTGAGTGCGTGGCAGACGGGGGATATTTTTTGAAGTCATGGCACTAGCGAAAGCTTCGCGCGACGCATCCAGCGTTCGAATTCAATGAGAACCAACTCGTTAGGGCAGTCGATCAAACTGAGATCGCCAACCGTGCAATCTCCATAACCACTGTGATGAAGTGTGAGTTGATAATCAGAACCACTCAAACCACAAACCTCTGGATCACTGCGAACAACGACATCCAAGGAAGCTCCAATCCTTGCGACACGACGTCTCAGATCGGACCAACTAGAGGACATTAAAAGCATGCAATCAACGCCAATATATGGGCGAAAACCGCGAGAGGGTCAACGCGATGGATCTGCTTGTGAAGGATCGCTAACCGGGTCTGGGCTAGGAGCCTCTGTGGAATCAGTAGGAGCCTTGGTCTCCTGGGTGGGCAAAGGAACCACCATCGCCATCACTCCGACCACGACCAGTGCAAGACCGCCAAACACAGGGGCTGCTAAACGTCGAACCAACGGAACCCGCTCGACCAATTCACGCCGACTCAAGGGGTGATTAACAATCTCGGGCCAAGAGATCGAGACGCGATCGTCAGAGCGAAGCGCATCGAGGCAGCGCAAAAGATCAGCGAGATCGGCATCGTCCAATTTGATTGTCAAAGGTGGAACGTCGGGCTGACTGCTCGTGAGTTCAAGTTGATGCGCACCATCCACAGGGCGAATGCTCACTGGGTGGTGAGACCATCCTTCGGGCCTAGAAACCCCAGAGATTTGATGGCGTGCATAGGGAAACACAACTGCCATCAATGCTTCGAGGTGATCGCGTTTCCCCTCCAGCTCTGGAGCACCGACCAATTGAAGACGCCAAGCAGACAGGATCCCAATCACGCCCTCGCCATGCCCAGACGAAAAGTCAGGAAGTCCATCCACCTCAAGCCTGGCCGCCGTTTGGTCGTAGCGATAAGAGAGTTTGAGCATCGAGATCATCAGGGTGTTGGGTCGAGAAGACTGGCGCGAAGTCGATCAACTCCACCAGGACCTGCAGCCAGAGCCAAAGTCAAAACAAGTTGTCGTTGAATCGACGCGGAATGATCGGTGCTGAGCAAGCGTTGCACTGCACCCCGACGAAGATTGAAACGCTCGGCTATCAAATCACTCAAGCGTTGGTCCACCAAGGCCCAGCGCTCCTTGCTGAGGTCGACGGGTTCACGGCTCGACAGAAGTTGATGAAGTATCGGATAAAGCCGATCCGCCATAGCGCACAGCAGCCTGATAAGAGCCTCTGTTTCAGCCGAACCAAGTCGTCCACGACGCGTGGAGCGTCGAAGCGGGTTATGGCATCGACGCTTCCAAAGCTCTACTCGATTAGGGAAAAGACTTTCGAAGCCGAGTTGTTGGGTAGCCCAGAGCATGGCCTCACCACCATTGAAATCCAAGGACTCCACAGTGAGTAAAAGGAGATCGAGGCGCTCCATCCCACGACGACCAAGCACAGCAGTGGGCAAAGACGCTTCTTGGAGAGGTGTGACTGTTGCTTCAGTCATGGCTTGGTGGCGTACCGATTCGAGTCATACCGCTTCGATTTCAATCAAAACAAGCTTGGTTGCAGTGCTAACACACGAGCAGAAAAGCCAGGAAGCAATCCGCTCTTTAGTAACCAAAAATGTTTGACCGTATCAAGACATCTAACCTTAAGGCTTTAAACAATTCTTTCAAGGGAAAGGTGGCTACAGCTGAAATTGACACAAGATCCGAGCCAAACAAGAAACGAGAGAGAGAACAGAAGGGAATTATTTCGCATCAGTCGAAGCAGGCATTGCGAGATGAAAGCAAAGGCAAAAACCAAAAAACCGGCAAAGGAATAACGAATCAACTTTAATTCAACTCAACAACAAAACATATCACCAACTTTCAATCAGAAAAATAAATACCATCAACACAACATTACGACATAGCTTCCGACTAAAAACCGAATACATAAGGCTGCTTGAAACAGCTAAAAATCCGAAGTCTGAACTTGAATTAAAATCGCTTCATAGTTTTGATGGAATCATTCAGAGCGGATCTGCAATGATGAATGCAAGTCTCACACGCATGCGTCCTTGGATCTTCGCCACTACGTTCAAGACATTCCGGACTTTCCAAAACCAGGGATTCTCTTCCGAGACATCTCCCCGATGCTGCGTGATCCCGTCGGCTGGGCCGAGGTGATGGACCGCCTAGGGGGCCTATGCGATTCGTTAAAGCCAGATCTGATTGTGGGAATTGAAGCCAGGGGTTTCATCGTGGGAATGGGTCTAGCAACGCATAAGAAGCTTGGCTTCGTGCCAGTCCGCAAACCAGGAAAACTCCCCGGCAAGGTGTACGGAATTAATTACGCCCTGGAATACGGAACTGATCGTCTTGAGATTCATGCCGATGCGATGAGAGACCAGCCAAGAATTTTGATCGTTGATGATCTCTTAGCAACAGGAGGAACTGCGTCGGCCACGGCTGATTTGATCAAACAGGCTGGCGGTCAACTCGTTGGTTGTGCCTTCATCGTGGAACTCACAGCTCTAGAAGGACGAGAACGGCTTCCAGACAACATCCAGGTTGACTCCCTAATTCACTACTCCTGAGACTGCTGCCAGTCCAAAACGTCTTGGTATCCCTGCAAACTCAGCAATCCGAAGCTCCAGAGCACCACGGGTAAGGGTGCCTGTTCCAATTCAGATTGGCGCAGTCCAAGCTTGATGGCACTGGCACTCAACCCAAGCTTGCCCTGCAAGTAGGCGAGCAACGCAGCGGATGGCTTGGGCTGGGGGTCACTACTAATGACCATCAAAACCAATCAATTGAACTCAGTTTGGCAAGTCATGCAGAAGAGTGCTTGGTCCATCAGACATCGCCTGAAGCGAAACGCGGCGAAACCATGGAGAGTGCTTAAGAATGAAGATCCCAAAGCGACGAACAAAAAGAAGTCCTGACTGACGGTTGGAAAACAAACGTACGAGAACATCAGTTGCTAAGCCAACAGTTAATAGATCAAAGTAACGAAGCCTGGTGTAACGAGCAGGAACAGCTTTAAGTCCACGCCTCATACAGGAAGCAGATGTCATCAGCTGCAGAAGGGTTTCAGCATCACGCCAACAAAGGTTGAGACCCTGCCCCCCCACAGGGTGACAGCGATGACCAGATTCACCGACAAGGACAACATTATCTCGATGTAATTTTGGAGCCAAACTTATCTCTAATGGGAAAGCTGCGGGTGAATCGAGCAACACATCTGGCTCAAGACCATGGGGAAGGATCGTACAAAGCTGGTCTAAAAAAGCTGATGTTTGAAGTTCAGCCAACTGACGACATCGATCGAGGGGAGCACTCCAGACCACTTGAAAGTCTGATTTTCCCAGAGGGAGAATGGCTAAAGGACCTTCTGGCCTAAAACACTCGAAAGCTTGTTCAGATTCAATATCGCGAAACCTTACCTTTGCAGTTAAACAACCTTGGTCATAAGAGTGTGACCACCAAGGAAACTTTAGCCTTATTCTCGTGGCTGAACGGGGACCATCGGCTGCTATCACCAATCCGAAATCATGATTGGATTGAAAAGGTTGGCAATTATCTTCGCCGAGATAGAGTTTCACATGGATGGATCTCTCAAGTTTGCTCATTAAGAGCTTCATCAAGATAGTGTGATCTAAGATCCACCCGACAGTACGAGTTGCTCGATTGGATAAATGAAGATCTAAATCTGTAAAATTTACAGATTTATTGATACCACGATCTTCGAGACGCAAGGTCTTGAAAGGTGATAAAAAGGGAATTAACTCATTCCAAAGTCCTAAACGCGTTAGGAGTCTCCGAGAAGAATGAGTTAAGGCATAGGCCCTGCTGCGAGAACAAATTTGTTCTGCATTCAGCGGGTCGTGAAGATAAATAGCGTATCCGAAGTTAGCAAGGCCAAGAGCAAGCAAACTTCCTGTAGGACCGGCTCCATTAATCCGAATCGGAGCCAAGGAACCGGTCATAGCAGTAATCAGCCGATGCCGAGAAGTCCACGGGTGAAGGCTTCGCCACCCATGGCCAATTCGGTTGCCAGCAAGGCAATGAAGCCGAGCATGGCCATGCGTCCGTTTAGCTTTTCAGCGCGCTCGTGAAAGCCCCAACCGCTTTCTACGTCTACAACTTCCATGCGTGGCTCAGTTGCGAATGCATTGAGACGCCCACCATCTTCCGTGGTCACGGTTGCGCCGCGGATGGTTGCTGCGTTTGTAGAGGCCTGAGTCATGGGGAACCTGCCGGTGTTTAAGAAGTGTAACCCATTTGTGAAGAAACTTTGCGCAAACGCATCCGGCAGAGGTCTTCGAAGGCAGGTCGCAGCAGATACGGGTACTCTCCCGTCCACATCCGCAGGCCGGGGAGCCAAGCATCCGTTAGAGCTCCCAACCTCGAAAAATCGTTGCGGTCGCTAAGCACCACGCAACGAATCAAAGCCCCAGAACGAATCGAAGCATGCTGCTTCGTCATCGGAAACGAGATTCTTCCGAGATATCCGTCCTCATCTGCCAGCTCCAGCACCATCCACGTGCGTCGATTTTCAATTAATTCGAGCTGGCCGCGAGCGTCAGCCTGCTCCCTTTGGTTTTCCACTCGCTCCTGCCGATAGGCCTTAACAATTTCCCCTTCAAAAATTGCCGCAGACGGATAACGGCGTAAAACAGCATTTTTTTGACCGGCTTCCAGAATCGGCCCCCAGAGCACATAGAGAAGAAACACAACACCAATGACCAGCAAAATGGAACCCCATCGACTGGAAAGTTGGCTCTGGCTGATTAAAAGAGTGATAACTCCCCCAATCGTGGCAATCAGAACCCGTTGGAGAATTTTTCGAGGATTGCCAAGTGCTGCTCTGAATTGTTGACCAGTGGCAACAGCGGGAATTAACCGATGTAACTCACCGGGGCGAAGCGGAATCAACATCGTGCCAACCCCCTAAAGAAGACGCTCAAGGCCGTAGACCAATGCCTGCAACTGGCGAACCTTACGGACGCAGAGCAAGACTCCTGGCATGTATGCAGCCCGATCAATCGTGTCGTGGCGAAGGGTGTACGTCTCCCCTGGAGAGCCAAACATCACTTCCTGGTGAGCCACAAGGCCGGGCAATCTCAAAGAATGCAACCGCAGTCCACTCGGACGTTGCCCTCCACGACTTCCATCAAGAGATTCATGCTCATCCACTTCTGGCGCGTTGAATTGTTTGCCTAGCTCCTCCATGAGTTCGGCTGTTTTGATACAAGTTCCACTAGGCGCATCGGCCTTGCGGTTGTGATGAAGCTCAGTCAACTCGGCATGGTCATAAAACCGAGCAGCAGCGGCAGCGGCCTGCTGAAGCAAGACCATGCCCACTGAAAAGTTGGGAATTACAGCCCCACCAATGGATGCCTTATCAGAAAAGGTTTGAAGGTCATCCAGTTGAGCGGGAGACAACCCCGTGGTCCCGATCACGGGATGCACTCCGTAGGCAATCGCGGCTCTTGTGTTGGCGTACACCACTGATGGATGGGTGAAATCCACCATCACGGCTCCTTTTCCAGGCCCGGCATCGCGGACGGCCTGACTCGCAGAGCAGAGGCAACCTTCAAGATCAGCCGTGACAGCGACGTCCAGGGCAGGAAGGCCTAGGAGTTCGCCCACGTCGTGACCTTCTTTGCCTGGCGTGTTGTCCACAGCACCTACCAAATGGCAATCAGGAGCTGCATGAACAGCTCGAATCACTTCAGCACCCATTCGACCCAGCGCACCGGTCACCACGACGGATATTGAGCCGGTCTGGATGTCGCTCATGAATGTGTTGCAGATGGACTCAGCCTATGGGGCCAGGCGCGGATGTAACACGAAATGCAGATCTCAAGCAGAGCGACACACACACCCGTAAGCTTCTTTACATTGCTCAGATGCGCTGATGTTTACACAGGTCCGTTCCGCTGATCGTCGGATTGTTCCTGCTGAGAACAACAATCATCAATCGGTGATGAAGGCCGTCTATGTCGTTCTTGAGCCGCAATATCAGAGTGCATTAACGCAAGCAGCGATCAGTCTGAATGCACAGGATGGTCCGATTGGAATTGAGCTCTGCGGTTATCTCATTGAAGAACTTCGCGATGAACTTAATTATGCAGATTTCCAAAAAGACATCGCAGAGACGGACGTCTTTATTGGATCCCTCATTTTTATTGAAGATCTCGCCCAAAAAGTTGTTGATGCAGTCAGTCCGCACCGCGATCGGCTGAAGGCAGCGGTCGTCTTCCCCTCGATGCCGGAAGTGATGCGCCTCAACAAGTTAGGCAGCTTTTCAATGGCTCAACTAGGCCAGAGCAAAAGTGCAATCGCTGGCTTCATGAAGAAGCGGAAGGAAGCCGGTGGTGCAGGTTTTCAAGACGCAATGCTCAAACTCTTGAACACACTTCCAACGGTGCTCAAGTATTTGCCTGTCGAGAAAGCACAAGATGCCCGCAGCTTCATGCTGAGTTTCCAGTATTGGTTGGGTGGCACTCCAGACAATCTTCGGAATTTTCTATTGATGCTTGCGGATAAATATGTTTTCCCTGCAGCAGAAGGCGATAATCGACCGGAATTAGTTGTTGAAGATCCAGAGGTTTTTCCTGATCTAGGAATTTGGCATCCACTGGCCCCTCAAATGTTTGAGGACTTAAAAGAATATTTGAATTGGACGGCCAGTCGCTCAGATCTGAACGACAAGTCCCGTAAGGGACCAGTGGTGGGTCTCGTGCTTCAGCGGAGTCACATCGTCACAGGAGACGATGCCCATTACGTAGCAACCATTCAAGAACTTGAATTCCGTGGTGCACGCGTCATTCCGATCTTCTGCGGAGGTCTTGATTTCTCAAAACCGGTCAATGCTTTTTTCTACGACCCGCTCAATCCAGAGCAACCTTTAGTTGACAGCATTGTTTCTCTTACGGGCTTTGCCTTGGTTGGCGGGCCAGCACGTCAAGACCATCCCAAGGCTGTTGAATCGCTGAAAAAGCTCAATAGGCCTTACATGGTTGCCCTGCCATTGGTCTTTCAAACCACGCAGGAATGGGAAAAAAGTGATCTAGGCCTGCATCCAGTGCAAGTAGCACTGCAAATCGCGATTCCCGAATTAGATGGAGCCATCGAACCCATTGTTTTGTCTGGTCGTGATGACGCCACTGGCAAAGCCCACACTCTTCAAGACCGCGTGGACGCTATTGCTGAAAGAGCAATCCGATGGTCATCCCTACGCCTGAAACCACGGGCAGAGAAAAAGCTAGCGATTACCGTTTTCAGCTTTCCCCCAGACAAGGGAAATGTAGGAACAGCCGCCTATCTGAATGTTTTTGACTCCATTCACCGGGTGCTTCAAGAGATGAAGGCCAAGGGGTATGACGTGCAGAACATGCCCCGAGATGCCAAGGCACTGATGGAAACAGTGATCAACGATCCAGAAGCCCTTCAAGGATCACCAGAACTCTCAATCGCCCATCGAATGAGCGTTGAAGAGTATGAACGGCTCACTCCATATTCCGAACGTTTAGAAGAAAACTGGGGAAAACCACCAGGTAATTTGAACAGCGACGGGCAAAATTTGTTGATTTATGGACGTCATTTTGGGAATATTTTTGTAGGCGTTCAACCAACTTTTGGTTATGAAGGCGATCCAATGCGTCTTCTCTACTCACGCAGTGCGAGTCCCCACCATGGCTTTGCGGCTTATTACACCTATTTAGAGAAGGTATGGGGAGCAGATGCGGTGCTTCACTTCGGCACGCATGGTTCTCTTGAATTTATGCCCGGTAAGCAAATGGGCATGAGTGAAACCTGTTATCCAGACTCCCTCATCGGAGCTTTGCCCAACCTCTATTACTACGCGGCAAATAACCCATCAGAAGCAACGATCGCCAAACGACGGGGGTATGCCTCCACGATTAGCTACCTCACACCACCAGCCGAAAATGCTGGCCTCTACAAAGGGTTGAAGGAGCTTGGTGAGTTGGTTGGTTCCTATCAACAACTAAGAGAAAGTGGTCGGGGAGTTCAAATCGTCAATGCGATCGTAGAAACTGCACGCTTATGCAATCTTGATAAAGACGTCACTCTTCCTGAAGATGATTCCTCAGATTTAACCCTCGAAGAGCGCGATTCCATTGTTGGAGCTATTTACCGTCAATTGATGGAAATTGAGAGTCGCCTGCTTCCCTGCGGCCTTCATACCATCGGCAAGCCGCCCACGGCAGAAGAAGCGATTGCAACGCTGGTGAGTATTGCCGCCTTGGAGCGTGAAGACGACGGGCTTCGTTCTTTACCGGGACTACTCGCTGAATCCCTTGGACGCAAGATCGAAGAGATTTATCGGGGCAATGATGACGGTGTACTGGAAGATGTGGAACTCAATCGCACGATCACAGAAGTTTCACGCGCTGCTGTGGGATCGATGGTGCGATCACTCACCGGTAGTGATGGTCGCGTCAGTATGCGCGAAAACTTCGGATGGTTCTTGGATCTGATCTCTCGCTTTGGATTCAAACCGCCAACCCCTTGGTTTCGCGCCTGTTCGGCTGGTGGCTTTACGAGCGTCGACAGCGCTGCGTTAGACACACTCTTTACCTATTTGCGTTTTTGTCTCCAACAAATCTGCGCAGATATGGAAATGGAGAGCCTTTTGAGGGCTCTTGATGGGGAATACATTCTTCCCGGCCCTGGAGGTGACCCAATCAGGAATCCAGGCGTACTGCCGAGTGGTAAGAACATTCACGCTCTCGACCCTCAAGCGATTCCTACCAGAGCAGCAGTTGCTGCAGCCAAAGTTGTTGTCGACAAACTGATAGAGCGACAGAGAGAAGAGCAGGGCGATTGGCCAGAAACCATTGCTTGCGTGCTCTGGGGAACAGACAACATCAAAACCTACGGGGAGTCACTGGCACAAATCCTTTGGTTTATTGGGGTTCGCCCGGTTCCCGACTCCTTAGGCAGGGTCAACAAACTTGAGCTGATTCCCCTTGAAGAACTAGGTAGGCCAAGGATCGATGTGGTTGTGAATTGTTCGGGTGTGTTCCGAGATTTGTTTATTAATCAGATGGCCCTGATTGATCAAGGCGTGAAGATGGCCGCTGAATCTGAGGAGGCCATCGAGCAAAACTTTGTCCGGAAACATGCTCTTGAACAAGCAGAAAAAGAAGGGACAAGTCTTCGTGATGCTGCATGCCGCGTGTTTTCCAATGCAAGCGGTAGCTACAGCTCAAATGTGAACCTCGCAGTTGAAAACAGCAGCTGGGAAGAGGAGGGAGAGCTTCAGGAGATGTATCTCTCCCGCAAAACATTTGCCTTTAATGCTGATAATCCTGGCGAAATGGATCAAAAGCGTGAGGTCTTTGAATCAGTCATGAAGACTGCAGACGTGACCTTCCAAAATCTCGACTCCGCTGAAATCTCGCTCACCGATGTCAGCCATTATTTCGACAGCGACCCCACGAAGCTGATCCAAGGACTTCGCGACGATGGTAAAACTCCAACAAGCTACATCGCAGACACAACGACAGCAAATGCTCAGGTTCGCTCCTTAAGTGAAACAATTCGCCTTGATTCACGTACCAAATTACTCAATCCGAAGTGGTACGAAGGCATGCTCGATTCGGGCTATGAAGGTGTGCGTGAAGTTGCGAAACGATTGAACTTTACGCTGGGATGGAGTGCCACCAGTGGATCTGTTGACAACTTCGTGTACGAAGAAGCCAATGAAACTTTCATCAATGACCCAGAAATGCGTAAGCGATTATTGGAACTAAATCCTCACAGCTTCAGGCGGATTGTTGGAACCTTGCTTGAGGTGAATGGACGTGGATACTGGGAAACCTCTGACGAAAACATCCAACAACTTCAAGAGCTCTATCAAGAAGTTGAGGATCGGATTGAAGGGGTTAAATCAGACGGGTGAGCAGACACCTCTCCCTGCATCATCGATATAAAATAATCAGGAACAAAATCAAGAAATAGACGCAACAATCCTAAGAGTGCAGCACACCTAAATATTCATCCTAAAAGCCAAACCCATTAAACCTGGAATGCCTTTACCTTAAGGATAAGAATCATATAGTTTACGAAACAAAAACAAAACCTAGCTTTGGATAACATTTAAGCAAAAGCGAAAAATTATTAATCCTTCAATCAACTATTAAGACAAATTCAGCAAGCAATCAAGGTGCAATTTGCTTGCAATTACAGAGTTGATCAAGGCTTGCGCGACCTGTCATTCGCAACCGCTGCGAGGCCCAAAGGGCGTAAATCCGATCGATCAATCGTCCAATGAGAGGCCATTCGGTAGGGGCATAGATCCAACCAAGCCCAACGCAGCGATAGGCCTCGCGGAACACAGCCACATCCTTAAGAATCTCCCCGTCAGCACGTATGGCATGGATACGGGCCATCGCATCTCTGTAGCTAATTCCCCGCCATTGGGCAGGATCATAGGCATGACGGTCGATGTCGACAAAAGAAAGTCTTCCATGCAGATCTCTGCGTTTCAAAAACGTGACTTCACGAAGACAAAGCGGACAAGCACCGTCGTACAGAAGAGTGAGACTTGGTTCACTCATGGTCGACCCATGCAATTGGATAGCTGTTCTAGCGATCTGAAGCAATCGCCGAGGCCATAGTCACCACCTGGTGAATAGGTCCTACGTCGTGCACACGCAGAACGGCGACACCAGCATCCACGGCCCGAGCACAGACTGCTGCCGTACCCCAAAGGCGAGCACGCGCTCTTGGTTCATCCAGGACAGCACCGATAAAACGTTTTCGCGAGGGTCCTACGAGGAGGGGAATCCCCTCAGCGACGAGTGTGTCGAGCTGCTTCAGCAGGCTGAGGTTTTGTTCCGTTGTTTTGGCAAAGCCAAGGCCTGGATCCCAGAGCAACTGGTCACAACTCACTCCGGCCCTCAATGCACGATTTGTAGCTGCACGTAATTCGTCTAAAACACCTTGCACAACACCTTGTTCTCCGTAATCCGTGCAGCGATCCATCGTTTGGCTCGTTCCGCGACTGTGCATCAAAACGAACGGACAACCAGCATCAGCAATCAGAGACAACATCTCTGAATCACGTCGTCCACCACTGACGTCGTTAATCCAATCAGCACCAGCCTCAAGAGCCTTGTTGGCGACCCCGGCAAGGAAGGTATCGACCGAAATCAAAACCTTGGGGTGCGCTGCACGTATGGCCCTCAGGGTTGGCAACAGACGCTTGAGTTCCTCATCCGCTCCCACTTCAATGGCATTCGGTCTGGTGCTTTGGGCTCCGAGATCCAGACATTCAGCCCCAGAAGCAATCTGACGAGATGCCTCAGCCAATGCCCTATTCAGTTGGTTGAACTGACCACCATCACTAAAGGAATCGGGAGTGAGGTTGATCACTCCCATCACAGCAGTACGCGTGCCCCAATCCTTCGGCCAGCGCATCGCGCGTCAGCTCTTGATGTAATTCGCGATCCGCCCGAAACCTTCAGGATCAAGGGAGGCGCCGCCAACCAAGACCCCATCGATATCACTCATACCCATCAACTGATCAATGTTTGCTGGTTTCACAGACCCCCCGTACTGAATAATCAAATCTGGTGAGCCAACCCAACTCCGAATCAATCCGCAGATGCGATTGGCTTCACTCGCTTCACACGTTTTGCCGGTACCAATCGCCCAGATTGGCTCATAGGCCACAACCAGCTGGCTGGGATCCAGACCTTCTAAGCCTTGCTCAACCTGACGACGGATGACCCGCTCAGCCTCACCCCGGCTGCGCTGTTCGTCGCTTTCTCCGACACAAACGATCGGGATCAAACCATTCGTTTGAGCTGATCGAGCCCGGTGATTGATCTGTTCATCACTCTCGCTGAAATACTTGCGAGGCTCACTGTGGCCAACGATCGCGTATTCAACGTTGTGCTCCTTGAGCATGCTCGGGGAAATCTCAGCGGTGTAAGCGCCTTCTCCCTCCCAGTGCACGTTCTGACTGGACAGTTCAAGGCGGGTTCCTTTGCTCAGCTCAGCAAGCGTGCTGATCGCCGTAAACGGTGGAGCCACCACCAAATGTCGGTCGTTGGGCAGCTCTGAAATAAGAGGAAGAAACGTGCCCATCCATTCCCTGGCTTGCGCACAGGTCATGTGCATTTTCCAGTTGCCAGCAATCACCGGTTTGCGCACGCTTCCGTCCTCTGCAGCTCAGCAGCTGACAACTTAAGGCCCAGCCTGAAGAGAATCCGAAACTTCGGCAGAGTCGACACCCATTTGGACGCGATCGCCAGCTTTCAGTTGACGGCCACGCCGTTGCTCAAGGTCGCCATTGACGAACACGTCACCCCCCTGAATCCTCAACTTGGCTTCTCCACCCGTTGCGACCCAGCCCATCCATTTAAGGAATTGATCAAGTCTCATTGCTGCACCAATCAGTCCAATCGCCATTGATAGTCTGACTTGATGCTGAAGCCATCAGAAGCGGGATTCCGCAGGTTGATTCCACTGCTGCGACCTCATAGGAGGTCGCTGACGATCGGCATTCTCTGCATGCTGGTTTTTGTCAGCAGCCAGTTGGTCTTGATGCGACTGATGGGCAGGCTGTTGCCCGACGTGGGATCGGGAGATCTGCAACGCATCCTCCCGGTCATAGGACTGGTTCTGTTGGTGTTCGCGATCCAAAAACTTGCTCAATTTGGTCAGGATTCCCTCCTTGCAGGCCCTGCTTTACAAGTCAGCCAATCGCTGAGAAGGGACCTATTTCAAAGGCTTCAAAAGGTGCAGCTTGGTGCCTTGGAAAAAATGTCGTCCGGTGATCTCACCTACCGGCTCACAGAAGATGCTGATCGTGTGAGCGAGGTGATCTACAAAACCCTCCACGACAGCATCCCAAGTGCTCTGCAGTTGGTGGCAGTTCTTGGCTACATGCTTTGGCTTGACTGGAAATTAACGCTTGCGATTCTGATACTCGCCCCCTTCGTTGCCTGGCTGATCAGCCTGTTTGGGGCAAGAGTGATGATTGCCACTGAACGCAGTCAACAAAAGGTCAGTGAGCTGGCAGGTCTGCTGGGAGAGGCCATCGAAGGGCTACCTCTCGTCCGAGCCTTTGCCGCAGAACCATGGTTGGAACGCCGTTTTGAAGAAGAAATCGATCAGCACCGGCAAGCTCGATACAACACCTATCGCCTTGTTGCCCTTCAACATCCCGTAGTTGGGATCATTGAGGTGCTTGGTTTCGCAACAGTCCTGGTCTTAGCAGCGATCAGAATCAATAGCGGGGATCTTGCAGTACCTCAACTGATTAGCTACCTCACTGGCTTAGTGCTGCTAATCGATCCGATTGCCCATGTCACTGCGAATTACAACGAATTTCAGCAGGGACAATCCTCACTGCGCCGTTTGCGTGAGATCGAAAAAGAACCCTCTGAACCGTCAGACCCTGTCCCATCGATCCCCCTGGGTCGCCTGCGGGGAGATTTGAGCTTTGATCAAGTCGAGTTCGCTTACACGCCAGGACAACCCGTTCTTCGAGACTTCAATCTCACCATTAAGGCCGGACAAGTCGTGGCGCTTGTTGGACCCTCGGGGGCTGGTAAAACGACGCTGTTTTCTCTGCTGCTTCGGTTTAATCGCGTTAACAAAGGTCAGCTTCTGTTTGATGGCAAAGATCTCAGCCAGGTCAGCGCAAGGGATCTGAGGCAACAGGTAGCTCTTGTGCCCCAACGCAGCAGTGTCTTTTCTGGAACGATCGCAGAAGCGATTCGATTTGGCCGACAGGCCACGCAGGATCAGCTTCAACAAGCCGCAAAGCTTGCCAATGCCCATGACTTCATCATCCGGCTCCCAGACGGTTACAACACCCGTCTTCAAGAGCGTGGCACCAATGTGTCAGGTGGGCAGCTCCAGCGCATTGCCATCGCAAGAGCAGTGCTGGGAAATCCTGCAGTGATGTTGTTGGATGAAGCCACTAGTGCCCTCGATGCAGAGGCGGAAGCAGCTGTTCAACTAGGGCTCAAGCAAGCCATGCTGGGGCGCACAGTCATTGTGATTGCCCATCGTTTGGCAACGGTTCAGGAAGCGGATCTGATTGTTGTTCTCGAACATGGTCGAATTAGCCAACAGGGAAGCCATGACGATCTAATGAGTCAGGGCGGCAGATATCGAGAACTCTGCGAAAGGCAATTCATCCGAGTCAACGAATGAATGGTTTCAGAAAACGCACCAGCTAATAAGATCTTTGCGATTGCATCTCATTGATGACCAGCTCTTCCGTCTCTCAAGACCAGAATCCAATTCTGACCTTTGAAGGCAAACGCTATGACCTCAATAAGCTCCCAGATGATCTGAAAGAGCTCGTCAGAGGAATGCAGGTTGCTGATGCCCAACTACGTATGCACGAGGACACCCTCAAAGTGCTCGCAGTTGGGCGTCAGTCGATGGCCATGCAGCTCAACGAACGACTCAAAGAGGTCAGCCCTCTTCCTGAGAACGATTGAAGTTGTAGTCGCTTGTGAGTTTAAAAATCACTGGCGAAAGCAAGAGCAGAGACACAAGGTTTGGGAGTGCCATCAAGCCATTCAGGGTGTCAGCAACACCCCAAACAACACCGCGATCTCCTGCCACCGAGCCGATCACAACAACGGCAACCCATACAAAGCGGAAGGGCTTGATAGCCCTTTCGCCAAACAAGAATTCCGTGCAGCGCTCTCCATAAAAACTCCAACCAAGAACGGTGGTGAACGCAAAGACCACGAGACCAGCGGTCACAACCCATCCGGCACCGTTCAAACCTGTATTGAATGCCAAAATCGAGAGGTTGGCTCCCGACTCACCTCCGCCATAAACACCACTAGTGATGATGACGAGTGCCGTCAACGTGCACAGAATCAAGGTATCAATCACCGTCCCCAACATCGCCACAGTGCCCTGACGAACTGGATCATTGGTTTTGGCGGCCGCATGGGCAATCGGTGCACTGCCTAAACCCGCTTCGTTGGAAAAGATACCGCGTTTAAATCCCATCAGGACTACCTGTCCAACCGCTCCACCTACAGCAGCTTCTCCACTGAAAGCATTAGAAAAAATCGTTCCAAAAGCAGCAGGTACATCAACAATATTGATTCCTAAAACAACAATGCAAGCAACGATATAGAGAACGGTCATTGCTGGGACTAGGGCTGAGGCAGCTTGAGAAATGCGGTCAATACCACCAATAATCACTGCAAAAACGAGGGCGCCAAGCACCAATCCGGTGGCCAACCTGGGGATACCAAAAGCTTCCAGTGCACTGGAGACTTCAAAACACTGAACTCCGTTGCCAATCCCAAATCCAGCCAGCATTCCAAATGTGGCAAACAAAACAGCAAGCCATTGCCAGTTATTGCCTAAACCATTGCGGATGTAATACATCGGCCCACCGACGTGGTTTCCAAGAGCATCCACTTCCCGATATTTCACAGCCAAGACAGCCTCGCCATATTTGGTGGCGATGCCAAACACGGCAATCACCCACATCCAAAACACAGCCCCTGGTCCACCAACGGCAATAGCTCCTGCAACACCGGCAATATTGCCGGTGCCAATCGTGGCCGACAGGGATGTCATCAAGGCTGCAAAAGGAGAAATATCTCCTTCCTCAGAGGCGGTCGACCTGGTAGCCAGCACTCGAACGCCAAAAATCAAGCGTTGCAATGGCATTAACCGCAGGCCAAACATCAAAAGGATGCCCGTGGCTGCGATCAAGATGACCATCGGCCACCCCCAAACGATCCCATTAATGGGATCGTTAACTGCAGAAATAACTGATTCCATCCATCAACTGAATCTCAGCTGATGGTGCCACATTTCAAGCGCTTGTCAGGTCAACAAAACGAAAAGTCTGCTCACTAGCGGGAGAATCTCCGAAAGCATCCGTACGAATTGTGCGCTCGCTCAACACCCAAGATCCACCCTCAGAAACGGGAACAAAGGTGTCAGTAAAGCGATTCATTCCTCCCCGAGCTTCTCCAGTCGCCGGATCAGCGTATTGACTGGTGTAGGAACGACTGAGATAGCCATCTCCAGTATTCGTTGTGCTCTCTGTGTGGATGGTCACCACCGTTCCGTGAATGTGACGGTGAACCATCGTCACAACATCATCTTTAATACGGTACTTATCTCCCTGACCTTTCCCACCAATGATGATTTCGAGGCCTTCATCGGTGCAATCTCCAGCGGTGAATGTATTTTCAGAATGGGTCTGTTCAAATGTGCGGCGGACGCGATGAATACAAACTTCCCACAATTGCGAGGCGAATGCCTTCTCAACTTCAGCATCAGTGACCCCCTCAACCTTCGCTTTTAAATCAGCACCAACACGGAAAGTCCCTTCAACAGAGCGATCACCTTGTAGCCAAATGCAACGACCTGAATATCCAGCAAATCCCGGCTCCCAGGTGTAGCGGTTTTGATAAGCAGCACGAAAAGCATCCCGGCAATCGCTGCCTGGAGCAATAACTGTCGCGGAAGTCGTGGTCAAAGGATCAAAAGCAAGCTTTTAAAACCCTACTGGCCAGCAAGCGATGAATGGACGTCCTGCAGAGCATGGATCACGATTGTTCGAGTTTGCAAGGCCTCAATCGCCTCAACAGCAGCACGCGCACCAGCCAGTGTGGTGACTGTGGGAACGGAATAGTCGAGAGCGGCCCGGCGTAAATAGCGATCATCATGAGCAGCTTGGCGTCCAATCGGCGTATTAACTACCAGCTGTACGCCTCCAGAGCGAATTAAATCTTCAATGTTGGGCCGTCCCTCATGCACCTTGAGAACGGACTCCACCTCCAACCCTTCATCGCGCAAAGCTTGAGCGGTTCCAGACGTTGCGATCAATTTGAAGCCCAAGTCGATCAGCTGGCTCGCCACAGGCACTAAGGCCGTCTTATCGCGATCATGCGTAGAAAGAAAGACGTTTCCAGACGTCGGAAGTGCTTCACCTGCCGCTAGTTCTGCCTTGGCAAAAGCCATGCCGAAATCGGAAGCAGAACCCATCACTTCACCCGTCGAGCGCATCTCGGGGCCAAGAAGGGAATCAGATCCAGGAAAACGCCGGAAGGGAAGCACCGCTTCTTTAACAGACTGCAAAGGCGGAACAGGCTCGCGGAGCAGACCAACCTGGCTCAATGTTTCACCAGCCATCAAACGCGTTGCTAAGCGGGCCAAAGGAACACCGGTGGCTTTCGCCACAAAAGGAACAGTGCGAGAAGCACGAGGATTGGCTTCAATGATGAAGACTTTCTCCTGGCCGTCGGCAGCCCTTTGAACTGCAAATTGCAGATTAATTAATCCTTGCACTTTCAATGTGGTCGCTAACGCCTCACTCCAACGACGAATTAGGGACAAAGCGTCTTCACTTAAGGAAATAGATGGCAAACAACATGCGGAATCTCCGGAGTGAATTCCTGCAGGTTCGATGTGTTCCATCAAGCCGCCAATCACAACCGTGCCCTCATGATCACAAAGGGCATCAACATCAACCTCAACAGCATTTTCCAAATACTGATCAATGAGTACAGGGTGATCTGGCTCAACTTGAACAGCTTCTTTCATGTAGCGATTGAGCTCGGCCTCGTCGTACACAACTTCCATGGCGCGCCCACCCAAGACGTAGGAAGGTCGAACGACAACGGGATAACCAACCTTGTTAGCAATGGAGCGTGCTTCCAATTCACTTCGGGCTAGACCATTTCGAGGTTGACGGATCTCAAGTTTCCGAAGGATGGCCTCAAACTGTTCTCGATCTTCTGCAAGATCAATCGATTCTGGTGATGTGCCCCAAATCTGGGTCCCAGTCGAGAGTCCTTTCGGTGTGGAAAGCCAATTCAAAAGCGGCAATGCAAGCTTGAGTGGTGTCTGACCACCGAATTGAACAATCACTCCATTGGGGCGCTCTGCCTCAATCACATTCAAGACATCTTCGAGCGTTAGGGGCTCAAAATAAAGCCGATCACTACTGTCGTAATCCGTCGACACCGTCTCGGGATTGCTGTTTAACATCACCGTCGCAAAACCCTGGTCCTGCGCCGAGAAAGAAGCATGACAACAACAATAATCGAATTCAATACCTTGCCCAATGCGGTTCGGGCCACCACCCAAAATCATCAATTTAGGTCTAGTTTCAGCGGAAATCTCAGTGGATGGAGCCATCTGCTGAAGTTGTCCATCTGGCTTCAAACGAAGCAGCGGACGCTCATAAGTTGAATAGTGATAAGGAGTAGATGAAGCAAATTCAGCCGCACAGGTATCCACTGTTTTAAACACAGGTGTCACACCCAACCGATCTCTATGCTCTCGAACATTCAGCTCTTCACTATCAACAAACCAGGCAATTTGCCGATCTGAATACCCAAGAGCCTTGACTGTAAAGAGCGTTTGCTCATCAAGCTCTTCCAGAGTTCGCCCCTTTAAAAGCTCAGATTCGACATTAATTAATCCTCTTAACTTAGCAAGAAACCAAGGGTCAATATGACTTAATTCATGGATATGGGCATCAGTCATTCCAGACAGCATGGCGCTGCGAACAGACAAAATCCGATCGGGAGATGGTGTCCGTAGTGAGCGTTCAAGTTCGGTTTTGGAGGACGATGGCTCCAGTCGGTCCCCACCCCATCCAGACAGGCCAGTCTCCAGGGAGCGCAATGCTTTCTGGAACGACTCTTCGAAACAACGACCAATCGCCATTGCCTCTCCGACCGACTTCATCGCTGTTGTCAGAACAGCCGGAGATCCACGAAACTTTTCGAAGGCAAAACGAGGCACTTTCGTGACCACATAGTCAATGGTGGGCTCGAAACAGGCAGGTGTCTTTCCAGTGATGTCGTTGAGGATCTCATCGAGGGTGTACCCGATTGCCAACCTCGCCGCGATCTTGGCAATCGGAAATCCAGTGGCCTTACTCGCTAGCGCAGAGGAGCGACTCACCCTTGGATTCATTTCAATCACAACGACTTCGCCGTCAGCAGGATTAATGGCGAACTGAATATTGCTTCCACCTGTGGCCACACCAATTTCACGAATGATCGCGATCGATTGGTCTCGCAGCCTTTGGTATTCGCGATCAGTGAGCGTTTGAGCCGGTGCAACGGTGATCGAGTCACCGGTATGGACCCCCATTGGATCCAAATTCTCAATGCTGCAAACAATCACGACGTTGTCTGCCAAATCACGCATCACCTCAAGCTCAAACTCCTTCCAACCGAGCAAAGATTTCTCAATCAGGATCTGCGAGACAGGACTGGCATCAAGCCCCGTTTTACAAATAGCGCTGAATTCCTCAGGGTTGTAGGCGATCCCGCCACCGCTCCCGCCAAGCGTGAAGGCAGGTCGAATGATGCGTGGGTAGCTGCTAATCGAGGCACCAACAGATTCAGCTTCTTCAAGATTGGAGGCGATTCCTGAGGGGCAAACATGAACGCCAATGCACTCCATTGCTTGCTTGAACAGCTGCCGGTCTTCCGCTTTTTGAATCGCCTTGAGATCAGCACCGATTAACTCAACGCCGAAACGCTCCAGCGTTCCATTCTCAGCGAGAGTTACGGCCAGATTGAGCGCGGTCTGCCCACCCATGGTTGGCAGCAAGGCATCCGGCCGCTCTTGTTCAATCACGCGCGTGACAACATCTGGCGTGAGCGGCTCAACGTAGGTGCGATCCGCCATTTCCGGATCCGTCATGATCGAGGCCGGATTTGAGTTGATCAGAATCACCTCAAAGCCTTCTGCCCTCAGGGCTTTACATGCCTGAGTTCCTGAATAGTCGAACTCGCAGGCCTGTCCGATCACAATCGGTCCGGAACCCAACAGGAGGATGCGACGAAGATCGTTCCGCCTGGGCATGGGCCTTCAATACAGCCAAACCAGCCAATACTCCCATGTGGAGCCCTTGAAAGATTTCATCAGCAACCTTTCGGGTCGGTTGGTCGCTAGCGTTAGTAGATCGGAGTGCTTAATCCACCATGAGTGAGCTCCAGCGACTGAAAGGGTTGCTGCCACCTGAGATGCAGAGCTGGGTGTTCGTAGAAGCTGCTGCTGCTGTGGAACCTGCTTTGATCACTCTTGAAGAGATCGGCAGAGATGAGGTTGAGATTCAGGTGGATCTCGATCTGTGGGACAGCTTCGCTCTAGATCACAGAAACCTGCTGTTTTGGCACGAGGTGGGTCGTATCCAAAACGACACCATTCCCAGGGATGGATGGGAAATGGCTGCTCTAGCCATTGGCTTAGGCGGTGCCATTGGTGAGCTTTGGGTCCAGGACGGTCTGCTGCTGTTTATGGCACTGGGTTTGTCTGGATTTGCTGGCTATCGCCTCTACCTCAAAAACAACGCAGAAAAGCGTCTTCGTGATGCGATTTCAGCTGACGAGCGGGCCATTGATCTCGCTTGCCGCTTTGGCTACAGCGTTCCGAACTCTTACAAAAGTTTGGGTGGAGCCCTAAAAGAGTTGGTGGAACAAACACGCAAAAAGAAAAAGAGGAGCTTTTACGAGGATCGGCTTGAAGCACTTCGCAAAAGTGCTGGTAAAGCGAGGGCAGAAATGGCTCAGCAACAGGGCTCCAATCAATCCGTTACCAGCGAGAACGTCTATGGATAGTGAACAACTGGCTGAGCTTGCAGCCGATGCTTGCGACGATCGCAAGGGCGTTGATATCCAGCTCATTCGGGTTGACGAAGTTTCAAGCCTGGCCGATTGGTTGGTGATTGCAGGCGGTCAGAGCGACGTTCAGGTCAAAGCAATGGCTCGATCAGTGGAAGACCGGCTGGAAGAAGATGCCAAACGCCTCCCCTTACGCAAAGAAGGCATGAACGAGGGACGCTGGGCCCTGCTCGATTACGGCGAATTGATCGTGCACATCCTTCAATCTCAAGAACGCAGCTATTACGACCTTGAAGCGTTTTGGAGTCATGGTGAACGCCGTCCCCATCTAGCTTCCGAACCATCAGTAGGCCACTGAAACCTGTTCGTATGGCTGCGACTATCTCCTGTCCTGTTCCTCCCGACCAACGTCCTCAGGAAGAGTTCACCCAACTAAGTCAATCGTGGTTTTTTGCCTGGCCTCGTCATCGACAAATTGATTTAGACAAGGCGTTGCTCTTGAGTTGGCTTCTGATCGTTCCTCTCACTGTGCTGATTGCAAGCGGTAGTTGGAGCTTGAGACACGATCCAATCCGTCTTGTCCTCGCAGGGGGTGTTTCTGGGCTGATTTTGCCAATGTTGTTATTGGTACGCCAATGGTTGGGTTGGACCTACGTCCACAAGCGTCTTCTTTCTGAACGCGTGGAATACGAAGAATCAGGCTGGTATGACGGGCAAGTTTGGGAAAAACCCTTGTCCTGGCGAGAACGAGATCTCCTCCTTGCTCAACATGAAGTTCGCCCAATCTTGGGACGGCTTGGCAGAGCCATGGCCACAACAACGGGCCTAATCCTTGGTGGAGCCAGCCTCTGTCAGGCCCTTTAATTTCACTGACCTTACTTCACTGATATTCCCTCTATGACACTCCCTCCTGGCTACGGCAGATCGAGCAGAAATTCCGGCTGTCCTGCTTTTGAGGTCGTGCTGAAAAGAGGCTCATCGGTGGAATCAGTCCATCGAGTGCATGCCGTTGTCTGTGATTCAAAGGGAAGAATCCTGATGAAAGCTGGACGAGCCGATCATGAAACCTTCGTGCGATCAGCTCTCAAACCCTTTCAAGCCTTGCCGGCTCTCAGCAGTGGCGCCTCTGGTAGCTACGACTTTGGGGACCGAGGCTTGGCGATTAGTTGCGCCTCCCATGCCGGGACCGCTGAACACGCCAGAGAAGCGTTCCGACTGCTTTGGAACGCCCAACTGGAAACGGACGCTCTCCAGTGCCCAATTCCTGGATGGGGTCACAGCCCCCTGGAGCACAATTGCTCCGGAAAACATGCTGCATTCCTGGCCACATCAAGAAAAATGGGGTGGCCCCTGGAGAGTTATTTGCAAGGTGACCATCCACTGCAGCAAGAGATCAATCGACGCGTCGGGGAGTTTCTTGGACTGCCCGCGGAAGAACTCGTTGCAGAGCGGGATGACTGCGGTGCACCCACCCTGCTGTTGCAGCTTTCACAAATGGCCTTGCTCTATGCCCATCTCGGCGCTTCAACCCATGCGGAGCTGGAGCAAATCAGCAGAGCGATGCTCGCCCACCCCAAGCTTGTTGCCGGAGACGGACGCTTTGACACCGAGCTGATGTCCCGCTCTCACCAGCAGGTGATCAGCAAAGGTGGTGCTGAAGGAGTTCAGTGTCTGAGCAGAACAGGAGACGGCCTTGGCGTGGCCATCAAGGTTGAAGATGGCTCTCGTCGTGCCAAACAGGCTGTTGCGCTCCATCTACTGCGTCAATTGGATTGGATCACCCAGGGAAGCCTTGACGAACTAGAGGACAAGATGTTGATCATCGGTCCAGGAGTGCGACTCGAAGTGAAGGGTGAACTTCGCGCGTGAATGCTCACAATCGCTGGGTGCGTGAACCCCAAGTTGTATAGTTTTGGAGTCAACGCGGGGTAGAGCAGTCTGGTAGCTCGTCGGGCTCATAACCCGAAGGTCGGGAGTTCAAATCTCCCCCCCGCCACCAAATTAAAAGCCCCTCCTTAGAGGGGTTTTTTAATGCCTAAACCTTTAATTCCGTCAACAATCAATGAATTGCTTGATTGCTGCCATCCAGAGCCAAAAATAAGTTTCAACAATCAAAATTACAATAGAGAAATTTTACTTGCTAATACAGACTTGTCGAATAATAAAATTTACGGCAAATCGCGGCAATAACCAATAAAAAACATAGTGAAAATATTTAAACCATTTAATCATCTCTTCAAATTACAGCAATAGTGACTCCTTAAGAGGCAGAAATTTTCAATATTTTGACGAATATCTTTCTATCAAGCCCAGTGATTGAATCACTAATTTCCGATCATGCCTTGCTGAAAAAACAAGCGCTAAAAAAATGACTTTTGGTTCAGCTGCTCCAATCAAGAGACCACATTCCACCCAAATTGAAAGATCAGTGGGCGAAGAGGGACACTAAGAGCAGGTCATTGCTTGAGCTGTGCCGCTGAAACCCTTCGAAGCCATTGTGATCGGTTCAGGTGCAACCGGAGGTGTGGCTGCCCAAACTCTTGCGGAGGCAGGGGTTCGCGTCTTGGTGGTGGAAACAGGTCCCGAGCTCAGCGCTAAAGAAGCACTGGGGAGCGAACCGACCAACAGCATGAGACGCGTCCATGGTCTTCTCAGCGGTCAGCACCGACAACAAGCACAGCATCCCGGCTACTGGAAACACAATCCACTTCTCTATGCCGATGAACGGCGCTACCCCTACTCCACCCCAAAAGATCAGCCTTTTCTCTGGACTCAAGGGCGCCAAGTTGGAGGCAGAAGTTTGACCTGGGGTGGAATCACCCTGCGACTCTCGGATCTGGAATTCAAGGCTGCAGAGCGGGATGGCTATGGACACTCCTGGCCTATTTCCCATCAAGACCTAGATCCGCATTATTCCGCTCTCGAACGGCAATTTGCTGTACATGGCAACAGAGACGGACTCACACAGCTCCCCGATGGTTGCACCACTGCACCCCTGAGTTTCACCCCAGAAGAACAACAGCTGGCTGCTGCCCTCCAGGACTCGGCTGACATCCAGATGATTCACTCACGCGGTTTTTCCGTCCATCAACCAACCACGAAGTGCCCATGGCCACCATCAAGCAGTCCTGGCAGCAGTCTCAAAACAGCCCTTTCCACTGGACGCGTAGAAGTGCTCTCAGGGCATCTGGCAGAACGCCTGCTGATGAATCGTGATCAAAGTCGTGCCCGCGGAGTCGTTGTCATCGATCAACGCAGCGGGGAGCGCATTGAACTGGAGGCACCTTTGGTCGTTCTCTGTGCGTCCACCATTGCCTCACTGCGGTTTTTATTGCTCTCAGAACAATCAACAACAAAAGGAGGCTTTCAAGATCCCTCAGAAAGCCTGGGGCGGCACTTGATGGATCACATCTCAACCTGCCGCTTCTTTCAAGTCCCCAGCAGAAGTGGTCGTCAATCTCTTCAAGATCTTGATCCCTCGAGTCAATTGTCGGGGGCCGGAAGTTTTTTTCTTCCCTTTGGAAGTCTTCCCCCAAAACGCGATGGTTTGCTCCCGTTCTCCAGAGGTTATGGACTTTGGGGAGCGATCAATCGCTTTGATCCACCCTGGTGGTTAAAAAGAAATCCTGACTGCCGTTTGGGTTTTCTGATTGGTCATGGGGAAGTGCTTCCCTCCGATCAGAACAGGGTCACCTTGTCGGAAACAGTGGATCGCTGGGGAGTTCCCATCCCACATATCAGCTGTCGATGGGGAACGAACGAAACAGCGATGGTGGCCCACATGCACTCGATGATGGCTGAGGCCATTGCCCTAGGGGGTGGGGAGATTCAAGCACTGACCGATCTGGTCAAAATGCCGCTGATCGAGCCCGTTATCGCCAACATGGAGGCCATGAAGGCAGGCGCTCCTCCTCCTGGGTATTACGTGCATGAGCTAGGGGGAGCTCCTATGGGCAACGATGAGAACAACAGTGTTGTGGACGCCTGGAATCGCCTCTGGCGCTGTCCGAACGTGTTGGTGGTTGACGGGTCGTGTTGGGCCACTTCAGCGTGGCAAAGTCCAACCTTGACGATGATGGCCATCACAAGAAGAGCTTGCTTACAAGCAGTCAGGCCTGAGAACGCTTAAACAAATCATCGAGATAGCGCTCAGTGACTGCTCGATCGGTACAACCGTTTTGAACTAAAAACTGAGCAATTGCAGAACTAAGCAGATGATATTGGTCCCAACGTGGATTTAATCCAATGAAATCTTTCATTCCGCGATAAAGGACTTCGGGAATTTCTGCTTCCATGCTCACCAATGAAATTCCTACGTCACTGAGTGATTCAGCCAATGGAGTTTCGCAGTGCTCAAGGTGATATCGATCCATGGAGTGGGGGAAATCCTCAGCCGTTCACACCACCTAGAAAGACACACGGAGGGGGTAACCGTCAAAGCGGGTGCAACCGGGTCGTCTAACAACAAGCACTGATGAGAATCATTCCAACGCAGTGGTTTTCGACGATCAACGAGCATTTTTTTAAACCGCGTACTGCCTTGCAAGGCGCTGTCAAGTTCAATTGAAGCAAAATTGGAAAAACCACAGCCCCTCAGCAACGAGCCAGGATTGCACCCCAAAGCCCGTGGAAAACGAAGCGATATCTGTGGAAAAAGCAGGAATAATAAGCCCAAAACTTGATTGATTAGCCTCGCTTATACCCCTTAGTCTCTTTGGACTTGTGTGAGACAAATTCACAAAGAAGAGTAGTGACAATGGCAGTTCTTCATGATTCAAGGGGATCCGTCTTAAAATCCGCACGGCGACCTCGAAGGGTGCTGGGACCTAAAGGATGTTCTGCATGAGGGTAGGGATGATGACCATGGTCATGGGCGTGGTCGTGGTCTCCATGCGTATGAGAGTGATGCGCACCCCCCAGCGGAATTGGGACACCATCGGGCTGACAAGCACCGGTGCACTCGAGCTCACAAAGATCGCAGCCATCGGTCAATCCCTCCACATGGTGATGGTGGCTGGACTGGGCTAGGCCCACCTCAGTCTCAAAACCCAGCACCTGGGCTCTGTACTTACAAAGCGAGCAATTCATCGCGGTCTCACCACCGAGAACTTCATCCACCCGCTCTACAAACGTGTCTTGCACCCTTACGTGGTCTCCGAGATAGGAGGCATGCAGAAATTCCACCTCGGGGTGATCGTTGGCGACGCGTTCACTGTGCTGGCGGATCCTGGTCACGAGCACACCAGAAAACAGGAAATAAGGGAAGACGATGATGCGCTTAAAACCAAGGCGCACGACATGTCTGAGCCCTGGCTCCACCAACGGGAATGTCACCCCTGAATACACGGTTTCGCCCCAGCCGAAGCCAAACCCTTCCACCAACATCCGGGCCACCTTCGCGACGTTGGAATTGGCATCGGGATCCGATGACCCCCGTCCTACAACCACCAACATGGTGTCGGACAAGGGAACGTCTGGATTGGCAGCCAACGCCTCTTGAATCCGAGCGCCTGCGGCTGCAATCATCAATCGATCAACACCTAATTCTCTGCCGTACTCAATCTCCAAGCCCGTTTCAGCGCTGTACGTGTTCAGCACAGAAGGGATGTCATTTTTGGCATGGCCTGCTGCAAACAACATGGCCGGAATCGCCAACACCCGCTCCACCCCTTGCTCTCTTAAGCGATCCAAACCATCTCGAAGGATTGGATTGGCAAATTCCAAAAACCCATATTCAACAGGAACAGGACTCATGCGCCGGCGCAGGCCGATCGCGAGACGTTCAAATTCCTCAACCGCTAAGCGATTCCTGCTCCCATGACCACAGATCAAAACGCCGTAGGGCGATGGTTGCGACGCAATCGGCTCTGAACTCACTCGGTTCGTTCCACTCCCACGACACTATCCTCGGCGTTGTTGAATCGCGCCTGATGGTCTTGCCACGACCACCGGCTTGCATTGGAGCCACAACGTGACAAAGCATGCTGCGCTTTGGAATCCATTGGCGGACGATTCACATCCAGCGGGGTGGATCACGTCTGATGCAATCACTCTTTCCAACCTGATACATCAAGGAGTTCAGCCAACCCCATTGTTGGTTTGCTCAGGGGGCACCAGCAGTCGCTGTGCTGCCGATGGGCTCTGGACACTCGACTTAAGAGCGCGCTATCGACAGCTGATTATCAACGAAGACGCAGAGGAAGTTGAGATTGGCGCCGGGCTCAGCATGGCTGAGGTTTTAGAAGGTCTTCAAACCCGTGGACGCGCGATCCCCGTTGGCCTATCGACCATTCCAGGGTGTGGCTTTGTTTTAACAGGTGGGGTCAGTCCCCTAACCAGATCACAAGGCCTTGCCATGGATCACATTGTGGGACTGCGAGGTGTCTGGGGAAACGGAGACATCTTTGACCTTTCAGAGCCAGTCAACCCAGCGAGCACTGGAACAGACAGCAACAACGAAACGCATCATCAGTGGAGAGGGTTGCTCGGTGCAGCTCCGTTTCTGGCCGTTGTCACTGCAATCCGGCTGCGTACGCAAAAGCTCGCACCCTTAGCGATTTGGCGAAGCACAGGAAACATTCAGCAACTTGCCGTCGCCATCGAGGCAGCAGAACAGTGGAACCACAGCGCCAGCTTGCAGTGGGTCTGGAACGAAAACATTGAGCTATTCGTCACTTGTTTCGCAGACGACCCCGACGCGGTGAAAGCAATGGAAACTCTGGAAAAGCTGCTTGGCGACTTCGCTCAATCCAGCATGACAATCGTTGCCGGCCAACATGCCCAGCCCCCATTTGGAACGCTTGCAAGATCCACTCCTGCAACGGGACGCCTACACAATGAAGTGATTAGCAGGCTCGCGCCGGCATGGGGCCAGCAATTGCCATCACTCATCGCAGACCTGAATGAACTGATGCGCAACCGTCCTCACATCGGATGCCAAATCAGCGCTCAGCAACTTGGTGGAGTGAGTGCTCAGGTTCCGGTTTCACGCACATCTTTTATTCATCGTGATGCCATCTGGAAACCATGGGTCAGCGCAACATGGACTGCAGGTGACGAAAAAGGGCGAAAAAGCGCAATCGATTGGTTACTGCGCGCGAACAACCTTCTCTCCAACTACTGCCCGGGCGTTCACCTCGCTCAGATTCATCCTCACCTGAGTTGCCACAACGAAGAACTCAACGACGCGTTTCAAAACTGGCTTCCAGGCCTCAATCAATTGAAGTACCACCAAGACCCCCATGGGTTACTACCACCGCTCTGAGATACGACGTAGAAAAGAAATTCGCAGAAGAAAGGCATCATAGATCTCGAGTCCCATAGCAAGAAACTATCTACTAAGAACATGACCAGTTTCGACAAAAAGCGCCAATCGAAGCGGAGCTTTATCAATCAGTGGGTTTGAATTAGTGCCAAACACCAGGACCAGGTTCTTCTGAACCAGGAGGTTGGTGAACATTACTCCCACTCTTGCCAGCGATAATTGCATCAACAACTTTGATTGCTTCATCTATGTAGTCACTCCCCTCATGGGTGCCATCACCATCACCCGAATCAATGGGAAAGGTGGTATCAGGCATCGAAAAGTGCTGTGATCTCGCTTACATGGTTCCTGAAATGCTTATCTTTTACGAACAGGAGGACGGATGTCTCAACTCAAGACTAACGACGATCGGATGGAAGCCACAGATGCAATGCGGCTGATGCACCATGTGCATGAGCACGGCTTCCAAGCTGATGGCTGTACATGGCAACTGGCCAAGCAGCAGGGGGATAGGGCAATCAGAGGGATGGGATCCAAGAGGTTTGCTGAGGCCGTTCAGAAGCTTGTTTCTCTCGGCTATGGGGTCGTGAAGGTCGAAAAGCCGTTGACTTATCGCTCTCTTAAAGAGATGGCTAACGCCGGCAACAGAACGAGTGGTAATGGCTGATGACCTTCTAACAGCATTGCCCTGACCTCAGAACTTATGAAATCGTGAGCGTGACAATTGATGAGGGGCTGAGTGATGCCCTCGGCAAAGAGATGCTATAGAGCCAAGAAGAAGACGCCTAGAAGATGGACGAAAGCTGCTCCATAACCCTGCTTCAACTTATCCAGGAGGTTGCCTACTGCGATGGCTCAATGTCTCAGGACGAAGAGGATTTGATCATGTCACTTATTGATAGCCATGGCCTTCAGGAAGATCGTGATGCATTAAAAAATCGTCTTATTGAAGGCTATTCTTCGATTTCTAAAAACAGAAGCGTAGCGAGGGGAAGCGTCAAAAGGATTGATCGCAATGAGCTTGTAAAACGCTTGAGTGCGCTTAAGTCCAAGGAAGAAAGAGATCTTGCCGTAAAACTTGCATATCTCACCGCAATGGTCTCAAGAGATAGTGATGACTCGACAGACATGAATGCAAAGGAGCTCGATCTTTTTCAAACGATCACTGGAGCGGTTCAATGTCCAGCGGAACGCGTAAGGGCTATTCAGTGGTCAGCTGATGAAGAACTCCAGGAATGGAGCATGCCATCTTTGAAGCAAGTGCTCTTGAGATGGCTGGCCTAACGATCAACCTCTGGATGTTTTTGACTTAAAAAGTCACTGCCTACGCAAAGACCATGCTCTATTGAGCTGAAGACCTCTCCCCAAACGAGACCGACGAGGCAACGGTTTGTGAGGCAAGTTGGCTATGGTCCATAGCCTTAGGGCAATTCAAATGAACCGTTCACCAAATATCGCTTTTTTTGGTGGCACTGTGATCATTGCAATTATGGTCATGGCTGCTTTCGCAAATCTGGCTAACGCATAATCACACGCCAAAAAGCATCTAGGATATTAACAGTTAAAGACTATCAGCTTTTGGCCCGCTAATCTACACTTACACATTGAACTCCAGACTTCTAAAACAAGAAGGCCAGAATTAGATGTTAAATCAATAACTTAGCCGAGTCGACGCCTCGAAGCCATAATAGGCTCTTTGAGTTTGATCGTCAGAAAGAAACTTGTTGACATTTCTGAGCGACGGCTTGACATCTGCAAGTGACATGTCCAAAAACGAATTAATCAACAATCATTTATACATCTTGAAAACATAAAACCTGTTTGTTAGTGAGCGACTCATCAAAGAAGACCGGCTGCTCGTTCGCAAGATTCCCCAACACGCAGAAATTGACTGCTTGAATGTGATTCATCACTCATAAATGTTATTGAGGGTGAAAGTAGACCATGCTGGCGAGCAATCACTGATCTCTGCTTCAGCTTCAACTTCAGCGGAGAAGCCAAAGCGAGCTTCAGGGGATCAAGGCACTGCATGACCTAGGGGTGAACGATGAATCAGCCATTGGCCTCGTGCCTAGGCATCTGCAGCATGTACATGCCCGCTGCATTAGAGACGGTTCTGATCATGATCTAGGCAGGGCCGCGGTAGCCTTCGGCGCCTGCCTGCATGTCCTTAGAAAAGGATATTCAGCATTATCGCGTTCCCCAAAAAGAAAGTGGCACAGACGCCCATGGCTTCCTCTCCCGCAATGGGACTTCAAAGCTGGTTCAGCAATCCGAGACGTGATGTTCTCTCAGGCCTGGTCGTGGCCTTTGCCATGATCCCAGAAGCCATTGCATTCTCTGGGATTGCTGGCGTGGATCCCAGGGTTGGATTGTTTGGAGCCTTTTGTCTCTCCATAACGATTGCTTTCGTCGGCGGTCGAACGGCAATGATCACCTCCGCCACCGGCTCAACAGCCCTGTTGATGACTGGCTTGGTGGCGACAGGAAATGCCCGAGGGGAAGGATTAGGGCTGGCCTACTTGATGGCCGCAGGCATCCTCACCGGCGTCTTCCAGATTCTTTGGGGTTACTTACGGCTTGCCTATCAGATGAGGTTCGTGCCTCTAGGCGTCTTAAGCGGGTTTGTAAATGCTCTGGCTTTATTGATTTTTCAAGCTCAGCTTCCTCAATTAGGGATCAACCTTCACTTTGGAGAAGCTGGAAATGACCATGCGATGCACGCCCTAAGCGGAGGTCAAATCCCTGTTGTCTGGTCACTCGTCTTGCTTGGACTTGTCATCATTTATGGGCTACCACGCATTACACGCGCCCTGCCTTCCCAGCTAGTCGCAATCATTGTGATTACAGCTATCAGTATGGGCCTAGAACTAGACATCCCCAAGGTTATGGATCTTGGAGAGCTTCCCAATGGACTGCCAATTTTCAATATTCCCTTTGGCGATGTCAGCAATCAAAGAGTTCCCTTTAGTTTGGAAACGTTTGGAATTGTTTTACCAACGGCATTATCAATCTCACTTGTTGGCTTGATGGAAACATTCCTTACTCAAGACATTCTTGATGAGAGAACTGATTCCAATTCAAACAAAAATACTGAAGCCAAAGGCCAGGGAATTGCAAATATCGTGTCTTCCTTCTTTGGAGGGATGGCTGGATGCGCGCTGGTGGGGCAATCTGTCATGAACATCGATAACGGTGGCCGAACACGCCTCTCCACTCTGTCCTCAGGAGTCAGCCTTTTAGCGATGATTTTACTTGCTAGTACTTGGCTCAAGCAGATCCCTATGGCAGCTCTAGTCGCCGTCATGATTGGAATTGCGGTAAGTACAGCAGACGTTGCTGGCTTGCGGAATATTCAAAATATTCCAAAAAGTGATACTGCCGTAATGGTGATGACTTTTGCGGTCACCATGCTCACAACACCCCACAATCTTGCTCTTGGCGTACTTGCTGGCGTGGCTCTTGCAGGTATTTTATTTAGTCGTAAAGTTGCAAAAGTCATACGCGTCGAAGCGATTAAAATCAGCAATGATGAATGTCGGTATGTTGTCAGAGGTCAATTATTTTTTGTAAGCAAAGTTTATTTCTTGCAGGGATTTGATGTTCACGAACATCCGGCAAGAATCACTATTGACATGAGTCAGGCACACATTTGGGATCAAAGTGGTGTTGGAGCACTAAACCAACTCATCCGTAAACTCAGACTTGGTGGATCCGTCGTCAACGTTGAAGGGTTAAACAAGGAAAGCTTGAATCTGTTTGAAAGAATTGGAAGCCAACCTGAAGGAAGTCATGGGTGATCTTAAGCTCACTAATTGACTATTTCTTGTTGTAGAGAAGCGCCAAACAAGCGGTCATATCATTACGCATACCATCAAGACGATTATTGACCTCAACGTCATTCGGATTTAACTCAACATAGCGAACTGTCACGTCATTACCAATGCTCATGATGAGACATAGTGTTTCCAAATCATTTGTTTCAACAGCCCTCATTCGAGCCCCTTCAAGCATGACTTTTAAAAGGGACATTTTATTGTAATAAGCTTGTTGGTCTGTCTCCTCCCAAGCCATTGATGGAGAAACCATTCCGAATAAAATTAATAGCGAAGACAGGGCTGATCCCAAAAAGGTTCGCATCATCGAACGGTTAGCGAACACTTGCGAAAACTAAACCAGTTCTTTGGATTGACAAGAACGATCAGTCCAGATGAACGAGCTCTGACACACTTGTTCCCTACCAGAGACAAACAGATGAGAGTCCATCTTCTTGCACTGCCGCTGGTTTCTTTCCTATTCATTTTGAATGGATGCGCCACGCTTGGCGAAGGTGGTGCGTCAAGACTTGATCTCATCAAGCGAAGAACTGAGCTTCGTTGTGGAGTGAGTGGCAAGATCCCAGGTTTTAGTTTTCTGCAAAGGGATGGTTCCTTCGCTGGACTTGATGTGGACGTCTGTCGAGCGTTTGCTGCCGCATTTACGGGCAGTCCTGATCAGGTGCAATACAGGTCCCTGACCGCTCCAGAGAGATTCACAGCGCTAAGAACTGGAGAGATTGACCTCCTATCGCGCAACACCACGTTCAACCTCAGCAGAGATGCCGCCGGAGGCAATGGTGTCAGCTTCGCGCCTGTTGTGTTTCATGACGGGCAAGGGCTGTTGGTCAAAAGCGACAGTGGGGTCTCCAATCTCAACAACCTCAAAGGCAAAACCATCTGCGTTGGTTCAGGAACCACGACTGAACAAAACCTCAACGATGCTTTTCAGGCCAGAGGGATCGACTACAAACCCATCAAGTATCAGGATCTCAACCAAGTGATCGCTGGCTACCTCCAAGGTCGCTGCAGTGCCATGACATCCGATCGCTCTCAGCTTGCCGCGGCCCGCTCCGGGTTTAAGAACCCTGATCAGCACGTCATTCTGCCTGAAGTCTTGAGCAAAGAACCCCTCGCCCCCCTGGCAGCAGGGGGGGATCAGCGCCTAACGGACGCCATGCGCTGGGTGATCTACGCGCTGATCGCCGCAGAAGAATTAGGAATTACGCAACAAAACATCGGAGACAAACTTGAAGAGGCACAACGTCGACCTGAACTCACACAATTGAGGCGTTTTCTTGGCATTGAAGGGGATTTAGGCCAAAAACTAGGATTAAACAATGATTTCATCGTGAAGGCTATTCAAGCAGTAGGCAACTACGGTGAAATCTATAATCGACATCTCGGGCCAGAAAGTGCTGTTCCTATTCCGAGGGGCCTCAACAATCTATATAAAAATGGGGGAGTACTGACATCTCCCCCATTCCAATAAATCACCACAGATACGTGTTAAGGCAAGAAGTTATTGCGCTTTTTTTCTTCGCACAAGAGCTAATTTTCGCTAATTCAGAATCCAACACAATATATAGATAAATATAACCGAAGAAAAGGTAGTCATGCCAATCTCACTTTTGTAGCGCATCCATTTTCGATCCCATTTATAAGGCGACATCAGCACAATAGACGTGAGGCTAAAAACAGCAAAAGAGACCAAACTCAAGTGAGGCTTTGATCTTGTGACTAGCAAGTAGACAGCATGAAATAAGAAGCAAACTTGAGATGCATAGGAGCTCAATGCTCCCAAGTTATAGACCAACGCTCTATTGCTAAAAGCGAATTTAACGATGGAGATTGGCCTCATATTAACCTCATTCTAGATTCCACATTAGGAGTATTTCGGCGAAATGCTGTGGTTGCGAGATGCACTTGATCTACATTGAGATAACGTGATTGAAAGCGACAACAACAGCAAAGACTTACTGCTTTACATCCCATTTAAACTCCGCTGCATTTCCATTTGCACCTTCAAATCCATTGAGATGACAGTCTTCACATCCAAATGAATCGTTCAAAACGCTGGTGGTGGCAACTCATCATCGTGCTTGTTCTCCTCACTGTGATGGGGATTCTGATCAACAACCTCGCCGTCAATCTCATAAGAACTGGGCTAGGGCTCAGTTTTGATTGGTTGTGGCGACCTGCGGGTTTCGCGCTCAGTGAGCACCCCCTTCCCTATCAACCTTCAGATAGCACAGCCTGGGCACTGCTGATGGGATGGCTCAACAGCTTGCGCGTGATCGTTGCAGGAATTGTGTTGGCAACCCTGCTTGGCGTCACCGCCGGTGCTGCTCGCCGCAGCCTGAATCCCTTGTTAAGGCAGTTAGCAGCTCTCTATGTGGGATTCATTCGTCAGATTCCTCTCCTATTGCAGCTTCTGTTTTGGTACTTCGTTGCCTTTCTGGGACTTCCCTCTGAGCCATTCGCACCCCTTGGGGCCGTGATCCAGCTGTCCAATCAGGGCATCAACTTGCTTGGTGTCACTCTGAGTGTGGAGTTTGCAGCTGTCCTCCTAGGACTCAGCGTATTTACGGGGGCATCCATTGCAGAAGTCGTTCGCGGTGGTCTTGATTCAGTTCCACGCGGCCAGTGGGAAGCCTTCCGAAGTCTGGGGATGACGGAGGGACTCGGTATGCGCCGAATCGTCCTCCCCCAGGCCCTCCCTGCAATTTTGCCTGCACTTAGCAGTCAATATTTGAATCTGGCCAAAAACAGCACCCTGGCGATTGCCGTTGGCTACGCCGATCTCTACGCCGTGAGTGACACCACCATTACGCAAACGGGACGAGCGATCGAAGGATTTTTGCTTCTTTTGCTGAGCTTTCTACTGCTGAACATACTGATCAATGGAGGGATGCAGCTGTTGAACCGTGCTGTTTTAAAAAGCCAACACCATCATTAAGCTGAAGACGTAACAGCCCACTTTCATGAATACTCGCCGTATCGCTGCAGTCCTTTTAATTGTGGCGTCTGTTGCAGCAATTTTGCTGCCTTTTGCATCAGCAACCCTGCTCACCATTGGCTTGGGAGGGATTGTGTTCGTAGCTGGGATCACTCAACTTCTTCGGATTGGAGATATCCCAAACACTCAAGGCAAACTCTTTAAAGGCTTGTCAGGTCTGCTGTACATCGGCGGTGCTGTGTTCATTCTGATCGACCCGATCGATAGTGAAATCAGTC
>QCVQ01000013.1 GCA_003210315.1 Synechococcus sp. AG-686-F08 | reverse complement strand
GATGACCGAAGAATATGAATTGGCAGCCTTCGATCGCCATAGCCTGAATTACGACAACGTTGCGTTAGGCCGCTTACCCACCAGTGTGACGACAGATCCATCGGTTCAGCCGTTGCGGGAACTGGTGTATTTGCCGGCGGGGGAACTTCAGCCCCATGGCGTTTCTCCTGACCGTCCTAGAGCCGGCAAACTCCCTGAGCAAATCCTTGAGGAACTCAAAGCCTCTGGATCCATGAAGTCTGCAGAGGATGAGAGAGAATCCTCTTCATCAGCTTCCAATGAGGAGGAGAGCGCAGGATGACGATCGCCGCGTCAACGCAGCTCATTTGTTTTTTGGCTCTGAGCGCCGTCATCGTGCTGGGAGCCCTCGGTGTTGTTCTTTTGAGCAACATCGTTTATTCGGCTTTCCTACTCGGCGGGGTGTTTTTGGCAGTGGCGGGTCTCTACCTCCTGCTTAACGCCAGTTTTGTTGCAGCGGCCCAGGTACTGGTTTACGTGGGTGCTGTGAACGTCTTGATCCTGTTCGCGATCATGCTCGTCAATAAGAAAGAGGATCTGGCTCCAATCCCCGGACTTCCCATAAGACGCCTTCTATCCGGTGGCGTGTGTGTGGGCCTGTTTGCTCTTTTGACCCGTGTTGTGGTCACCACTCCTTGGGCCAAGGGCCCAGCGCCGATTGGGGAGGATGCAACCGTACGTATTGGTGAGCACCTGTTCACTGATTACTTACTGCCTTTTGAGTTGGCATCTGTTTTATTGTTGATGGCCATGATTGGAGCGATTGTTCTTGCCCGTCGTGACGTTCAATCTGTGGATCCTGTCACCGGTGAAGAGGTTGATCAGGGCCTAATCGAGAAGGCACGCACTCCCTTACTTGTTGACCAGCCTCGCGCCTGAATTCTTTCTCCTTTTTTGTGATGCTCTCTGAGCTTCTTTCCGGTTCCGTTCCTCTCCAGGCTTACCTGCTGTTGGCAGCAGTCCTTTTTTGTACGGGGGTCTGGGGTCTCATCAACAGCCGTAATGCCGTTCGCGTGTTGATGAGCATTGAGTTGATGCTCAATGCAGTGAACATCAACCTGATGGCATTTTCTTCCTACGTCGATGGTCAACTCATTCGTGGCCAGGTGTTCTCGGTGTTTGTGATCACCGTTGCCGCCGCTGAGGCTGCCGTCGGTCTGGCGATCTTGTTGTCGCTGTATCGAAACAGAGTCACTGTGGACATGGAGCGCTTCAACCTTTTGCGCTGGTAAAGACGACACGCTGTTATGCGCCTTGAACGGGTCTGGCTGATATATCGCGCAGATAGCCCACTCGCGTTGAAAGAAGCTCGTCGTTGTTCCGATGAGCTTGAAAAGATTGGTGTGACCACCGTTCTGGGGATGAGTGGCCTGACGGCAGACCCTTTCCCCGGTTTGCTGGCCTCTGAGCCTCGGCTACCTGATCTGGCGGTGGTGCTGGGTGGTGATGGAACCGTGCTTGGTGCTGCAAGGCATCTCGCGGTCCTGGATGTTCCGATTCTGAGTTTCAACGTGGGAGGCCATCTCGGCTTTCTGACCCACGATCCCGGATTGCTGCGCAGTGAAGGGCTCTGGCAGCGCGTGCTTGAAGATCGTTTCGCTTTGGAACGGCGCATGATGCTCCAGGCTGCGATTCAGCGCATCGGGGATCTTCATGGTTCTGAGGATGCCTCAGGCGCAGACGACGGTCTCCAAGATCAGCAGGAGATTCACTGGGCATTGAATGACCTTTACCTCAAGCCTTATCACGAAGATTTGGCTCCAACCTGCATTCTCGAAATGGAGATTGATGGTGAGGTCGTTGACCAAGTTCGAGGAGATGGCTTGATTTTGGCCTCGCCTACGGGCTCCACGGGTTACGCGATGGCGGCTGGCGGCCCGATCTTGCATCCAGGGATTGATGCGATTGTCGTCAGTCCGATTTGTCCGATGAGTTTGTCGAGTCGCACCGTCGTGTTGCCCCCTCGATCCAGGGTTGTGATTTGGCCTCTTGGTGATGCCAGCCGGCAGGTGAAACTTTGGAAGGATGGGGCTGCTGGAGAGGTTTTTGGTCCAGGTGAATGCTGCGTGATTCAGCAGGCTGCGCATCATGCGTTGATGGTGCAGCTGGAGCAAAGTCCCTCCTATTACCGAACGCTATCCCGCAAACTTCACTGGGCGGGAAGTTTGCTGGATAGCGCCCCCTCCTCAAACTGAGATGGCACTGGAGATTGAACGGCGATTCTTGGTGACAAACCCCGGATGGCGTCTTGTGGCGGGCCCCCCTCAACCGCTGCGACAGGGGTATTTGTCAGCCTCGCCTGATGGATTCACTGTGCGCATGCGTTTGCGCGCCGATGGCAGGGCATGGCTGACGTTGAAGGCTCCTGCGGCTGGGATTGCTCGCCATGAATTCGAGTACGACATTCCCGCGACGGATGCGGAGGAGCTTTGGACACTGGCCCCCCATCGCGTCGTGAAAACGCGCTATTCCCTTCAACAGGAAGGAGGCGACTGGGTCGTTGATTGTTTTGAAGGAAGCAACGCACCGTTAATCCTGGCTGAGGTTGAGCTCGCCTCCCCCGATAGCCCCTTAACCGTCCCCGACTGGTGTGGCGTTGAAATCACAGGGGATCAGCGTTGGAGCAATGCAGCACTCGCGCATCGGCCGCTCTCAACGTGGCCCCAGGATTGGATTGACCAATATCGGCTGCAAACCTAAAAAATCTTTTGATTTCCTTTAGATTCGGAGCATGGTTCGCAAGGGGGGACGGCATGCTTGGTCTGTACGACTCTGATGGAATCCTGCGTTTTACAGGATTAGATCGTGAAGCTTGTCTTGCCTACGTCCGTTTGTTTGGTCTCTCTTTAGCGAGTTGTTCCTTAACTGATATCCCAATCCCTGTCCCTCTTCCCGTCAGGTCGCGTCGGAGGCATCAGGGGGAAGAGTGCAGCAATTGAAGCCGTCTCGACAGATTTTTCCGTGATCCATTGCCCAGTTCAGCAAGGCCACGCGATTTTTTGAGCCCGTTTTGGTGAAGACATTGCTGACGTGGTTGTCGACAGTGCGCTTGCTGATCGTCAGTCGTTCAGCGATCTCTTGATTGGTCAGCCCCTCGGCTACCAGTTCGATGATCTCTATTTCTCGGCTGGAGAGGGAAACAGTCATTGAACAGGGCACCTCACCGATGGCCATTCTTCTTGGACCATATTTTGCATCTTAAGCAGGTATGGAGAACCTGATCTTCCATAGTGGCTTGCAGAAGCGATCATTCGTTTGAGTTCAGCGCTGCAAAGCAGCCTTGAGGCTGGGACCGTCACCATCACTGCTGAAGTGATGCCTCCACGGGGTGGAGACGCATCCCATGCTCTCGAGATGGCAAGGGCCTTGAAGGGTCTTGTCCATGCCGTCAATGTCACGGATGGCAGTCGTGCGGTCATGCGGATGAGCAGTCTTGCTGTAGCTCGCCTTCTATTGGACGAAGGCATCGAGCCCGTGCTGCAGATGGCCTGTCGCGATCGCAATCGCATTGCGATTCAAGCGGATCTCTTGGGTGCCCATGCTTTGGGGATCCGCAATCTTCTTTGCCTCACAGGTGACCCCGTTCGTGCTGGTGACCAGCCCAAAGCCCGTCCTGTGAATGAACTGGAATCTGTGCGTCTGCTCCAGCAGGTCACGGACTTCAATCGGGGTGATGATCCAGTGAAGGGTGATCTTGCCGATGGCCCTACCGACATCTTCGCTGGAGCGGCGGCTGACCCTCAGTGTGCAAGCTGGTCAGGCTTGGTGCGCCGCACGGAGCGAAAAAAAACCGCAGGCGCACGTTTTATTCAGACCCAGATGGTGATGGATGTGGCTGTGTTGGAACGGTTTTGCCGTGAGATCGCCGAGCCCATGGAGCTTCCGGTCCTTGCGGGTGTGTTCTTGCTTAAGTCGGCGCGCAATGCAGCTTTTATTAATCGGATGGTGCCTGGTGCTTGCATCCCCGACAGCCTGATTGCCCGCTTGGAGGCCGCGCCAGACCCTGCTGCAGAGGGTATTCAAATCGCCTCTGAACAGGTCAAGCAATACCTAGGGGTAGCTCAGGGAGTGCATTTGATGGCAATCAAAGCAGAGGAACGCATTCCCGCGATTTTGCAGCGAGCAGGCGTCAGCTTGCCTGCGTGAGATCGGTCCCCAAGAGTTCTGCCATCGCTTTCTGTTGAGGCGATGGCTCCACCAAATCCTGGCGGCGTGCATCTGTGATCAACCAATCGAGGGACGCCTCTTGGAGATCAATGTGATCGCCTTCTTTGTCGACGCAGTAGCGGCCGAACACCAATTTCTCGACCAGCTGCACGCCAGCCCCGATCCTTGAGTAATCAAAAATGATCGAGTTGTCGATGGTTGCGCCTTCGCAGATGTAGCAGCTTGGGCCAATCATCGTTGGACCGATCAACGTGGCACCATCCTCGATTTTGGTCATCCCTCCCACGTAGACAGGGCCTTCAACGTTGATTTTGTCCCAATTGGCCGCCACATTTAGACCCGTAAACACTCCTGGCCTGACCTCTTTCCCAGGGACGCCAACTTGGCGAACTTCTCCTTGGAGAACACTGCGAATGGCTTGCCAGTAATCAGGCACTTTGCCGATATCGACCCATTCAAAATCCATGGGTAGGGCATAAAAAGGAGCTCCTTCCTTCACCAATGTTGGGAAGAGATCGGCGCCGATGTCGAAGGATGTCCCAGAGGGAATGTGCTTGAAAATCTCAGGCTCGAAGAGATAGATGCCGGTGTTAATGGTGTCGCTTAAAGCTTCCTCAACACTAGGTTTCTCTTGGAAGGTTTGGATTTTGCCGTCGTCATCGCTCACCACCACGCCATAGCTGCTCACCTGATCCTTTGGGACCGTTTTGGTGACAAGACTGGCTAGGGCTCCCTTGGCGCGATGGCGCTTGACGGCCTCTGTCAGGTCGAGGTCGATCAGGGCATCACCACACAACACCACGAAGGTGTCGTCAAAAAAAGTCTGGAAATCTTGGATTTTTTTGAGACCACCCGCAGAACCCAGGGCGTCTCCGATCAGTTCGCCGTCCTGAATGCTGCCCTCGAAGCTGTAAGCAATTTCGACACCGAAACGCTGGCCGTCGCGGAAATAGTTTTCGATTTCCTCGGCCAGGTGAGACACGTTGACCATGACCTCAGTGAAACCATGCTCTTTGAGAAGCTCCAGCAGGAACTCCATCACCGGTTTCTGCAGGATTGGAATCATTGGTTTCGGGATCACATGCGTGATCGGCTGCACCCGAGTTCCTTTGCCTGCGGCCAGGATCATGGCCTTCATTGACGTACCAAGCTTAAAAACCTATCCATCAACATAAGAGGGTGATTAGGCGGCAATCGCGGGCAAGGTCGGCGTGATATCTGGCACTTCAAGGCTGTTGATCGGCAGCTGCGTGATTTCGCCGGCAACCAGCAGACGCTTGAGACGAATGGGTGCATGCAGCGAGCCAACCTGTTCCAGCTCGACCTGACTCTGAGAGGACAGGAATAAAAGAGCCCAGAACACCCCAACGCGGTCTGTGTCGAGGTCAGGCGCAGCGGCCTCTGCCCAGCGGCTTACGAGAAACTCGAAATCAACCCAGTGCAAGGCCTGTTCCCATTCTTTAAGGAACACGCCTAAGGCGGCAGTGGTTTCAGGAAGTTTTTCCCGGTGAGCCAACGCCGCGACTTGAGCGATTGCTTCACGGTTGCTGAAGCGCTTCTGACGTTGTCGCCGGCGCATGTCCAGTTCGTCAGTCTCTAATTGCTCGGCAATAGTCTCTAGCTGTTCAATCAGCTCCCCCAGCGTGACCGGCCGCCTTAAAGGAGGAGGAGCAACAGGGCGCCTCAAAAGGTGACGTTCAGGATGTCGCGGCAAATTGAATCGGGGATCCAGCCAACCCTGCTCCATGAAGTCAGGGTCGAAAGCGTCTTCCAGAACTGGTTCTGGAGGGAGCGTGCTTGCTTCCAGCACCTCCGCTTTGAGCCCCACCAACACTGATGCAGCGAGGAAGGCTTCGCTGCTCTCGGCTAGATCCCGTTCGTAGCTTCCTCCCTGTTGGCCCAGCTGAGCGGCCACTCGTCGGGGGATTTCAATGCGTTGTCTCAGCTGATCTAGAAACCCGTCTACCACTGAGATGACATCGACGTCCCAAGGATCGAGAGTGCCGCTTTGAGCAGCATCCTGGAGCAGACGAATCGCAAGACGGGCGCCGGCATCAGCTTTTGAGGTCAGGCCGGCATCAGACAAAAACAACCTCAATCTGATGGAAAGGTATCGGCCCAGTCGAGGGGACGCCAGTCCCCCAGGAGATTGGCTCTTTTGTTGCCGTCAGAGTTTCATCTTTTAGGACTGTGAATCGATGTCTACGGTGGGATTCGCCGTTGAGCTTGAGGTCGAGTCACTATTGCCTGAGGGCAGGAGCCCTAGCTGGGTTTGCACCGTTGAGCGGTAGCGATCGAGATCGGTTTCTAATTCTTGAATGCGAACCTGCTGGGCTTCGAATTCAGTGGATTTTCCCAATCGTTCCACCGTGTTGAGCATTCCGCTCCAGCTCGCAAAAAGCCAGGCTGCGACAGCACCGATACCCCCTGAGAGGAGCAGAAGAGCGGCCAGAGGCAAGGTGAAGTGCATCCACGGCAACACATTCACCGTGGTGGGGTTGGTGTTTTCCAACGTGAAAAACACCGTGCCGAGTCCAAAGATGAAAATCAGACTGAAATTGATCTGACGCATGGCGAACAGAGTGTGCGACAGGCGTCTAAAAATTAAGGAGCGATTCAGGATCTGAATCGCATTCGCAGAGAAAGGACGAAGATCTTTACGAGACGGGCTGGCTGGTTTGCGTCAGTTTTGGTGCCGAGAACAACGCTGGCACAAGGGAAGTGCTGCGAATTAAAGGTGCTGTTGGTCGTGTGATCCTTTCCATCGCATCAACATCACGCCTCACAAGAGCTGAGATCGTGTTGCTGTAGCTGTCAGTCATGATCTTTGGATAAAGCCCGATACCGATGATTGGAACCAGCAGACAACCAATGATGTAAACCTCTCTGGGCTCAGCATCAACAAGATTGGAGTGAGAAACGAGCTCGCTGTTTTCTTTTCCGAAGAAGATCTCTCTCAACATAGATAGCAAATAGATCGGCGTCAGGATCACACCGATGGCAGCCAGCCCGTCGATGACGATTCGGAAGCTGAGGGTGTAAGCCTCATCGGTAGCAAAGCCAGTGAATACCATCAGTTCGCTCACAAATCCACTCATGCCAGGCAAGGCAAGGGAGGCGAGGCAGCAAACAGTCCATAGGGCAAACATGATGCGCATTTTTTGGCCAATGCCACCCATTTCATCCAGCTGAAGAGTGTGGGTTCGGTCGTAGGTGGCACCCACAAGGAAGAACAGGCTGGCTCCGATCAATCCGTGACTGATCATTTGCAGCATGGCGCCACTCGTTCCTAGTTCGCTGAAGCTGCCAATACCGATCAGCACGAAGCCCATATGGCTGATTGAGCTATACGCGATCTTGCGTTTGAGATTGCGTTGAGCGAAGGATGTAAGCGCTGCGTAGATGATGTTCACGACACCCAGCACCACCAGTAGCGGGGCGAATTGGGCATGCGCTACTGGCAGGATTTCGGCGTTAAAGCGCATCAATGCATAGCCACCCATTTTGAGCAAAATTCCCGCAAGCAGCATGTGCACTGGTGCGGTGGCTTCTCCATGGGCATCAGGAAGCCAGGTGTGGAGTGGAACGATCGGTAATTTCACCCCGAATGCAATCAACAACCCCGCATAACAGAGGAGCTCAAATCCAGTACTGAATCCTTTTTGGGCGAGAACGCTGTATTCGAAATTGGGAACTCCACCGCCGAAAAAGCCCATGGCTAGTGCGGCCAAGAGGATGAACAGAGAGCTTCCAGCCGTATAGATAATGAACTTTGTAGCCGCGTATTGACGTTTCTTTCCGCCCCAGATGGCAAGCAAGAGGTAAACGGGAAGCAGCTCTAATTCCCAGGCGAGGAAGAACAGCAGCATGTCTTGCACGGCGAAGACGGCAATTTGGCCGCCATCCATCGCCAGGATCAAGAAGAAGAACAGCTTGGGTTTAAAGGTCACAGGCCAGGCGGCCAGAACCGCTAGGGCTGTGATGAAGCTCGTAAGCAGGATCAGGGGCATCGAGAGGCCATCCGCCCCGACAGCCCATGTGAGCCCGAGATTGGGCAGCCAGCTCACCCGCTCTGAGAGCTGAAGTCCGCTGTAACTGGGGTCATATCCCGTGAGATAAGCCGCAGCTGTAATCAGGAAGGTGGTGAGAGCAATACCGAGCGCAAACCAGCGCACCTTTTTGCCATCACCGTCGTCTGGCACGAAAGGAACGATGAAGGCCCCAACGATGGGGAACAGGATCGAAAGGCTCAGCCACGGGAAAGTGGCCGGAACGATACCGCTTGAGATGTCGAATGCCGGATTAAAGGGTGCACTAACGGCAAATTCGAGCACGGGACAGGTCTTTCACCACTGTTCGGAGTGTAGAAATCTTGGGCGAACGCGCATCCACTCGATAGGCGTTGACACACATAACCCTCACTCCTGAACGCTCGAAAACAGAAGATCGTTCAGCCCAGGGCACCAAAGAGGACCACTAAGGCAATCACTCCACCGAACACGATGAGCGCATAGAACTGGGCTCTGCCTGTTTCGAAGTATTTGAGGCCTTCGCCGCTGCCAAGGGTGAGCAGTCCGGTGAGATTCACCACGCCATCCACAACCTTGGCATCCACTTCCAGGACTTCACGGGCCAACTTTCGACTGCTGCGAACAAACAGCTTCTCGTTGATGGCATCCAAATACCACTTGTTTGCCAGGAAGGCATTGATGGTTGGGAAGCGAGCAGCAACCAGTTCGCCGAGGTCGATCCGGTGGAGGGCGTAAGCGAGGACAGCCACCGTGAGCCCAGTGACGGAAATCGCAACGGAGGCTCCTGCGAGTGGAAGGAATTCTCCCCAACTGAAGTGTTCAGCCATCTCTGCAGCCTCTTCAGGATTTAGCAGCCCGGCGAAGCGACTGTTCCAGGGTGTTCCGAGCAGGCCAATCAGCGCTGATGGGACAGCGAGAACAGCTAGTGGAAGGGTCATGGACCAGGGTGACTCGTGAACACTTCCTGCGGCGTGGTGATCGTGACCCTCCTCGACTTTCTTCCCTGCGGCTGCCATGAGCTGGTTTTGTAGCGCTGAATCGTTGCCTCGGAACTCACCTTCGAAGGTCAGGAAGTAGAGGCGGAACATATAAAAGGCAGTCATGCCCGCAGTGGCAAAGCCAACAGCCCAGAGCAAGGGATAACTGTTGAAGGCCTGGCCAAGGATTTCATCCTTGCTCCAGAAGCCTGCCAGGGGTGGGATGCCACTAATGGCAACACAACCGATCAAAAAGGTGATGGCCGTAATCGGCATCTTTTTGCGAAGTCCACCCATCAGTCGCATGTCTTGGGCGAGGACAGGTTCGTGACCCACCACATCTTCCATGGCATGGATCACAGATCCAGAGCCAAGGAACAACATTGCCTTGAAGAAGGCATGGGTCACGAGGTGGAACATTCCAGCAACGGGCGCACCGCAGCCCATGGCCAGCATCATGTATCCCAACTGCGAAACAGTGCTGTATGCAAGTCCTTTTTTGAGATCCATCTGGGTTAGAGCGATGGAGGCTCCAAGGAAGCAGGTGATCGTTCCAATCACAGCGATGAACGTGCCCACAGCAGGGAACTGGGCGTAAAGAGGTTCCAACCTGGCCACAAGGAATACACCTGCCGCGACCATGGTGGCCGCGTGGATCAAGGCAGAGATCGGAGTGGGGCCCTCCATGGCGTCAGGCAGCCAAACGTGAAGAGGGAATTGGGCTGACTTGGCCATTGGCCCCATAAACACAAAGAGGCAGAGCGCCAGCGCTGCCCATCCCGGCACGACTCCACTGCTAACGGCTGCTGATAATCCATCTGCAATGCCTTGGAATCCAAAGCTTCCCGTGGCCCAATAAAGCCCGAGGATCCCGAGCAGGAGTCCGAAATCACCAACGCGATTAACGACAAACGCTTTCTGGGCCGCGTGAGCGGCGCCTTCACGGTCGTACCAGAAGCCCACCAAGAGGTAGGAGGCCATCCCCACCAGCTCCCAGAACACATAAATTTCCAGAAGGTTGGGACTGACCACAAGCCCCAACATGGAGCTGCTGAAGATCGCCAGATAGGTAAAGAAGCGCACATAGCCCTTGTCGTGGGCCATGTAGCCGTGGGAATAAATCATCACCAGCAGCGCCACCGTTGTCACCAAGGCGAGCATCACAGCTGCAAGTGGGTCGACGACGTACCCCATCGGAAGGATGAAGTCTCCAGCACTTGCCCAGATGAACAGGTGTTCAACGGGGGGGGCTCCACTCAACTGTTCGAACAGAACGGCGTAACTAATGACCGCTGCAGCTCCAATGCAGCTGATCAGCAGTAAGGCCACTGGTTTTTTGAGCCGGTTGATGGTGCGATTGAAGCTAATCAGACCAAGCCCTGTGATCAATGCCCCAACGAGAGGGAGCACTGGGATCAGCCAGGCAAAATCGGCAGCCGATGGCATCCGAGTGAAGCAGAGTGTTTTGAGTGTAGGCAGTTCAGCTCAAAAGCCCTTCAAGAGGTGAGTGAAGGAACGCGATGCCTCCCAAGGAGATGAAGCGATGAGCCCACCAAAAAACCCCAACAGCGATCGCGATTCCAAGTTGTGCTGGACGCAGCAACTCGCTCCAAATCAGGGTCTGGCGGCCATCAAGCACAGCGGCAAAAGGCAGCACGGATGTGCTTTGTTTCAGATTTACGAAGTCATCACCAAATCGAGCTTGTAGACGTCGGTCTCCATGCCACACCGCGAAAAGGTGATGTCCGATTAGGCCGATGCAGGTCACGACCATGAAGCTGCTTCCGATCCAAAGGGCATGGCTGAAGCACCAAAGAACCTGACCAACGGCTTGAGGATGACGGCTGATCCGGATGATGCCTGTGGCGTAGAGCCGCACTTGTGGTTTCAGGACAGCAGGAATTTCAAGCAGGTTGTATGTGGCTGGATAGAGAAACAGAAAACTGATGGCTGTCAGCACCCAAATCACGGGGATCAAGCCCTGCACACCTTGAAGATTCCAGAGCCTTAGGCCGTCATACCGATGGGCAAGGAAGTAGCCGATCACCACAACTGCCGAGGGAATACTTAGGGCGGCAAAAAGCACTCGCCAGGCTCTAGCGCCGATTTTGGCTTCAGCGCGAGTGCGAAGGGCAGCCCCACCGCTGTGAATCACAGCGAAGACCAAGAGCAGCAACAGCATGACCAAGCTGGAGTGGTGTATTCCGCCGCCTAGGAGCTCATCCAAAGAGTTGCTGCGTGAAGGTTAATTCTGAAGGGCGGTGGGTTCCTTCCCTTTAAAGTTTTGGAGCTATCCCCGCCGGGTCGGCTGTCGCTTATGGCCGATCTGCCTTTCACACTGGATCAGCTGCGTATCCTTCGCGCCATCGTTAGTGAAGGGAGCTTTAAAAAAGCTGCAGACAGTCTTTACGTCACGCAGCCAGCGGTCAGTTTGCAGATCCAGAACCTGGAGAAGCAGCTTGAGGTGTCTTTATTTGACCGCGGAGGCCGCAAGGCTCAGCTCACCGAAGCTGGTCACTTGTTGCTGAGCTATTGCGATCGAATTCTGAGTCAATGCCATGAGGCGTGTCGTGCCCTAGATGACCTGCACAACTTGAAAGGAGGATCTCTCGTGGTGGGTGCCAGTCAAACCACGGGAACCTATTTGATGCCACGAATGATTGGTCTCTTTCGGCAAAAATTTCCAGATGTGGCAGTGCAGCTGCATGTGCACAGCACGAGACGAACGGGCTGGAGCGTGGCGAATGGTCAAATTGATCTGGCCATCATTGGCGGTGAATTACCCGCTGAGTTGAATGAGTTGCTTCAGGTGGTTCCTTACGCAAGTGATGAATTGGCGTTGGTGCTTCCGGTGAAGCATCCCTTGGCTCGCCTGCCAGAACTCAGCAAGGAAGATCTGTATCGATTGGGATTTGTTTGTTTAGATGCCCAGTCCACCACTCGGAAAATGGTGGATCAGCTCCTGGCTCGTTCTGGTTTGGATGTGCAGAGATTGAGGATTGAGATGGAGCTCAATTCCCTTGAGGCCATCAAAAATGCTGTGCAATCCGGCTTAGGTGCCGCTTTCCTTCCGGTGGTCTCGATTGAGAGGGAGCTCACGGCAGGCAGCTTGCACAAGCCATCTGTGGTGGGACTGCAGGTGCGGCGCCAGTTAAGGCTGATTACCCATCCAGCGCGCTACTGCTCACGGGCGGCGGAAGCATTTCGGTGTGATGTTTTGCCTGTGTTTGCCAGTGCCGATAGTCCTTTGCGTCAGCCAAGGCCTGCGGCCGTAGGGCCAGAACCCATGGCCACAGATTTTGACGCCTCTTAAAACTGATCAGCTTCTGGGGTAATACCAACAGTGTCGTCGGCAATCCCTTTGGTTAAAAATTTGTTTTGGGTGATATCAGTTTGGTAAACGCAGCGCACAGCGGGTTTGTCTCTCACTGAGCCGATGTAAGCGAAGGTGTTCATCCTTTGTTTGCATTGCCGTTCTTGAGCAGCGGTGATGGCTCCTTCCTTGCGTAAGACGGACCAGTTCTCGCGGCGAATCACGCAGCCTGGCTGAAGGGTGGGCTGCGTCACGAAGCTGCTGGATGGGTTCATGGTCGTATACATCTCAATGTCCATCACAAAGGCACTGGCCCCCCACTGCTTGCAAAACTCGGGGTCTGGTACCGCTAAATCCAGTTGCTCACTGCTTGCGATGTTGCCTTGATCTCCCTGCGTGGTGCTCGTGAGAGCACTGCCAATTCCGATTCCCACCACCAGAACTCCCGCGAGAACAGCAATTCTGGTCGTGTTGAAACGACCGCCTCCATCACCACCCTCGTTGTTGCCCTGTGGAGGAGGGCTGAAACGCGCTCCTCTGCGCTCATCTGAGCGACGTGGATTGCCGCCCCGTGGACGGTCGTAAGGGGAGCGGCTCACAGCAGTTCAGGCGTGCGGGGTAGACCCATGGAGTAATTCAAAACCCGACAATCCGGGTTGTAGCTCAGCTGGCCGGCTTGAAGGAGCTGACGAATGGTCCCCTCTAACTCTGAGCCGATTCGGCGGAGGTTGTAGTCGTTCAGAGGCTGGCCTGCATGGGCATCCACCAGCTCACGGAAGCGTTCTTGAACCGTCTGAACGCAACTCTCGTTCCAAAGGAATTCATTGTCAGGATCGAGGTCGAGCGTGAGTTGACTCGGGTCCGGGATGAGCCTTCCGTCGTTCACGCGGGCAGTGAATAGGCGCACGTGGCGAGTGGTGCTCTTCAGCAGGGTGTCGGCCATGGGGCTTGTATTGCGTAAGGACACCGCGCTTGCGGTTGCTGAAGACTTTAGGAAGCGAACCGGGCCGTGATCCTTTTAAGGTTGTCTTCAAATTGTGGTTTGAAGCATGCGTATCGCCATTGCGGGAGCAGGACTGGCTGGCCTCTCCTGCGCGAAATATCTGGCGGACGCGGGTCATACCCCCATCCTGATGGAATCCAGGGATGTGCTTGGGGGCAAGGTTGCGGCTTGGAAAGATGAAGATGGCGACTGGTATGAAACGGGTTTGCATATTTTTTTCGGGGCCTACCCGAACATGCTGCAGTTGTTTAAAGAGCTGAATATTGAAGACAGGCTCCAGTGGAAGAGCCACTCGATGATCTTCAATCAGCCTGAAGAGCCTGGTACCTACAGCCGCTTTGATTTTCCAGATTTGCCTGCACCCATCAATGGTGTGGCGGCAATTCTTGGTAATAACGACATGCTCTCTTGGCCAGAAAAGATCAGCTTTGGCCTTGGCTTAGTGCCAGCGATGTTGAGAGGTCAGGGTTATGTCGAGGATTGTGATCAATACTCTTGGACCGAGTGGCTCAAGCTGCACAACATTCCAGAACGCGTGAATGACGAAGTCTTTATTGCCATGAGCAAGGCTTTGAATTTTATTGACCCTGATGAAATATCATCAACAGTGCTGCTAACTGCTTTAAATCGGTTTTTGCAGGAAAAAAATGGCTCTCGGATGGCATTCCTTGATGGAGCACCCCCAGAGCGTCTATGCGATCCGATCGTCGAGCATGTTCAATCGCTCGGTGGTGAAGTGCACCTGGATAGTCCCTTGAGAGAGATCAAGCTCAACCCTGATGGAAGCGTTGCTGCTTTCCATATCGGGGGAGTAAAGGGCAAGGAAAGTTTTGATCTCGTTGCAGATGCTTACGTCAGTGCCCTTCCTGTGGATCCCTTCAAGCTGTTGATCCCAGAGCCATGGCAGCAAATGGATGTATTCCGCAAATTGGATGGTCTCCGCGGCGTGCCGGTGATCAATATTCATCTCTGGTTTGACCGCAAGCTCACTGATATTGATCATTTGTTGTTCAGTCGTTCGCCCCTGCTCAGTGTTTATGCCGATATGAGCATCGCTTGTAAGGAGTACGAAGATCCTGATCGATCAATGCTTGAGCTTGTGTTCGCTCCTGCGAAGGATTGGATTGGCCGTAGTGATGAGGATATTATTGAAGCAACCATGGGCGAACTTAAAAAGTTATTCCCCATGCATTTTGGGACTGATAATCCGGCAAAGCTTCGCAAGTCTAAAGTTGTAAAAACCCCTTTGTCTGTCTACAAAACCACGCCTGGATGTCAGCAGCTTCGGCCTGATCAAACAACCCCAATTAAAAACTTTTTCTTAGCAGGTGATTACACGATGCAGCGGTACTTGGCTTCGATGGAAGGTGCTGTCCTGAGTGGAAAGATGTGTGCTGAGGCTGTGGACCGCAAGCATGATCAACTGTCATCATCGTCTTCTGTCAGTGAGCCGGTTTCGGCTTGATTCATGACCCTCGCAGCTTCGAATCTCGATGCAGCCTTCGAAGCTTGTCGTGCTGAGACAGCTGAGTGGGCAAAAACGTTTTATTTAGGAACGTTGTTGCTGCCGCCTGAGAAGCGACGTGCAATTTGGGCCATTTATGTCTGGTGTCGACGAACCGATGAGTTGATGGATAGCGACGAGGCTCAATCACGTTCGGTTGATGAGCTTGCAGAGCGCCTAGACCGTTGGGAAGAAAAAACTAGGGAGCTCTTTAACGGCCACGTTGTTGATGATTTGGATGCAGTCATGCTGGACACCTTGCAGAGATTTCCGCAAGATATTCAGCCCTACCTCGACATGATTGAGGGGCAGCGCATGGATTTGTCTTGGACCCGCTATCCAACCTTTGATGATCTAAAGCTCTACTGCTATCGCGTTGCCGGAACCGTTGGTTTGATGACGAAGGGCGTCATGGGCGTCGACGAGGCTTATACCTCTGCGCCTTGGAGTGATTGCCCAGATCCTTCTGATGCAGCTGTTGCTCTAGGAATTGCAAATCAACTGACGAACATCCTTCGCGATGTTGGAGAAGATCGTGCCCGAGGACGGATCTATCTGCCGCAGGAAGATCTGCATCATTTTGGCGTAAGTGAGCAGGACCTTTTGTCCGGCAAGATCAATGATGCCTGGATTGAGTTGATGTCATTTCAGCTGGCTCGTGCCAGGGAATGGTTTGTTCGCTCGGAAGCTGGAGTGCGCTGGTTATCAGCCGATGCGCGCTGGCCTGTTTGGACCTCTTTACGTCTTTACAGAGGAATCCTTGACGAGATTGAACGCAATAATTATGACGTTTTTAATCGTCGTGCCTTCGTGGGCAAATTAGCGAAAGCGCTTGAGCTTCCTCGTTGCTTTGTGATCGCTCAGTCTCGCTAATTGATCACAAAGCGAATCAAAAATCAGGCAGTTGTTTTCTGATCTGCAAGTAAATCTTTGAGTTTGGATAATTCTCCAGCCCAGCGGGGATCTGGTGCAGATTCAGCTTTCGCGTCACTGTGAACCACCTTGTTGACGGCTTTCCGTGCTGAGCCTGGGGCATTGCCAGGACCGCCTGGACCGCCACGGCGGCCGCCACCACCGCCTGCATTGCTCTCGCGTCGTTCAGAGCGTTCGACCCGCAGGGTGTTGCCGTTGAAATCCTTTCCGTTGAATTGCTCGATCAAAGCATCGGCAACTTTTTCATCGTCGACATTCGCGAAACCGAAGCCGCGGCATGCACCCGTTTCGCGGTCGAGAACGGTTTTGAAGCGGATTCCCTCCCCCACGCTGGTGAGTTGGGTCTCCAACTCTTTGGCTTCAAATGTTTGCGGCAAGTTGCCGATGTAAAGACGCACGCTCATGAGACGGGGGGGAGAGAGAGAAGAAAACTGCCTATCAGGCCGATCGCTGTCGTTAAGGCAAGTCAGTTAATCACAGCGGCTTGTTGATCCAAGCGCGTGCGCACTGAATGGCGTCGTCTCGGTTTCGAATTCGACCAAAAGCTCGTTCAAGGCAAAGATGATCAATCAGCTTCCCTAAGCGGGGCCCTGGACGCAAGCCAAGTTCTGCCTGCAATGTTCGACCATCCAGTGGTGCACTGGGATGGAACAGTTTATCCTCCCGATCACGCCAGTGTTTTAACCATTCCTTTTGGCGTTCCATAGGCCAAGCCAGGGTGAAAGCAGGGAGATCAGCTTCAAGCTCTTGATGCAGTTTTAGGCGCTCTCGCTCATTCAGCGCTTCTGCGCTTTGCTGTTGATCTCGCGTCCACCATGACCTCAGTCGCAAACAGCGTTGGATTTGCTTTCGGCTGAACTTCAGATCCTTCACGCCTTGATCACTGAGTAACTGCGTTAGGCGCGCTAGCGGTAACGCGACGTGCTGTTCTTCATTTGTTAAGACGCTTGTGTTGAGGGTTCTTTGTGGTTGAGCGGAACTCCATGGTTCGATCAATTGCAAGGCGTTCAGCAGGCTGATTGCCTGGTCGGCGTTGTTGGCTTGAACGAGTTTTAGGAGTTCCGCTTGGATGCGCTCTGGAGCCACCTTGGGCAAGTGGTGCCGATGGCGCGCAATCATTTCAACAGTGGCGTCGTCAATCGTCATCGAGAGCTCGGCGGCCAGTCTTAAAGCTCTCAGTAGCCGCAAGGGATCATCCAGCAGGTTGCGTTCTTGGATGGCGGAAATGCGTTGAGCGCGCAGATCAGCAATGCCGCCGCTGGGATCCAACAGTTTTGGCTCAGTTGTAAGGGTGAGCGCAATCGCGTTGATTCGATAGTCACGACGCAAGAGATCAGCCGTGAGGTCATCACCCTCTTGTTTTGCAAGATCGATGGTCCAGCGACCTAGGACTAGGCGGGCCATATCCCTGTCGCGATCAAGGACCACGCAGGCCCCACCAAACTCTTGAGCAAGCTTGCGGACCTGGCCCAGCGCATCCGCTGGAACCACCATGTCGAGATCTGGATGCTCTGGCAAACGGTTCAGCAACCCGTCACGAACGGCTCCGCCTACCAGCACCGTTCCAATAGGGAAACGATCAAGAGGGATCGGCCAGCCTTGAGGCTTCAGCCGTGTCATGAGCTGACGTGCCATGAGGCTGGCATCCCCCTCCAGAATGGAGTCCTCTTCAGAGGTGGGGTGCATGTGCATCTGCGTGGATTGCCGCTGGGTGGATCGTTGTCAGGCCTATCACGCGGTGGAACGGCAGCATGGTGTGGCCCATCTCAACGACAATCCTGACGTGAGTCCTCAAGATCCACGCATTCACATAAGTCTTCATGACCTCAGCGGTGGAGGCGTTGGCGTGGAATGGGATGTGCGAGCTTGCAGCAGCTTTGAGCCGGATTACGGACGATGGAAGCGATTGCGCCCTGATCAGGAGTTGCCGCGATGAGCCGTTGGCTGCTGGCTCTGCATAGTTCGAGTGAAATTCTCGGTCTGGCCGTTTACGACGCCGAAGATCCCGCTGGGGGAACGCGCATCCTGTGTCGCCCGATGGGACGTCAGCTCACCAATGGTTTGATTCCTGCTGTCGAGGAACTGCTCCCACAAGAGGAATGGACTTCGATTGTGCGTTTGGCTGTTTGTACAGGGCCTGGAGGGTTTACGGGGACGCGCTTGACCGTGGTGATGGCTCGCACCCTGGCCCAGCAGTTGGGTTGCCCTTTGCATGGTGAGAGCAGTTTCGCGTTGATGGCACCACGGTTATCTGTGGCCTTGCCGGCCAGTCAGGTTTTGGAGCCTTTCTCGATCGTTCAAACGCTTCCCCGTCGTGGACGAGTGGCTGGGCGATACCGCCTCATTTCAGGCTCCGTGCCCGTACAAGAGCTGGAGCCTCCTCGTTTACTCAGAGAGGATGAAGACCCTTCGCCAGCTCTGACCATGGAGCTTGACGTGGCGTCGGATGTGCAGCATCTGTTGGAGCGGTGTTGCCACTGGGAGCAGGAGGCCACTCCAGGCCCTTGGGAGCCTGTGTTGCCCATTTACCCCACATCTCCTGTGGGCCCCGTCTAATGGCCCCAGTTTGGCGCTCCTCTCTCGTGGTTCTTGCTGCTTTGGTGTGGGCCACCACGACGGGTCCTTTAAAGCCATTCCGTGAGGCCCTTATCACCGTTGAACCTCCGCAACGGATCCTTGTGCTCGGAGGAGATCTCGATCGTGAACGGGTTGGACTGCGCTTGGCACAGCAACTAGAACTCCCCTTGGTGGTGAGTGGTGGCAGCAATCCTGAGTACGCGCAATGGCTTGTACGGGATGCGGGAATGGATCAGCGCAGGGTTGTGCTCGATTACAGAGCCAAAGACACCTTTACGAATTTCACATCGTTGGTGGATGACTTGAAACGCGATGGTGTGAAGCACATCTATCTAGTCACGAGTGAAGATCATTTGCCCCGTGCCATGACCGTGGGACGTCTCGTAGCGGGAAGCCGAGGGATTCGTCTCACGGGAGTGCCTGTTGCTTGTCAGCCCTCCTGTCGAGAGGAGGCAATGGGCAAGCGCCTAAGTGATGGGATCAGGGCCCTGACCTGGGTCATCACAGGTCAAGATCTCAAGCCTTGGGTTCTTCGGAATTGGCCTCAGAGATTTCCCATGCCTTGATCGATCAAGGCATTAATCCGCTGTTGAAGCTCACGGGTGGTGGCCTCTAGCTCAGGCTTTCTCCGACTGGTTGGTGCAGGGATTGGTTCCCCAATGCGAAGGGCAACGGGCAGAAGCCTTGGCCAGCCCCTCCCTGTGCCCAGGGCGCGATGGCTGTTGATGATTGCCACAGGGAGAAGGGGGGCTCCACTGCGCGCAGCAAGCAAGGCTGCACCTGGCCTTGGTTGATTCACGCGGCCATTCGTTTGACGCGTGCCATCAAGAAAGACACCGATCGCCCAGCCCTCGTTCAGTCGAGCCGTTGCTGTACGGATCGCTTCTCGATCACTGGCTCCCCGTTTCACCGGGTAAGCGCCGCAGGCGCGAATGATGGATCCCAAGATTGGAATCTCGAACAGCTCGGCTTTGGCCATGAACGCCACAGGACGGCCGAGGGCGTGGCCAAGCAAGGGTGGGTCGAGATGGGATCCATGATTCGCAACCACCACCAATGGCCCTTGAAGGGGCACCAAGTCGTTCCCTCTGGTGCGCCCTCTCAAGAGACCTCGAAAGACTGGAAACACCAGCAAGTAGCTCACGAGCTGGTACATCAGGCTCGGTTTTGGCGTGATGGATGTCACAACAGCAGAGCCGTCGCTCGGGCTGGGCACAAGAGGGGGCATGGCTTCCTAGAGACCTAAATCAGCGGAGCTCGAGAGCTGGGCGGTCGTAACACCCGTCATGGCCCTTTTTGCCAGGCCACTGAGCACATTCCCGGGTCCCACTTCGATCAATGTGTCGACCCCTGCTGATGTGAGCGTTTCCATGGTTTCTCTCCAGCGAACGCCCGTGGTCATCTGTTGAGTCAAGCGCTGCTTGAGTTGAGCGGCGTCGCGGCAGGGGGTTGGATCGGTGTTGCTCAGCACCGGGAAGCGAGCATCTTCGAAAGCCAGGCTTTCCAGGTGAACCTTGAATGCTGCAGCCGCTTCTGCCATTAATGGCGAGTGAAATGCTCCGGAGACCGCGAGTGGAATCGCGCGCTTGCAGGTGAGTTGCTCACTCACACTTTTTACCGCCTCGGGGTTTCCTGAGATCACAACCTGGGCCGAGCTGTTGTCATTGGCGATGACCACTCCATCCGTGCTGTTGACAAGGCTTTCAAGTTGCTCGCGGTCAAAGCCAATCACGGCAGTCATCGCTCCGCCTCCAGCCGCTGCCATGAGCTCGGAGCGCCGTTGCATTAAGGCAAGGCCTGTGGTCACATCAAAGACACCAGCGGCATAAAGCGCCACGAGCTCTCCAAGACTGTGACCAGCGACAAACGCTGGCTCGCGCTTCTGCCTGAGCAGTTCATCCACAATCAGACTTTCAATGACGAAGAGTGCTGGTTGCGTGTTGCGCGTGTCGTTGAGATCGGCTGGTTCGGCATTCTCATTGGCCTCCCCTTGGCAGATCGCCAGCAAATCTCTGCCTAGCAGACGGGAAGCAAGTGCAAATCGTTCTTCCGCTCCAGGAAGGGTCAGCACGGGCGCAGCCATGCCCGACTTCTGAGACCCCTGTCCGGGGAACACCCAGGCAATCGTCATCGTTGGCAGGTAAAGATGGCTGGGAGCCTAGGCGGGACCTTGCCATCGCAACAATGCGGCTCCCCAGCTGAGGCCAGCTCCAAAGCCGCTACTCGCCAAGAGGTGACCAGGTGCCACGCGGCCGTCGCGCACGGCTTCGTCAAGCATGAGCGGGATCGTGGAGGCAGAGGTATTGCCGTAGTGCGCCAAGTTGCTCAAGACCTTGGAGTGAGGGATTGAAAATCGATCCGCCACTGCATCCAAAATGCGCTGATTGGCTTGATGGAGCAGAAGCCAGTCCAGTTGGTCCGGGGTTGTGGCGGTCTGCTCTAAAAGCTCTTTGAGGATGGCTGGAACTTCGCGGACAGCAAATTTGTACACCTCTTGGCCATTCATCTGAATTGGCAGGTAGCCACCGCATTGATGGCTGGTGGTGTTGACCAAGGGAAGGCTTGTAGGGATCTGCGGCAGGGTCAGGGAGTGGCCGCGGCTGCCGTCACTGCGCAACCGGAAACCCAGTAGGCCATCCGCCTCAGAAGAAGTGGCTTCAAGGGCCACGGCGCCAGCCCCGTCACCGAAGAGCACACAAGTGCTTCTGTCATCCCAGTCGACAAAGCGGCTCAACTGGTCGGCGCCGATCACCAGCACCCTTTGCATGGCGCCTGTTCGTAAATATTGGGCGGCTGTCACGAGGGCGAATAGAAAACCGCTGCAGGCTGCTGTGAGATCAAAGGCCACAGCATTGTTTGCTTTCAATCCAGCCTGCACTCTTGGTGCTGATCCAAATAGGTCGTCAGGGGTCGAAGTGGCGAGTAACACCAGGTCGAGGCTGTCTGGCTCCCACTGGGCCATCTCCAGGGCCTTGAGCCCTGCACGGATAGCGAGATCGTTCAGCGATTCATCTGGAGAGCTGACACGCCGAGACTGAATTCCGGTGCGGGTGCGAATCCATTCGTCATTGGTCTCCACCCGCTCGCTGAGGGCAGCATTGCTGATGGTTTGATTCGCCTGGGCGCTGCCACTTGCGACCAGAGCCATGCCACGGAAGGGTGGGGGAGATCCAGCCAATGTGGAAGCGCTGTGATTGGCGTCAGTCAATCACAGTCCAGACAGGGTGCTTCAGCTTTTGAGCGGTGCTGGCTTGCTGAGTTCGGCCAGATCGTCCATCACACCATGACTTGCAGCGGAATGAGCCAAGCGCAGAGCATTCACCACGGATAGGGCTTTGCTGCTTCCATGGCCGATGACGCAAATCCCATTCACACCCAGGAGAAGTGCGCCTCCGTGTTCAGCGTGGTCGAGCCGTTTCTTGATGCGTTTGAGATTGCTGCGTAGGAAAGCTGAACCAACTTTGCCGCGGCGTCCCCTCGGTAATTCAGCTCGGAGCACGCCGAGCAGAACACTGCCGACGGATTCAAGGAATTTCAGCAGCACATTGCCTGTGAAGCCATCGCAAACCACCACATCAAATTCACCGGATAGAACATCTCTCCCTTCGCAATTGCCTGCGAAATGAAGACGGGTTTCCTCCCGGAGTAATTCATGGGTGCGTAGAGATAGTTCATTGCCTTTGCATTCCTCCTCGCCAATGTTGAGTAAGCCAATTCGAGGGCGATCAACTTGGAGAACATCGCGGCAATAAATGTTGCCGAGCAAAGCAAATTGATGCATGTAGGCAGGCTTGCAGTCCATGTTTGCTCCCACATCCAGAACCAGCACAGGTTGGCCGGGGTCCTTGGTGGGGAACAGGGCTCCAATGGCGGGTCGATCGATCCCAGCTAAGCGACCAAGGCGAAAGATGGCCGATGCCATCACAGCACCAGAGTTTCCGGCGGAGTAAATCGCCAAGGCGTCTCCTCGCTTCACCAGATCCATGGCCACATTCACGCTGGCATCGCGCTTCCTGCGCACAACAGTGGCTTCCTCGTGCATTTTCACTGAGGGGCCGCTGGGGATGAGCTCCAGGTGTCCTGCATTGATGGCGTTGTTGAGCGGCTCCGTGAGCCCAGACGCCTCAGCGGCTTCCATGACCCTCTTGGTTTCGCCGACAAACCGGATTCGCAAGGGCAGCCGGTCGATGGCTTGGAGAGAGCCTTCCAGGATCTCCCCTGGGGAATGGTCCCCACCCATTCCATCCACGGCGACCCACAGGCGATCTGTGTCACGGATGATTCCGTCATCACCAACCTCCGTGGTTTGCAGGCGGCGCAGAGGGTCCATGACCGGTTGGAGCATCTGTCCAGCCATGCTTCCGGCGTTGGTGACGACGCTTCCTGCCATCGATCCGACTGATTCAGCCACGTTGCCCGCAGCGCTGGCAGAGGTGGTCGCGGTGTCGACGAGACTGGTTACGGCGCTATTACGCCGATACCAAATCACAAGTCTTCTCACCGCCTTTGATCGGCGTGGTTTGCTCCGGGCTTCGTCGGCCGGGCTGAATTCAGGATCCTTCGGGTGCAACGGAATCGATGATGCGCTGGAACAAGTAACCGGTGCCTCGAGCCGTGAGGATCAGCTCGGGATTGGCCGGGTCGTCTTCGAGTTTGGAGCGAAGCCGTGAGATGTGAACATCCACGACCCTGGTGTCCACGTGACGTTCAGGTGTATATCCCCACACATCCTTCAAGATTTCGCCGCGGCTGAAGGGTTCGCCAGAGCGACCCACGAGCAGTTCCAGGAGGCTGAACTCCATTCCGGTGAGGCGGATCCGTTCGTCGGCTCGGAACACCTGACGCTTATTGGTGTCGATGCGAAGATCTGAGACTTGAATCACCCCAGAATTGGGGATTCCAGCGACCTGTTCTTTCTCAACACGGCGAAGAACGCAGCGAATTCTTGCTTCAAGCTCTTTGGGACTAAACGGTTTAACGACATAGTCATCAGCACCCAGCTCAAGCCCGGTAATTCTGTCTGCAACGTCACCCAAGGCGGTGAGCATCACGATCGGAACATCCGACTCCTTGCGCAATTCTTGGCAAACGCCGTAGCCGTCTAGCTTTGGCATCATCACGTCCAAGACCACAAGGTCTGGATTGCACTTTTCAAAGCTTTCGAGAGCTTCAGTGCCGTCGCAGGCGGTTACAACGTTGTAACCAATCATCGACAGGCGGGTTTCCAGAATGCGTCGAATACTGGCCTCGTCGTCGACAACGAGAATGGTTTCCTTGCTGGCGGCTGTGGCCGTCATATTCGAACTTATTTCGTACTGGTATTGGTTACAGATAAATGGACGGAGGCCCCGTTCATTCACCGAAAGCCAACTTTCTTCATAGTTCGACGTGTCCCGACCCGCTTCAATTTTTGTTTGTCAGAGCTGTGGTGCGCAGACTCGGCAGTTTTTTGGCCGCTGCAGTAGTTGCGGTAGCTGGAATTCTCTGATCGAGCAAACCGCTCCGAAACACGACGGACGGCGCAGACGCGCTCCTGCCGAGTCAGCAAAGGCTCCAGTGGCGAGACGTTCGACCGCCATGGCCGATCTGGGTGATCGGCCGATTCAACGTCTTGAGAGCGGCTACCCAGAATTGGATCGCGTCTTGGGCGGTGGCGTCGTACCTGGTTCGCTGGTGCTTGTGGGGGGTGACCCAGGAATCGGTAAAAGCACGCTGCTGCTTCAAAGCGCATCGGTCATGGCGAACCGGCTTTCTGTTCTGTATGTCAGCGCTGAGGAATCAGCCCAGCAAGTGAAGTTGCGCTGGCTGCGTTTGGGTGGAGAGAGCGAGGGGCTTCAACTGCTTGCCGAAACAGACCTTGAGTTGGTGTTGGAGGAGCTCGAGGCTCTGCAGCCTGACGTGGCAATCATCGACAGCATTCAGGCCTTGCATGACGCCAACCTGTCGAGCGCTCCTGGATCTGTTGCTCAAGTTCGGGAATGTGCTGCGTCTTTGCAGCGATTAGCCAAGCGGCAGAACACGGCTTTGCTACTTGTTGGCCACGTAACCAAGGAGGGCATGTTGGCAGGACCGAAGGTCCTTGAGCACTTGGTAGACGCCGTGCTCACTTTTGAGGGGGATCGTTTCGCAAGTCATCGACTTCTGCGTGCCGTTAAAAATCGCTTTGGTGCCACCCATGAACTCGGCGTGTTCGAAATGCAGGGCCAAGGTCTTGTGGAGGTCAACAACCCGAGCGAGTTGTTTTTGAGTGGTGATGAGGCCAGTGGAGTCGCGACGATTGTTGCCTGTGAGGGCACCAGGCCTCTTGTTGTCGATCTCCAGGCCTTGGTCAGCACCACGAGCTATGCGAGTCCAAGACGCACGGCCACAGGAATTGCTGTGAACCGCTTGCATCAGATCCTGGCGGTGCTTGAAAAGCACATGGGCCTGCCCCTCTCACGTTTTGATTGCTACCTCGCTGTGGCTGGTGGCCTCGATGTAGAGGAGCCTGCGGCTGATTTGGGAGTGGCTGCTGCTGTTGTGGCGAGTTATCGCGATCTCATCTTGCCGGCAGGAACCGTCCTGCTTGGTGAACTTGGCCTTGGTGGGCAGCTCAGGCCTGTTGGGCAGTTGGAGCTGCGCTTGCAAGAGGCCGTCCGTCTTGGATTCAGAAGAGCAGTGGTTCCTAAGGGGTGTGGACTCGGAATAGGGGAGGCCAGCTTGAACTTGGAGCTGCACGAAGCTGGATCGATCACTGAAGCGCTGGTCCTAGCCCTTGGTGTGAATCCTGCTGATCACGACCATGACGCTTAGAAGTAAACGTCCACGTTGCTGCGGCCGGTTGATTTCAACCAATTCTCGATATCGAGGTAGCCACCTGGATTCAGCCTGACGGCTTGGGTCCATACGTCGGCTGCAAGATCAAACCAGCCGTCTGCATCATCACGACGTCCTTCTTCTTCCGCCGTGCGACCACGTTTCTCATAAATGAGACCCATGTTTTTCAAGCATGAAGGTTGTTTGGGATTTTCATCCAGTGCTTTTTGGTAGGTCTCAAGCGCTCGCTCTTCTTCTCCGTTGCTCATGTAAATGATGGCGATGTTTTTGAGGGTCTCGCCCCGGTCAATCGCGTTTTCCTCCAGCTTCAGGCTTTCCGCATAGTTCTCCAAGGCTTCGGCGTAATCACCGTCGTTTTGAGCGGAGAGCCCGTCGCGGTAATACACATAAGCTTCCTTAGCTCGGGCATTAATCGGCAGTAGCTTCACGATCAGATCGGCCATGACCGTGAAGCTTTTGTCGATAAAATTGTCGTTTCGATTGCTGCGCGGCACAGGAAACCAAAAAAGGTGTGACTCCATCCTGACTGGAATCCGCAGCCCTGCCTAGCGTTAAGGAATGCGTTCTGCAGTTGTGACAAATTCCGCTAACGCCTCAAATTCACCTCCCACGATGCTTTTAGACGTGGAGGGAATGAAGTGCGGTGGTTGCGTGCGTTCGGTGGAGCGCACGCTCCTCGATCAACCCGGGGTGTGCGAAGCCAGCGTGAATCTGGTCACTCGCAGCGCATGGCTTCGCTTTGAAAGCGATTCGGTTGCTGATCTTGATGGAGTCGTTGAGGCCTTAACGGCTCGTGGTTTCAGTGCCCATCCTCGCGAGACCACTGCGTTCGGTGCAACGGTTGAGGCTGATCGAAGTTGGGGTTGGTGGAAGCAGTGGCGTCAGTTAATTGTCGCTCTTGTCTTGCTCGTGTTGTCCGTGGTGGGTCATCTGGCTGAAGCCGGAACCGTCCACGTTCCACCTCTTGGTTCGCTTCCTTTTCACGCTGGACTGGCCACTGTTGCTTTAGCGGGGCCCGGCCGGCCCATCCTGATCGCTGGATGGCGCTCAGCTCGAATGGGGGTGCCAACGATGGACACCCTGGTCAGCCTTGGTGTGGGAAGTGCCTACTTGGCCAGCTTGGTTGCTTTGGCTTGGCCTCAGGTGGGTTGGCCCTGCTTCTTTAACGAGCCGGTCATGCTGCTGGGCTTTGTGTTGCTGGGTCGTTTCCTAGAAGAGCGGGCGCGCCGTCGTACGGGCCGTGCGCTACAGGACCTTGCGGCTCTTCAGCCCGATGTTGCTCGACTGTTGATGGACGATGGCGCGATCCGTGAGGTGTCTGTTTCGGCTCTGCGACCAGGAGAACACGTTCAGCTGTTGGCCGGCGATCGCGTTCCGGTGGATGGAATCGTGCGTGAGGGGCATTCGGCTGTGGATCTCTCCAGCCTCACTGGCGAACCCTTGCCTCTGGATGCTTCCCCTGGCGCTGAGCTCAGTTCAGGCAGCCTCAACCTGGAGGCCACCTTGATCATTGAGGTGCAGCGGATTGGTCGTGAAACGGCCCTGGCTCGGATTATTGATTTGGTGGCGCAGGCCCAGGCAAGGAAGGCGCCGATTCAGGGCCTTGCCGATCGCGTCGCCGGCCAGTTTTGTTATGCGGTGGTGAGTTTTGCCATTCTCACGTTCTTGTTTTGGTGGCAGGTCGGTTGTCGTCTCTGGCCTCAGGTTCTTGATGTTCCTGTCGCGTTGATGGATCACGGCCATGCGCATGGTCTGCATGGCTCTCTTGGTGCTGGCGCTGAGACGCCGCTTGGTCTTGCTCTCCAGCTCTCCATTGCGGTGCTTGTGGTGGCTTGCCCTTGTGCGCTTGGTCTGGCCACTCCCACCGTGATCACTGTCTCATCTGGCTTGGCAGCGAAGCAGGGCTGGTTGTTTCGAGGAGGAGATGTAATCGAGTTGGCAGCCTCCGTGCAGCGCATGGTCTTCGATAAGACGGGCACCCTCACGCTCGGCCGACCCCTGGTTGATTCGGTTTTAGCCAGCGAAGATCCTCCTCAAACGCTTCAGCTGGCGGCCAGTCTTGAGCAGACGAGCCGTCATCCACTGGCCCACGCGCTGTTGCAGGAGGCACAACGACTTCAGCTGCCTCTTCTCGGAGTTGAGTCCAGCCGCACCACTCCTGGTGCGGGAATGGAAGGCCGTTTGCAAGGAGTGGATGGTCTTGTGCGTGTCGGCTCCCCGGAATGGCTACGTGATCAAGGGGTGTCCTGGACAGAGCAACAGCAACAAACGCTGGATTCGGCTCTTCAGAGTGGGCAGTCGTTAGTGGCTGTTGCCTTGGCCGAGAATCCATTGGGCCTCGTCACCGTCGACGATCGACTGCGCCCGGATGCATCGCTCGCTATCCAGCGCTTACGAGATCAGGGCCAGTCCGTCGCCATGTTGAGTGGGGATCGTCGCCAGACCGTTGAACGGGTGGGACGTGAGCTTGGTTTTGCGGACGCTGATCTGGCTTGGCAGCTCTTGCCGCATCAAAAACTTGAACGGCTTGAGCTTTTGCGCGAGCAGGGAGCTGTGGCGATGGTCGGTGACGGCATCAACGATGCCCCCGCCTTGGCGGCAGCCGACCTTGGCATCGCAGTGGGCACAGGAACCCAGATTGCCCAGGATACGGCTGACCTTGTGCTGCTCGGGGACAGGCTTGAGGCGGTGCCTGAGGCGCTTTGCTTGGCCAGGCGAACGATGGCCAAAATCCGTCAAAACTTGATTTGGGCTTTTGGATACAACCTCATCGCTTTGCCGATTGCGGCTGGTGTGTTGCTGCCTGGCTTTGGCCTCTTGTTGTCCCCACCTTTGGCAGCCTTGCTCATGGCATTTAGCTCGGTGTCTGTGGTGCTGAATGCCCTCAGCTTGCGGCTTCGCTAACCATGACCACGATGAAGGGGCGACTGCTGGTGCTGGAGGGCATTGATGGTTGTGGCAAAACCACCCAGCTTCAGCAGCTGTCCAGTTGGCTTCCCAAGAGCGGACTGATGCCCCATGAATCTCAGTTGGTTGTGACTAGAGAACCAGGGGGAACGGCCCTGGGGGCAAGTCTTCGACAGCTTTTGCTCCATCCCCCTCAAGATGCTGACCCGGGGCCTACAGCAGAGTTGTTGTTGTATGCAGCGGATCGTGCCCAACACGTGGACCGAGTCATTCAGCCTGCATTAGAGCGAGGTGATTGGGTTCTCAGTGATCGCTTTACGGGGTCGACGATGGCTTACCAGGGCTATGGACGAGGTCTCGATCGGGAGCTCATCACTGACCTTGAGCGAATTGCCACACGAGGCCTCAGCCCCGACATGACGGTTTGGCTTGATATTCCTTTGGCCTTGAGCGTTCAGCGGCGTGGAAGTCGCGAGGAAGATCGCATCGAAGCGGAAGGAGTTGCTTTCTTGGAGCGAGTGTCCAAGGGCTTTTCTGACATGGCGAAGGCACGTGGCTGGGTGTCGGTTGTGGCTGACCGTCCGCTTTTGGAGGTCGCGGAAGCGATTCAAACGGCCTTGCTCTCCAGAGCTGCGGTTTGGCGGTGATGAGCGACGTGTTGCTTGAAGAGCAAGATCTGTTTGCCGATCTGGTGGGCCAGCCTCTAGCGGTGACCCTTTTAAAGGCAGCTCTGAAGCAGAAGCGGCTTGCTCCTGCCTATGTCTTCGCTGGTCCAGAAGGCGTTGGCCGGCGCCTTGCTGTTCTTCGCTTCCTCGAGGGTGTGATCAGTGAAGGCCAGTGCAATCAGCGCCAGCGACGTCGCTTGGCAGAACGCAACCACCCTGATCTTCTCTGGGTGGAACCCAGCTACAGCCACCAGGGGCGTTTGATTTCTCGCTCTGAAGCTGAAGAGGCAGGCGTGAGTCGGCGAACCCCTCCCCTTGTGAGGTTGGATCAGATTCGCGACATCAGCCGCTTCCTTTCACGTCAACCGTTGGAGTCATCGCGTGGCCTTGTCGTGCTCGAGGAGCCAGAGGCGATGGCGGAAGCTGCTGCTAATGCTCTTCTCAAAACGCTTGAGGAACCAGGCCATGGCGTGTTGATCTTGATGTCGGCTGCTCCCGAACGGCTGCTGTCCACGATTCGTTCACGCTGTCAGCTGATTCGCTTGATCCAGCTCAGTGCGAAAGACATGCAGTTAGTTCTCCAACATTTGCCCGCTGAGGTGGATCAAGAGGCTGTGAAGCAAGGGCTGATGCAGCCTGAATTGGTCGCGATGGCTGGTGGTTCTCCAGGTGCGTTACTGGGCCATGTCAAGCAGTGGTCTCGTGTCCCACCCGATCTGATCGGGCGTTTGAACGTCTTTCCAACCCAGCCGATCGAGGCCCTAGGGCTTGCGCGTGATCTCACTGAGGCTCTCGATGGCGAGCAACAGCTTTGGCTGATCAATTGGCTGCAGCAGCACTTTTGGAGGGAACAAAAAAATGAGCAGGTTCTTAGAAAACTTGAGCGTTTACGCGTTCAATTGCTCTCATTTGTGCAACCCAGGTTGGCCTGGGAAGTCACGCTTCTCAATTTGATGGGGCTTTGACCGTTGAAGATCAGGCCGTGGCCCGATTGGCCGCTTCAGCTTTTTGCTCTCGATCGTGGCGCGCCTGAGCAAGAACATCCTGGAGCCCATCGAGTTGGGCTCCGGTAGGTAGCTCGAGGCAGTAGCCAGCCCCATAAACAGTTTTGATAAACCGTGGTTTGCGTGGGTCTGGTTCTAATTTCGTGCGTAGGTGACGAACGTGAACGCGGATCGTCTCAATGTCGTCGTCTGGCTCATAACCCCACACTTCCTTGAGGATGAGAGAGGGTGCAACGGTTTGACCGTGGCGTTGGAGCAAGCAATGCAGAAGCTCAAATTCCAGATGGGTGAGCCTCACAGGATGATCAAACCAGATCGCCTCAAAGCGTTCAGGCACCAAGGTCAATGGCCCATAACTCAGGATTTCGTGATGATTTCCGGAGGTTCCAATGGGAGCTCTGTCGCTTCTCCTAAGGAGCGCTTTGACGCGGGCTTGGAGCTCTTCGAGATCAAATGGTTTTGTGAGGTAATCATCAGCCCCCGAATTAAATCCGCTCACCTTGTCTTTCGTCCCCCCCAAGGCCGTCAGCATGAGGATGGGAATCGATGCCGTTCTTTCATCGCGGCGAAGTCTCTGGCAGAGCGTTAGCCCATCCACGTTGGGAAGCATTAAATCGAGCAGGATTAAATCTGGGGTGTATTGCAGTGCAAGTGCCTGACCCTTAATTCCGTCGTCAGCCCGCTGAACATCAAAACCGCTGTGCTCGAGGTGACCGCCTACCAGTTCGCTCATGTCCCTGTCGTCTTCGATCAGCAGGATGGAAGGTTTCATCTAAATGCTGGCGAAAAAACAGTTGGACGAGGTAGTGCCGCGTCATTAAGGAGTAATTCTCTCAAGATCAACCAGTTTGTGCAGAATTCAGGTGCTGGCCTTCATGGTTGGCATGTCTCTAGAAGTCGTTTGCCTGACAGGGGTTTGGCGCAGTAACGCGGAGATTGGCTTGCGCGGCTCTACAGGAAATCTTCTGATTTGGATGGCATGCAGTGGCGATTTTCTTATGAATGAAGAAAAAAATGTGCTGCTAAGGCCAAAAAAAAATGTCACCACCTTGTGGGTGATGACATTCGTTTGAAACTCCCCGGGCGGGATTCGAACCTGCGACCAATCGATTAACAGTCGACCGCTCTACCGCTGAGCTACCGAGGATTGAGACCACGAGACCTTAACTGCCAGGCCCTGACTTAGGCAAGTGCCTTGAGCGTGCGGCGCAAAGCAGGACCTTTTTCCCAGGGTCCAATTCTGCCTTTTTTCATTAGGGATGCGCCGTCAGCATGGTCCAGTTCATCCAGCCGATGCGTGATCCACAGCGCTGTAAGTGGATTCCGTGAGCGGTGACACAGCTGTTGCACCGTTGCCAAAACCGAGCTTTGGCTCGATGGATCCAGAAGGGCAGTTGGTTCGTCTAAAAGCAGAAGTTTTGCTTCGCTGGCTAGAGCACCAGCTATGGCCAGACGCTGTTTTTGGCCACCACTCAGCGTGTGAATTTGCCGCCCCTCCATGCCAGCGAGTCCAACCTGTTCAAGCAGATTGGCGATGCGCTTGCGTTTAAGGGAAGGAGCAATCGTGGGTGGAAGGTTGAGGAGAAGGTCGCTGCCGCAACTGGGCAGTAGGAGTTGGTGGTCGGGATTTTGGAACACCAAGGCTGTTTGAACCTTGCAGTCCACTCGTCCCGATTGCGGTTGGATCAACCCCCCAATCATTCGAAACAAGGTGCTTTTCCCGCTCCCGTTGCTGCCAACGAGCATCCACAGGCCTGGGCCTGGAACGCTGAAGCTGCAGCGGTCTAATGCGCGGGTTCCGCCGGTCCAGCAAAAACTCACGCCTTCAAACTGAAGAACCCGTTCGTTGGTGTCCGTTCCCACAGGGATTAGCTGTCGAGTGAAAAGCCTGGCCGTTTGCTCCCCCCGGATGCCGCCGTTTTCTCGTAGATCTGAACGGCTAAGACGTCGCTCGTTAAAACGCTGAGACGTTTGCCTTCCACCTTTTCGCAGGTCATTTCAAGCAGTCGTGGCTGTCCCTGTTCAAGAGCTTGGCGAACCTGTTGATAGACAGATTCGGCGTCTCCCGATTCCTTCCGTTGGACAGAAATAGGCATCGGGCTCATGCGAAGAGCTAATTCGACGACGTACACAGATAAAAAAGTGTTTGTGATTCCATTCTCCTCGCCAGAAGCAGGAAACGGAGGTCTGAGTATTTTCACTCATCTATGGGCTTCGGCGCTGTGTTGCCCCTGCAGAAACGGCCCAGGCCTCTAGGCTCACGAACGTAAAGCTTCATGAAGCTCTCTCATGACGATCGCTGCAGGTCGCATGCCGCAGCGGGGATGGTTCGACGTCCTCGATGACTGGCTCAAACGCGACCGATTTGTTTTTGTCGGCTGGTCCGGCATTCTTCTTCTCCCCACGGCCTACCTCTCCATTGGTGGCTGGTTAACGGGAACCACTTTTGTAACTTCCTGGTACACCCACGGCATCGCGTCGTCGTACCTCGAGGGTTGCAACTTTCTCACCGCTGCTGTGTCCACCCCCGCTGATGCGATGGGTCACAGCCTTCTCTTGCTCTGGGGCCCAGAAGCCCAGGGTGATTTTGTCCGCTGGTGTCAACTTGGAGGCCTCTGGGCTTTCGTTGCTCTCCACGGCGCCTTCGCACTGATCGGCTTCATGCTGCGTCAGTTCGAAATTGCTCGTCTCGTCGGCATTCGTCCTTACAACGCCATCGCCTTCTCAGGTCCGATTGCGGTGTTCGTCAGTGTCTTCTTGATGTACCCCTTGGGACAGAGCAGCTGGTTCTTTGCGCCCTCCTTTGGTGTGGCTGCAATTTTCCGCTTCCTGTTGTTCCTCCAGGGCTTCCATAACTGGACCCTGAATCCATTCCACATGATGGGAGTGGCCGGCATTCTTGGCGGTGCACTGCTTTGCGCCATTCACGGCGCGACTGTGGAAAACACCCTTTTTGAGGATGGTGAACAGTCGAACACCTTCAAGGCGTTTGAACCCACCCAGGAAGAAGAGACCTATTCGATGGTCACCGCCAACCGTTTCTGGAGCCAAATCTTCGGAATTGCGTTTTCCAACAAGCGTTGGCTGCACTTCTTCATGCTGTTCGTGCCAGTGATGGGCCTGTGGACCAGTTCCATCGGCATCATCGGCCTTGCACTCAACTTGCGTGCCTATGACTTCGTGTCACAGGAAATCCGCGCAGCTGAGGATCCTGAATTTGAAACCTTCTACACGAAGAACATTCTTCTGAATGAAGGTCTGCGTGCCTGGATGGCACCGGCTGACCAGCCGCACGAAAACTTCGTCTTCCCTGAAGAGGTTCTGCCTCGCGGTAACGCACTCTGATTGTTGGTTAAGTATTCATATGGCCCCCGTAAGGGGGCTTTTTTATTGCCGGTTTTAAGCTGCTTGTTGTTTGGGAAGCATTCAGTTTGAAGTCTTCGTCTAGAGAATATTGTTGATCAGTATTGGATGACGGACGGGACTAATTCGTTTAAAGATTAACGATCCAATCCAATATTTACTTGCCACGAGTCCGAGATGCTACTAACTTAGACCTCCGTGGATCATTGCCATGACTGTATGGGATCGCCATAAACTCTCAATGTTTGAATAGGCAAAAGATTCAGTACTGAAATCTTGAGGAGATAGGAGTCGCGTTTTGAGTTATTGTCTGCAGTGTTTGCTCGGCTTGAAGCTGGTGTGGTTGATGTGGGCGAAGTGAATTGCAACTTTAAGCAAGGCCCATCAATAGAGCGTGCAGCTTTAATTGTTTCTATTGTCTACGCAAGTATCCTTTTTGCAACGGCTGCTTTTCAGCATTATCTGTTTGGCACTCAGGTTTGGGATATTGGGCTTTTTGAGCAATTTAGCTGGCTGATTGGTGAGGGTAGGTTAACGGCGATTAGTAGCTTGAGGCAGGTCGCTCCCTTGGAGGATCATTTCTCGCTTCTCCTTCTTCCTCTGGGCGCAGTTTATAAGTTTTTCCCCTCGACGTTCACCTTAATAGGCTTGCAGTCGATTGCTTTGGGATCTCTCCCTGCTGTTGCTGCCTATGTGGCGGTGCAGCGTCAGGTTAAAGCCCGGCTTGTTTGGGCCCTAATCTGCGCCATCGTTCTTTGCCCCTATAGTTTTTTGGTGAATAGGGGGGATTTTCATCCAGATGTCCTCACGATCCCGTTCATGATTGTTGCCATTTTTGAGGCAACTCGGGCGGGAAGATGGCGCTATTATTTTTGCCTATTCATCACACTATTTGCTAAAAATGCCCAGGCTCTATTTGGCCTTGGCTTGGGTTTGTATGCGATCGCAAAGGGTAGATATTCCAGGGGTTTGATTACGATTGTAATTTCAATTTTTTGGTGGTTTTTGGCCACGCATCTTTCTGCTGCGGGGGGCGACCATGTCGCGATCCGCTTGGGCTATTTGGGTGACACGAAGTTGGAGATGATTACAACCTTGCTGATGCGCCCTTGGATCGTTTTTAGCGTTGCGTCTCCCTCCACTATTTTTCTATATAGCTTGGGGCTTTCGCTTCCCTTTCTTGCTCTTCTGCGACAGCCGGCATTGGCATGTTTGCTTGGTGCAACCCCGGTTTTCTTGGTGAATATTATTTCTGATTCGGGTATTCAGCGTGAGTTGAATCATCATTACTCCATTCCGATCCTGGCCTTTTTGATTGCTGGTTGTCTTGACTCGATGCCATTGATCTCCGCCAAAGTGATTCAGGTTCAGAAGAATGTATTCAGTGTCACCCTCGTTTTGTCGATGGTGGCATTCTTGGGTTACTCACGAATCACGTATTTCCAATCCCGATATCTACCACGTTTGCCAGAGGCAGTCGCTTTTCAGTCTGTTGTTTCTGGTATTGGCCCGCAAGAGTCTATTCTTGCCTCTTCTAATTATGTGGTTCATCTGGCTGGGCGTGAGCACATATCTCAAATAGAAAAAGAGGATTATCAGCAAAGATGGCCTTTTGATGTGATCGTTTTTCCTAGTGAGAACGCCTTGATTAATGTGAGAGGGAGGCTAAGGGAAGTTGGGCAAACGAAAATTGGTCAGAAAATGAGTGACGTTGTTGAAATGGCGAAGGAAGCAGGAATGCATTGTGATCAGCCCAATAGCTACATTAGATTGTGTAGAGCGAAGAAGTGATGAAAATTGGTTGAAGATGTTGTGTTCTTATTAAATGGTTGCTTGGGTAGCATCTTTTACATCCTGTGGATTGAAATGATTTCGTTTTTTCTAAGTAGGGATTTTAGATAAACATGCTTGGTGCAATCCTGAATTCGATGTCATCGCTCAAGATCTGGAATCGCCTCACCAGATCTTGGCCACCTGCAGTTCTAGGGCTAGCCGCTGGCTTCTGGCTTCTTGGTTTTTCACTCCAGATCTGGAGGCTTGAAAGTTTCGGGGCCACTTATGACCAGGCGTTATTCCTGCAGGAGTTGTGGTCGACTGCGCAAGGTCGCCCTTTTGAAAGCAGTTTGTCGTCAGTCTTGTCATCTGCTGTGGCAGTGAATGGCAGCTTGCCGCATGTTGACTATCTACACCTAGGTCAGCATGCCAACGCACTGACGCTTCTTTTGGCGCCAGCCGTTGCTGTCTTCGGGTGGATCGTCCTTCCTTTTGCACAGGCAACGGTCTTAACGGCGGCAGGTTTGATCCTTTGGCGCTTGGCTCAACAGCGATTGCCTGAGGAGTTGGCTTGGCGTCTCACGTTGAGTTATTTCCTCAGTGGGGCTGTCCTTGGCCCGATGCTCGAAAACTTTCACGACTTGATTTGGTACCCCTTGCTTGGATTTTTAATCCTCGGGGGATTGCTCGATCGCCGCTTATGGCTGGTCATTACCCCCTCTATTGCCTTGTTGTTGGTGAGAGAAGACAGTGGTCTATTGCTCTTTTCAATTGGCCTTTGGGCGGCTGTTCGCAGGCCTGATGTGCGTCGAGTTGGGGTTGGGTTGATGCTGATTTCATTTGCCTGGGTCTTTCTTGTCACGGGCTTTGTTCAGCCTTCTGTAGATGCATCACTATCTGATCGTTTTCTTCAGGAAAAATTTGGACATCTTGTTGAGGATGTCTCGGGAGGGACTTTGTCGGTTCTGCTGCAGATGGCGCAAAAGCCAGTGGCACTATTGGGGGCCTTGGTGAGTCCACCTGGAGCAACGCTAGGCTTTTTATTAGCACTCACATTGCCCCTTTTGTTGGTGCCTTTGTTTTCAGTTGATGTGACGTTGATTGTGAGCGCACCGCTGCTGATTGCTTTGCTATCGCAGGGGCGAACTGCTCTCGCCGTGACGCTTCGCTATGTCCTGGCTCTTGTTCCAGGTTTGTACATCGGCACGTTGTTGTTGTGGCAATCCAATCCATCGATTTGGAAGAAACGCTGGTTGCGACCCTGCTGGACTACTGCCCTGAGTATTGGCCTTTTGCTCACCCTTGTGAGTAATCCGCATAGAACCTTTTCGGCAGTGGTGCCAGATAGCTTTTCGCCATGGGTGCATGTGTCTCCCTCGGAGATGCTTAAGCGACGCGCAGTAGGGCGTAAAGCCCTCTCCCTGATTCCACCCACAGATTCTGTTAGTGCAGATACTCCTTTGCTCCCATGGCTTGCTCAGCGTGAGGTGGCCATTCGCTTCCCCAATGGTGTGAGTTACCTGGATCGCGAGGGGAAAATTCAGGAGGTGGATTGGGTCGCGGCCTTTCCTGGTTACTACTCCCCTCTGGTGCCATTGTTTAAACGAGAAACGGAACAGCAACGAGGAATCCTAAATGAGTTGCAAGAACTTATTTCTGATGGACGTTACGAACGGGTTTTTTGCGAAGATGGGGCTGTTGTTTTGCGTCGGGTTTCCGGCAAAGTTCAAGGCCAGAATTCCAACTCTGACATCTCCAATTCCTGTCTTCTGCCTGATTGAGTAAGCGTTTTTGGATACTTCCTTTAGAGCCCCATCCTGGATTCTTTGGATTCAGTAAAAAGACCGTCCAACCATCCTCAAAGGATTGCTCGCTTAGAGATTGTTTGGCGAAAGCTACGTGCTTCCTTTGACTGATCTGTGGAACTAAGTAACTGGTTGTTAGGACCCTGTCTTGTGGACTTAGCTTTGAGATGGCTTGACTCACATCGCCAATCATGCCCACTTTGTTGAGGTAAGGCCCTGTAAAAAACCAAGGTTTCGCAAGCGCAATCCAGCAGGCGACCGCCCAAGTGAAACCTTTCCAAGGGAAGAGCCTTCTTGGATATATTGCTAATCCATCGATGGCTGCTGCAATGCTCAAGACTGAAATTGGAAGGCTGTAGTGGTGAATAAGAGTCCTATAAGACGATGCCTCTGCATTGAGGTTGACAAGCAAAAGAGGAATTGCTGCACTCAGGATGATTAGTGAGCGTTGTCTCCAGAACGGAAGGGTTGGGAGAATTAAGAGCAGGAGGTAGAAGGCGCCGCCTCCCAAGTCGATGTGCGTGAAGGCAAGCCATGGTTTGCTGATTAATGTGAATAAAATGTCACCTAAGTTATCTCCCAAATGGGAAAACATGCGACCGGCAGCTTTTGGTCCTTCACCGTTCCGGAAAACAGGATAAATACACCGGCTCAACAACAGCATCCAGGCGATTGATAGTCCTGCGCCTGCGATGGCCCAGTGCCAGCGCCTTTGGATTAACAAACTGAGGCTTAATCCACATGTGACGAGAACAAGGCCATCGCGGCATCCCAGCATCAAAATCAGAAGCACAAGCCACCCACCAAAGCGCTCCTGGCGTTGGCACCAAATCGCTAAGGCGAGCCCTGGGATGACCCATGTCTCAGGGTGGAAATCAAACAAATTGACGTTGAAGACCAAGGGTTGAAGCCACCACAACAGGCAGCTAAACCAGCAGAGTCGTCTGGACAGACCTGCTTGAGCTGCCAACATCCAAACAGGGACCGCGGTAATACTTAGAGCAAGAGCTTGGCTTGCGAGCAGCCAATGAATCGATGGATGAAACCAGTACAGCAAGCCGGACCAATAGATCATCCAGGCTCCGTGATCAGCCAGCACATGAACGTTTTCCATCGAGGAGATGGGTGGCAACCCATTGCCCATCAACCAGGCCCATTGATCAAACAGTCCAAGGTCATAGGCATTGCTCTGAAGCAGCCAATGGCGCGCAGCTGCCAGGCACCAACCCAAAAACGCAACACCAAAGGATGTCCACCACAGGCGTGCGGGAGGCGTGATGTTCATGGTTGGTCAGCGAAAGAGCATTGCCAGAGCGCCCAATCGTCCCCCTGAGTTCTGTTTGTCGCAGTCGAGCATCCTTTGCGGAAGCTCTTGCTTACGAGCCAAAACTCTCCTCGAGGATTGGAATCCAATTCCTTTAAAGGACGTTTCGCGTACCAGTTGAGTGAGGGGCGTGTAGATCCGTCCAGCATCACAACCGCATCTGGTGGGAGCAATTGGATTTGTGCTGCCACAGGTCTGGGATCCCAGATTTCATTGAGCTCCCATAGCCATAGATGGCTATGCCAAAGCGCAAGCAGGCCAATGCTCCAACCCGTGATCACAATGGCAAGACCTTGCTGACGTTGGAGCTGCAGGGGCTTCGAGAGCTTCAGTCCGCCGATCAGTAACCCGAGGCCTGCGGCAATCAAGGCTGGGACTGGAAGTGCCGCGCTCGCGTTCAGCGCCGTAAGAACCATGGCGCTGATCAGGAGGAGAATTCCGATCCATTTCCAAGCATGTGGGATCCAATGGGGGCGACCGTCCTTCAAGAGAAGAGCCAGGGTTTCGCCGCAGAGAAGGGCGATTGGTGGCCATAGGAGGTGGCTGTACCAAGGCAATTGGGTTCGTAAGGGCAACACCATCAGCGCGCTACCGACCAGGAGGCCAAGTTCCCATAAGCCGGTCGAGGTTTTGCGATGGCGCCATGCCCAGTTCACGCCGCTGGGTAGGAGCAGGATCCAGGGCCAGCCCCCCTCAAGAACTTCTGTGAGTGGCATCACCCAGGCCCCACTGTTGTTGCCGACAACTTCGGTGACGCGACCAAACCCCTGACCGCCCCACATCACGAGTGCATCGCTTCCGCGCTGCCAAAAGTGCCAGATGTGCCAAAGCGCTCCAGGAATAAGGCCGCTCATGGCCCAGCCCAAGGCTGAGCTCTTTCTGCTCGTTGGCCTGTCTAAAAAGGTAATAATCGCCACCATGGCCATGTAACCAATCAGGGCTGGTGGCTTCAGAAGCAAGATGCCGCTCCCTCCTAATCCGGCAAGCAATCCATGCCAAGGCCAGCGTTTGCTGCTGAGCCAACCGCTGATCAGCAGCAAACTGCAGCTCACAAGAGTCCCGTCCAACATCGCCAGTCGCCCATGACGAGCCATGGGCAACAGGGTCATCAGGATCAAGCCAGAACAAAGAGCCGAGCGCTCAGCCCCCTTCTCCTTCCCACTGCTGAGCTGTCGTCGCAGGATCACGATCAGTGGTACGGCCAAGCTGGCCAGCAGACTTGGCATCAGGCGAACGGCCCAATCAACGTCTCCAAACCGCTTGATCGATGCACCGATCAGCCAGTGCAGTCCTGGGGGTTTGTTGAGGTAAATCGCCTCACTATTTTTAATGGCTAAAAGCCAGTCCCAAGCTGGTTGTGCTGCGGTGGAACGGGAGACTCCTGCCACTAATGCTTCATCCCAATCCCGCAGTGGCATATTGCCCAGCCAAGGAAGCCAAATCAGCAGGGTGAGCAACCAGAGCAAAAGCGGCAATTGCACTGCCGTAAGCCCCCAGCGTCCGTTATCTTGCAAAGGACTAGTTCGCAGTGATGTGGTCTCATCCTCGACCTTCGGGTTCATGAATGAGACCGAATGCATCGCCGGCGTTCATCTATCCATCCAGGAGGAGGTGTCCATGAGTTCCAGTTGTTTGACCCAGGGTCTGCTGATCGCGGAGAACGCCGGCTGACGGCATTGTCTTCTGACTGATCAATCGGTTCCGCGCCAGAGCGGACCCGGCGAGAGCCCCCAACCAGTCTCTGGTCGGGGGCATCGTTTTAAGAGTGATTATTGGAATGCAGGCGTGGGTCAGGAGGTAAAGGCTTTGCAAGCCGTTTCAATAATTGCTGCTCTAATCCGGGGTTTAAAGGTCCGTTATGTTGCAAAACGGCGATGCCATCCGTGAGGCCTTGCACCCGGTAAGCACCCATTTGATCAGGCAGCTCCTGCTTGATGCGGCTCAGTTCACGCCAATCACTTCGAAACGCCACGCTGTAGCGCTCCAACCAATCGAGATCAACGGCAATCCAATCCACCGCCAGTTTTTTCTTGTCTCGGTTGAGGTAATAAAGCGATTCGGGAAAACGGACTGCAACTTCACGTCGAGCGATCAACGGAATTAGAGGGGTATTAGCGCTCACAGAAGCGTTTTTGGGGATCAAATTCAAAACTTGGCGGGCATCCTGACCGTGCTCCCATTGCTGAATAGGACTGCTAAAAACCAGCGGACTAACACTGTCAGGCACGATCCACGACAGGCTGCGATGGGGGTTACTGCTCACGGTGAGCAGGAGAGAAAGGCTGATGGCGATTCCCCAGGCCAGGCGAGTGCGGCGGCCGGGGATCTGTTGCTGGCGACGGCTCCACCACAGCAGTGCCCCCAGGCTGAAGCCCGGTACCACTAGCAATGTGTAGCGAATGGTGATCGAGAGCGGGTCATTGCTGCCTTGTGCCAGAAATAAGCCAAGCAGTGACGGGCCCGCTAGAACCCATGCATCCATGCTGATCAGAGGCACCATCAGGAAGGGAAGTCCATGACCAAGCAGGTACAAAAAGGTCTGACCTGGGGGGGAGATCAGTTCCTTGAACATGACCAGTGGATGGCTTAGAGCCTGCTGCAACATTGAGAGGCTGCTGGCTCCTTCGCTCGAGTCCACGTCGAGATATTGGCCAAAGTTCTCCACCATGAACCGCTTGCTGTTGTCGTCCGAGAACAGCGGCATTAAGGCATTGGTGACCAGCACCATCCATCCAGCTCCCCAGATGATGAGGGCAATCGCGATGGGCCATCGTTTGGGCTCTCGCAAGAGCAACCAAAGTCCGATGGCAATCAGCATGATGCCGGTGTCTTCTCGAATGAGCGGGATCACGACAGCGGCGCTGAGGATCAACCACCCCATGCGCCTCTGAAGACCCAGCATTAAGGCAAAAACAGCGAGGGGAAGCTGGCAGAGATCAGTGAAATTGCCCAGGGTGGGACCAATGAGTGCATTCCCTCCGTAGAACCCATACGTCAGCCAGTTCGCCGTCCTTGCTGGAACGAGTTGAAGGGCGAGTTGATGAAGCACTAAGCCTGCTAAGACGATGAGTCCTACTTGAACAAGTGGAAGTGCAGCACCTCCGATGAGCCCTAACAAAGGCGCCCATAGGAGTAAGGAGGGGGTGAAATGCTGGCCTAATCGCGCGTAGCCCAAGCCTGCTGGCTCGCCGCTGTGGATCACATTGGTGGAGAGCTGTGAGGAGAGCGTGCTCTCAAAAAGGTGTCCCCGCAGGCTGTTCCACAGCACTTGCTGAAAAATGCCTTGGTCGTAACTGGCGAGGAGGACGTGTGAGCGCCAAGCCTGCAGCAGGAGTGCGACGACTGCAAAGATCAGCGCAGCAACCAAGGCTTGCCTGGTGGGCTTTGAGAGCGGTGCAGGCATCCGCAAAGGTCTTAGGACAGATCTCTATGCATAGTGGCTGGCCATCTGCAAGCTGGGTCACTCTCTCTTCCTTCCACCCTGCCGCCTTAATTCGGCTGGCAGAGAAGAATCCTCAATGGAAGATTTTGTTTGAGGTGATACTTCGCCGATATTTTTTGTTCGTTCTGATACATGTTTTCCGTGCCTTCTCCGCTGCGCTACGCATGGGATTGATTTGTTGTGTGTGATACAGAAATACCCATTTTTGTTATTTTGGATACATTCCATGTTGTTTTCTGGCACATA
>QCVQ01000012.1 GCA_003210315.1 Synechococcus sp. AG-686-F08 | reverse complement strand
CACTAATTAAAAGGCGATCACCGGCTTCGAAGGGCAGTCCCCAAAGGGGAAGAACGCAACCACTGGTGACGTTTTCGGTGAGGGCAAGGCGATGGGGTGCCACACCACACATGCGAGCCAGCAACGCACGCGTCTTGTTTGTTTCCGCACTGATATAGGGCCATACATCCGTGGTGAAAGGCCCCAGTTCTTGGATGCGCTGCCAGCTTGTGGTCATGGCCTCTAACGAAGGCGTTGGCAACGGTCCTTGGCCGCCGTAGTTGAAATAGATCTTGTTGGCCAGTGCTGGACACAGATCACGGAGGGTATTGCTGTTTTCTTGGGTCAAGGCGGTCTTTCGAAGGGTTCTTTGCTACATCGTTCAAGCACGTTCCAGCTACTAACTGCAGCTTGGTGTGTCTTGTGATCGTCGGTCTCACGTTGGCAAGAAAAAGTGGAAAGAGCTAGATGGAAATACCCTGAATGAGGCGGAGGCTCGGCTTCCAGCTTTGATCGGGAGCAATAATCAAGTCATCAGAGCAGTAAGAAGCAAACATCTGCATCGAAGTCTTTGAGCGATTGCTGCAATTCATCAAGGCCTATGGGGCATTCACCGGCCGTTTACTTCTCATCCGCTGATTCCATTCATGACGCGTTCAGATCGTTAATCAATTGTGTGAGTTTTTACGATTAGTTGTTCGTTGCAGGTTGGTGCTTATTACAGCTGACACCACTTAATGAACAATGCCAAGCCAAAATGACTGAGCAGGTCACTCCCTTCTATTTCTGATGCCATCCAAGCCCCGAAACCGAGTTGGAGAGGTGTACGGAAAGCTCACGGTTGTCTGTGCCTCGGAGCGTCGTACCAAAAGCGGAAATGCCTATTGGTGGTGTCGATGCTCTTGTGGTCAGGATCGTGAGGTGCCAGGCGACAAGCTTTCGCATAATTCAGCCCGTAAAAAGCCAATCGTGACTGCTTGCCTGGATTGTTCTCGAGAGTTTCAGGTTGAAGGTGTCTGCGCCAAAAATGACCGTGAAGAACGTGAACGACGCATTGATGCGGAGCAGCGAAGATCACTACTGAAAGGTGTTGTCCCAGATGGATGGCTGACGTTGCCACTCACAGATGCCCACGCCAGGGAGTTGGGGCAGGTTTTGTTTTTTCGTGGCACCTACTGCCTCCGTGGGCATCTTGCCCCTTATCGAATTAATGGGGGCTGTCTGACTTGCTCTGGGCAAAAGCCTTCGGCGGCTGTATAGCGTTGCGCAATACCAGTAAAACTAAACTGCGCAAGATTGTGAAAGTTGTATTTGCTTGGCTTTTTAGATGGAGGCTTATTGAAGAGTTTTTGTTCCACTTAAAGTGTCAAAATTGTAGCTGTATGTTTTGATATTGAAGCCAACTTTGTTTTGAAACATTGAACTGTTTGTCGGTCCGCGTTTTCAGGGGATTGGCGAATAAGTGGTCATCACTTATTGGACGGTATCTAGACGGGAGTTCGGCAGCGATTGACCTCTACGCAACTTAAAGCCAATGGCCCTCTTTTCTGCGATCGCTGATAAACATGGTTTTGTAACCTGGAAGCAGGGCAGACCTTGGCCTCTTGTCTACAATAAATAATGATCTAAACAGCACAACCAAATGAAAAAGACCAACAAGGGTAATAAGGGTGGCTTCGGTGAGTTCACACCTGACGGCATTGCTAAAAAGAAACTGCAAGACAAGCGTGACGAGCAAATAATCAAGCAAGCTGACAATGAGCCGAAAGACTGCGGGTGTTGCTGATGCTAAAAGTGCCCGCCAAGGCCAACTTGATGTTGGTTCCTTCTTAATGGAGCACAAGTGCAGAAAATCTCAAACGAGATGATGAAGTTGCTTCGTTGCAATGAGAGGTATTAGAGCAACGGGAAGAAATTTCTGAATTGCGCGATCAGAACCAATCGCTCAGAAAGAATATGGAAGCCATCATGCGAAAGCTGGGAATGAAGTAAAGATCAGCGCTTCATTTTTAGTGCGGTGTTGACCACGATTGCTGGCTCCAACTGCTGGCTTTGCTCTTCATGGCTACGTTTTGAGTTGATGCTTTCTTGGGCATGGCCGCCGTTGATTGGTTGTGGATTTTGCATCCTTTCCTTGCAGTGGTGTTGGTCTATCCACTGATTGGCGTGGTGGTGCGCTTGGCCGTTCAGACGCGTGCACGTCGGCTCCAGAAACAGAAGCTCCCCGTCACGGTGGGCCGTGATCACAGCGATCTGGGTGGTTGGCTTGCAGCGGCAGTGGTGGTGCTGGTCTTAATTGCGCTCACTGTTGTGATTGGAACGAAGGCTCCGCTGGCGCAGTTCGAAGGGGGCCTTGCCCGTGCCATCCAGCTGTTGCTTGTGTTGTGTGGAACGATCGTGAGCCTGCTCGCTCTTTGGCGTTGCAAGAGGCCAGGATTGAGGTTGGCTTTTTCTTTGATTACTTGGGCTGGAGTGTTGGGTCTTGGCGCCCAGCCTGAGGTTTGGAGACTTTCGGATAATCCCTTAACGCCTGCCTTTTGGCAGTCCCATTACTGGGCTGGCGTTGGGGTGACGGGCTTGATGTTGTTTTCCCTGGGAGCGCGTGCCGAGATCTTGCGTGACATTCGCATGCGCCGTTTGCATGTCACAGCCAACGTGCTCGCGGCCTTGTTGTTTTTGACGCAAGGCCTCACAGGAACCCGGGATCTTCTTGAGATTCCGCTCAGTTGGCAGAAACCTACGATCTATTCCTGTGACTTCAATGCGAAAACCTGTCCTTCACTGGATCCGAATGCACAGTCCTGACTGACTCCTCTGGCTAAAGAGAGAGGGTTGCGGCTTCAGCCCATGCACCCTCAGTGAGTGGAATGGGTGAGAGCTAAAAGCAGAAGACTCGTCATGGAGACGGTTCCCGCCACAAGCCATCCAAGGCGCGTGCGATTGACGGCCGGGAGCTCTTCTCGGAATACTGCCATGAGCAGCCCCCCACCAAGAAAAGCCGTGGCGATGGCGAGATGAAGGTCAGCCACTGGGTGGAGGAGTGCTGCATGCAATAGGCCCAGGACCAGAGCTGCGGTTCCGAACCATCGAGTGCGAGTGCGGAAGATGGTGGGATGACGAGCGGCCATGGTCCGATCGGCTAGGAGTACATGGGCACTGATGGCGATGGTGAACAACACTCCATAGGCCCATCCGGTGCTGATGAGGGATGGAAGGGAATAGGCGTAGAGGTAGCTGATCGCTGCGAAATTGAGAGTGTGCAGGGATCCTGCAATCCTTCCAGCCTGTCGCTCATGGGTAGCGAGCACGTCAAGGCTGTACGTCACCATGATTCCCGCGAGGGCGATGAGGAATAGCAACGCCTCTGTGATGGGGGTAGGAGCAAAGGTTTCCATTCCAGGCGCTTCCGATAGGGCCTGGCCATGACTGGCAAGCTCTGGCAATAAATGCACAAACACGTAGGCGATTCCCGCCCCGCCTCCAAAAGAAGCCCAACGCACCTGTTCGCGATCAGGTCGAGTTGCCACCATGCCTGCGAGCCAATGCGCACTAGCGATTACCAGCACGCACAAGATGGAGGAGATCCAAAGCATCTCGGCCAACGCCTAAAGACTGTCTCAGTTTGGCCTCTAATCTGAAGCCAATGATCCACCATGTCGCAGTGGATCTATCGCGTCAAAAGACTGCCTCAAGATTTAAGTTTGGAATGCAGTTATGCCCAGATGGAGTGGTCATGCTTAGCAAGCGAAAATTTAATTTTCTGCTGCATTATTTTCAATGGGGATATTGTTAAGGGTTTAATAAAACGCAGAATTACTTCAATCAGCAAGTTTATTGCATGACTAGGGGAGGGTATGCATGTATAGATATTGGCTAACCTGAAGGATGCGTGAAAGTTGGATTAACTCTGTAAATCTAGGAGAGGTATTTGATGATAATTAAAATTAATTTTTAATTTATGAATATCTAATATTTGTAGAAAAAGTGTATCTGCTTTGCCCTAACTGCAATGAGTAGTTCAGAGAACTTGAACCACTTCGCTGACCTCAGGAATCGATTCGCGCATTTTGCGTTCAATCCCCATCTTTAACGTCATCGTGCTGCTGGGGCAGCTGCCGCAAGCGCCCTGCAGGCGAACTTTCACGATTGGACCGTCGATCTCCACCACTTCCACATTGCCACCGTCGGCCATCAGGAAAGGGCGCAGTTCATCGAGCACCTTTTCCACGTTCTCGTTTGTGAGGGCCATGGTCTCGGTGCTCATCGCTCGATCGTCGAATTGTGCTGATTGTAGGCATTTTGCCGACACTCGGCCTCATAGCCTGTCGATAGCAGATCTGTTCGCCCCTTGGACCGCTACGACGTTGTTCTCGTGGGTGCTGGGATCATGAGCGCCACCCTGGCCACTCTTCTGCATGAACTCGACCCAGAGTTGCGGTTGTTGGTTGTTGAACGCTTAGAGGCACCAGCTTTAGAAAGCAGTGCTGCGGGAAATAACGCTGGCACGGGCCACGCCGCCAACTGTGAGCTCAACTACACGCCTCTTCAGGCTGACGGCACGATTTCAACCGAAAAGCCGCTGGCTATCAATGCGAGCTTTGAAAGCAGCCTCGAGTTTTGGTCGACCCTGTGTGAGCGAGGTCGATTAGATCCCTCTTGGTTCATCCACCGGGTGCCTCACATCAGTTTTGTGTGGGGTGAGGGAGACGTGTCCTACCTGCGCCAGCGCTATGAGCAGTTGAAGGGGCTTCCAGCGTTTGCGGCCATGGAGTGGAGCCGCGACCAGGCCGAGCTGGCATCGTGGATTCCGCTCGTGATGGCCGGGCGTGATCCTCAAATGGCGGTCGCGGCAACCAGGATTGAGCGCGGCACTGACGTGGATTTCGGGGCTTTGTCGCGCGCCCTGTTTGTTCCCTTGCAAGCCTCGGGGGCCTTGGATCTGGTGTTCGGGACCTCGGTCTCTGATCTCAATCGCCAAGCAGAAGGCTGGGAGTTGCAACTGCGCGGCCCCTCTGGACGTCGCTTCGTGATGACACCATTTGTGTTTCTTGGAGCCGGTGGTGGTGCCCTACCCCTCCTGCAGCGTTCGCGGATTCCTGAAGCGGCTGCTTATGCCGGCTTCCCTGTAAGCGGGCAATGGCTGGTCTGTAATGACCCGGATTTATCGGAGCATCACTTCGCCAAGGTGTACGGCAAAGCCAAGGTGGGGGCTCCGCCGATGTCAGTGCCCCACTTGGACTCCCGCTGGATTGATGGCCGGCGCTCCCTATTGTTTGGTCCCTATGCCGGCTTCAGCAGCAAGTTTTTGAAGAAGGGGTCCTTGCTGGATCTTCCTCGTTCTGTGCGCTCCTCCAACGTGTTGCCCATGCTTCAAGTTGGGGTGAACAACATTCCGCTGGTGCGTTATCTCGTGAATCAACTGCGCCAGAGCAGTGAGGATCGTATGGAGGCGTTAAAAGCGTTTCTTCCCACCGCTCGCACGGAAGATTGGAGCCTGTCGGTGGCTGGTCAACGCGTACAGATCATCAAACGCACCCCCGCTGGAGGGCGTTTGCAATTGGGTACCGAAGTGGTGTCAGCCGCTGATGGGTCGCTGGCTGCACTGTTGGGTGCATCCCCGGGGGCCAGTACATCCGTCACGATCATGTTGGAAATTCTGCAACGCTGCTTCCCTGATCGCTTGGCTTCGGAGGCGTGGCAGCAGCGCTTGCAAGCGTTATTGCCGAGCTATGGGCAAGATCTCAACGGGGATGGAGAGCTCCTTCAGCGCAGCCGAGATCGTAGTGATGCGCTTCTTGGTTTGCAGATTGCGCGTTAGTTAGGCGTAGGCGCGCCCTTGTTGATCGGCGGCCTTGAGCGCGCAGGCCACGGCATCGGCGCTGACGTCAAAGGGTTCGTTGTGGATGGTTTCTCCAGGCATCACGGCACGTTCAGCGATGGTTTGAATCTCTTTGTCGCTATCGGCGTTGACTCCCAATTGGGCCAAGGTGGTGGGAAGCCCCACGCTTTTGCAGTACTCAAAAATGTCGCAAATCTCGGATTGAGGTTGCCCCTCGAGAACCAACTGGGTGTGGAGGCCCATGGCCACCTTCTCGCCATGGAGCATGCGGTGGCTGCCGGCAATCATGCTGAAGCCGTTGGCGACGGCATGCGCTGCAGCAAGTCCGCCGTTTTCAAAGCCAAGGCCTGAAAGCAAGTTGTTGGCTTCAACGATGCGCTCTAGTGCTGGCGTGGCAACACCCGCATCCACTGCGGCACAAGCGCCAGGTCCGTCGGCTAGCAGGATGTCGTGGCAAAGCTTTGCCAAAGCCGTTCCCGATGTGGTGGGCTTGCCCCCCAACTGATTGTTGACGTGGCTTTGAAGCACGGTTCTGGCTTCAAACCAGGTGGCAAGTGCATCGCCAAGGCCGGCTACGAGCTGTCGTTTTGGGGCCTGGGCAATCACCGTTGTGTCGACCAGCACTAGCGCAGGATGGCGGGTGTAAAAGCGATAACTCAGCATCTCCCCCTCCTCTGAGTACAGCACTGAAAGCGCGCTGCATGGGGAATCTGTGCTGGCCAGGGTGGGGGTGATCACCACGGGAAGCTCCAGCTCGTTGGCGACGGCGCGCGCGGTGTCGGAGGCTTTGCCACCGCCGGCGCCGACGACTGCAGTGAACGTATGCGTTTTGGCAAGTTCAACAAGACGATCAATTTCCGCTTCGCTGCATTCCCCTCCGAAGGCTTCGATCACAGGGGTGAGGCCAAGGGGCGGGAGCTCTGCTTGCCAGATGGGGCTTAGGCAGCGCTGTGCTGTGCCGCCAGCAATGAACAGCACTGAATCGGCAAGGCCTAATCGCTTTAATTCTCGACCGAGCTCATGCGTTGCCCCTGGGCCTTGCACATAGCGACCAGGGGAGGCCAAAACGGCTAGCGGACGCTTATGAATACAGCCTTGTTCCAGCGGGTAGGCCATGGGAGCTGGGAGTACCTCTTTCCCCCATAGCCAATGTTGGTTCGGTCGTCAGTTCACTGCTGGGTTTGGATCGGGTCGATCGAGGGCGTCACGGCAGCTTTTGGATTCGATCGGATTGCTTTGGCTGAGGCAATGGGCCGCCCACTGCTTCTTGGTCATGCATTGGGGTGCGATTGCCATGCAAACCATTCCTTTGTGATCCTCAGGAACGAATTGGGTGGTCTGCTCCTTGAGAGGCGACCCATCCTGCAGCGGCTGCGCTTGGTGCTGCTCAAATGCCAATGCTGATGGGGAGAAAGCTGCCGCCATGGTGAGGGCTGTGGCCACGCCTAGGGCAGGCTTGATCCATCCAGGGGGGATGGGCAGGAGATCCATGGCTGAGTTCAAGGATGCTTGCCAGTGAGATTCACGATGATCACCCCAGCTGTGATCGTGGCGATGCCCACCAGCTGACCTGGAGAGGGAACTTGCTTGTAGGCAAACAAGCCAACCAACACGATGGCGACGATCCCGATTCCACTCCATAGGGCGTAGGTGATGCCGAGAGGAATGGTCTGCACCACTCGAGAGAGCAAGAGCATCGAGGTGGAGTAAGCGACCAGCACAACGAGTGTGGGAATGGGTTTGCTGAAACCCTCAGAGAGCTTGAGGCAGGAGGTTCCAATCACTTCTGAACCGATCGCCAGCAACAACAGAATCCAGGGTGCGGGCATGAAGCGTTTCACTCATCGAATTGGTGGCGGCTCCTTAGGATTGGTGCACTGCCTGTATCAGAAGCCCGAGCCGGGATTTCGCCAACCGCATGACCGACGCTCCCGTCAAAAGGATTCGCAACTTCTGCATCATTGCCCATATCGACCATGGCAAGTCGACATTGGCTGATCGTTTGCTGCAAGACACCGGCACGGTGGCCAATCGGGACATGCAAGAGCAGTTCCTCGACAACATGGAGCTGGAGCGGGAACGGGGGATCACGATCAAGCTTCAAGCCGCCCGCATGAACTACAAGGCCGCGGATGGTGAGGAGTATGTGCTCAACCTCATCGACACACCAGGCCATGTGGACTTCTCCTATGAGGTGAGCCGCAGCCTTCAGGCCTGCGAAGGCGCCTTGCTTGTGGTGGATGCAAGCCAGGGAGTGGAGGCTCAGACCTTGGCGAACGTTTATATGGCGCTGGAGAATGATCTTGAGATCATTCCTGTGCTCAACAAGATTGATCTGCCGGGTGCCGACCCTGATCGCATCAAAGAGGAGATCGAAGCGATCATCGGCTTGGATTGCTCCAATGCGATCCCTTGTTCTGCCAAAACGGGGATGGGAGTTCCAGAAATCCTCCAATCGGTGGTGGATCGCGTTCCGCCACCTGCCGACACGGTGAAGGAGCCCACCAAAGCGCTGATTTTTGATTCTTATTACGACCCTTACCGCGGAGTGATTGTTTACTTCCGTGTGATGAGCGGAAGGATCAGCCGTAAGGACAAGGTGTTGTTGATGGCCAGCAACAAAACCTATGAGCTCGATGAAGTGGGGATCATGGCCCCGGATGAGAAGAAGGTAGATGAGCTCCATGCCGGAGAGGTGGGTTACCTCGCGGCATCGATCAAGGCCGTGGCTGATGCTCGTGTTGGAGACACGATCACCTTGGTGAACGAGCCGGCTGATGCACCGCTGCCTGGTTATGCGGAAGCCAAGCCGATGGTGTTTTGCGGATTATTCCCGACGGAGGCCGATCAATACCCGGATTTACGCGAAGCCCTGCACAAATTGCAGCTCTCTGATGCAGCGCTGAAATTTGAACCTGAAACCAGTAGTGCGATGGGCTTTGGATTTCGTTGTGGATTCCTTGGTTTGTTGCACATGGAGATTGTGCAGGAGCGTTTGGAACGTGAATACAACCTCGACCTGATTGTTACGGCTCCATCGGTGATTTACACCGTAAATCTCACCAATGGTGAGCAAATTTTGGTGGATAATCCAGCGACACTTCCAGATCCACAGCAGCGTGAATCTATTGAGGAACCCTACGTGCGTATGGAGATTTATGCGCCCAATGAGTTCAATGGAGCATTGATGGGCCTATGCCAGGAGCGTAGAGGTGAGTATCTCGATATGAAATACATCACCAAAGAAAGGGTCACCTTGATCTACGAATTGCCCCTGGCGGAAGTGGTGACTGATTTCTTCGATCAAATGAAAACCCGCACCCAGGGCTATGCCTCGATGGAGTATCACCTAATTGGCTATCGCAAGAACGAGCTTGTGCGCCTGGATGTGTTGATCAATGCTGAAAGAGCTGATCCGCTTACCACAATTGTGCACCGCGATAAGGCCTACAACGTGGGTAAGGGCTTAGTGGAAAAGCTCAAGGAATTGATTCCTCGCCAGCAATTTAAAATTCCTTTGCAGGCTTCGATCGGCAGCCGGATTATTGCCAGTACAAGTATTAGCGCGATCCGTAAGGATGTGTTGGCGAAGTGCTACGGCGGTGATATCTCCCGCAAGAAGAAACTACTGAAGAAACAGGCAAAGGGCAAGAAGCGGATGAAGGCGATGGGCAAGGTTGATGTGCCGCAAGAGGCCTTCATGGCAGTGTTGAAATTAAATCAGACTCCATGAGATTGATTGAACTGTTGAGAGCAAGTCTGCGTAATTATTGTTTGGCGATGTTTTAAACGTCGTCTACTTTTATATATTCGCCTGAGGTTTTGCTGGAGAGGATTTGCATCCATTCTGAATGGAGTCCAACGCTTGTGGAGTTGATTTTGATCGACTTATCTCCTGCGATGACTCGATCAGAGTTGCGCCCTGCATAGTGATCAGCAATGTTGTCATAGTCACTGCTACTCCAGCTCCTATTTCTTCTGTCTTTATTGGGTTTCCCGTCGGACAAAAAGTAGATGGTATCTGTACTTGTGTCACTGAATGCATCATCCAGTGATGTCCAGGGCATGGTTCCTCCCCAGTATGTTGGATCACTGTTGCTGAGGCTGCTGACAAATTGGATTGCAGATTGCCGCACCTCTGAGTTCGCTGGGCCAAGTTCTACGAGGTTGTTGCGACTTTTATCCCAGGTTTTGTTGTTTCGCTTTCCATTTGTGCTGAAAGCAGCCAATCCAATTTTTGTGTAATCAGGTAAGTTCCCGATGATATCAATCATCTCATGCTGCAAAGCTTCCATGCGTGTAAAACTACAGATTTTGTAGGTTCGATAATACCCTTGCTCTGGATCGTAAAACCTGCGTCGGGTGTTTCCATACTCTCCGCTCCAGGCTACGCATGCACTCATGGATCCAGATCCATCCAAGATGAATCGGACATTATTACTAGTGATGTTCTGAAAAAATGCTCCGCCACTGTATCCGTTCCCTTCATTGCTATCAGTTGCATTAAAGCCAAATCTCACCCGTTTATCGGCGCGTGCGAATGCCGCAAAATATAAATCTTGCTTGGTCTGAGACTTTGCCTCATTGGTGTCTTCAAGGAAGCTCGCTGAGATCTGATAGGGATCATCATTTTTTGTGTCGTCAAGCTCGTAGGGGTCGATAAATTTCACCAGTTTGGTATTGACATCTGTTTGGACCCTGAGAGCAGGTTCCTGGAAGGTTCGTGCTGGTGTTTTATCACCAGAAAAATTAAATCTGACTTGAGATAAAATTGAGTTTAAATTTTTACTGTCAGGGCACTTTTCGTCTTCAGCGAGATCATTCACTTTGCATGGAATGGTTCCAATATCATCTAAGATGGATGTTATAAAAAGCCCTGATTGGTATTGTTCATTATTATCACCTGTTTCTTGATCTTCTTCTGTAACGTATGTTCCATCCATCTTAAGTGGAGCCCCGCAACGTAGCAATGCGTATCCACGGCCATCACTGCTAAGACCAATCCCGTAAATGACAGGGTCATCGAGTTCCACCATGTTGATCCCAAAGACTGGATTGAATCCTTTTGCTGTTGGTAATCCTTGGCAGTAATTCACAACATCTTGATAAGGAGTAAGGTCAGTATTTTCTTCGCCCTCTTGCACGCCTTCTGTTCGCACCACAAGCAGATTCATGCTGCGCTCAACCTCAGAGCGCATTAAACGTAATCCCGTCGTAGTATTTTGTCTGAGTGTTGCTTTGCCATGGGATTCGGTCATTAACGTTTGGGTGCTGCGTAGACCCATCGATGCTGCACCGATGATGAGTGTCCCCGTTGTTATCCCAACAAGAAGCTCCGGAAGAGTGAAGCCGTATGTCCGATAAGATACTGAGATTTTTCGCATCATTTTAGACATAGTCTTTGTTGTCTAAGTATGTATGTAGTTTTAATATGGCACAGTGAAGTGCTTGATTGGAGAGGTGAAGGGTGATGAAGAACTGAGGATCCTGTGAGAACTATGTTCAGACTTTTTTGCACGAGCCGCTGCTCATTGGCGATGTTTCATTGGCGAGTGCCCAAGTGCCTTTTGTGATTTCTCCTGCCCCATTCATTTGTACACAGCCGATGCTTAGTTTATTTTGATTTGGAATACAGGATGTTGGAGCAGCTGTTGTCGCGGCTCGCTGATGGCAAATTAGAAAAGTGATCGTATCTAAATTAGCGGTGGTGCCTGGTGGGGTGAATCCAAAGTCTTTCTTGCTCACAGCAACTCGAATAACTTTGGATGCTGGTGTTGATTCCTGTTGAACAAGGCGCAAATTATCCTGTGCTTTTCCTGTTAGTTCGCTGAGTCGATACCCGGGGTATCCGTTCATGCAATCAGTATCGTTGGTTAGCTTGCTGATTTCTGAATTACAGCATTGCATACTCGTTTGCCCATTTTTTCCTTGGCTGAACTCCACAAGATTCTCTGGATTTTGAAATGAAAATGCTGAAGGGAAGGCAATCATGCAGTTGGTTTTTGTTTGCCCTAGCTTTGCTTTTAAATTCAACAGCCCTGATTCCAGTGCATGGGCATAACGATCCACGTCTCGTTGCCCGCGATTTCCGGTGATCATTGGAACCGTGATGGCTGTTGACGCTGCGAGAAGGGCCATGGTCACAACCATCTCGGTTAAGGTAAATCCTTTATTTGTCTTTTTCATTGCAGGTTATAGCACTGAGAGGAAAAGTTTGGATTGATGTCAACGATGCGTTGTTCTGCACCGATGGATGATTCAGGGGCTTCAAAGTTGTAGATAAGAACTAGTAGATTTGGATCGTCACTATTCCAGTCCATTGCTACTTCAGGGTTAGGGGTGTTGTTTACTATTTCAATATTCTGAAGATGATTCATCAGAAATGCACTTGGATTTTGGCAGGCATCTTCCAGACTGGTATTCAGTCCTGACTCAGACTGGATCGACTCAGCCGTGAGGTAGGAATCCTGCATTTGAACCAGCTGGATATGGTTATTGATTGATGCTTCGATGGTGTTGCGTGACGACTGATTTCGGCTGGTTGCCATGGATGAAACGCCCATGCGTCCCACACCAGTCATGACGGCAGCAACAACAAATCCAGCAATCAAGCTTTCGAGCATCGTGAAGCCTTCAGCCTGGTTGCGCTTTCTAGGCATGATGCGAAGTGGGGATGCTCGATCGTTCATTTCAATTAGTGCTTTTTGGACACGTCAATGGATTGATAAAGTTTGAGTTTTAGATCTGTTTGCATTCATTCTGGGACAGACTAATTTGATTGAGATGAGTCAAGCCCTAGAACTATCTGTGAATGAGCAGGGTTTACTCTGAGTATGTTCTGAGAACATTGTTTAGTGCTAGGTATGTTCTACCAACGCTCAAAGGTGTCGAGGCTCGTTCCACGAATAGCGCGCGTTACCATTCGGCCGTAACCTGGATAGTTAAAGCGGCTTTTCCATTCCCAGAGGTTATTTGCTCTTTCAACGATTGGAGAATTGCCAAGCTTAGTCGTTAATTTGAAGGAAGACGGATTGTTAGTGGAATCAACCACGCAGATGCTACCTGCCCATGCAAGGCCGCTTAATGATGCATTATTAGCTCGAATCGTACCCGTAGGCATATAGAGAAGTGCATAGGGAAGAGTGTTGGTTGAGAAGTTTAAAGATCTCACTTTGCTATTACAGGCTTCTGCGGGTGCTGCCCCACTGCTGGCCATGATCACAAGTTGCTCAGGATTTTCATTGCAGGTTGAGCTATTGGCACTCACTCCGCAGAGTTTGGCTGTGTTCGTAAGCTCAATGGCCCTGGTGATTCTTGTGTCGTCAGGGTAAGCAATGGGCTGATCTAGGTGTAAGACAACAGCTCTTGAATCGTCTGTTTCGATCAGTAGAGACTTCGTTGATAATTTAATATGATCAATATACACATGGCAGTCAAACTGATTGGATTGGTTGCAGAGGATTCCCTTGGAAAGTGTGATTGTGGATTGCTCAGGATCAATGTTGATTCCTTCATCAGCGAGGGTCCGAAAATCTCCTGAATTCTCGATGTCTCCCGATTCGTTGAATTGGTAATCACCTAAATCGGTTTTATCAGCATCGCGTACACAGACTGCTTCTCCACATGGTAGGGCTGGGTAAAGCACTAAATTTCCAGCTGGATCGACATCGAGATCACCATCTTTATCTCGATCATCAGGGGCTGCTGGACTGTCATCAAAACTCCACATCCTGATGCTGGTTTCACCGCTTTGATCGGTTGTGTCATTAATTGGATTTTTCTCAAATAGAGTGGCTGGTGGCATTCCGCTAACCCCTCGATTTTCTGCATTGATGTTGATTGGCCATACTTGATTGTTCAGTTCTTTGCCTGCAAGGTTGGAATTATTCGCGCTTACATCATTGAGTAATCCATCGTCACTGCAGCTAATGCCGTATTGAAGGGCTGAGTAATTATTGGTTCTGCTAGTTAGATAAAAGATATGTCCTGGACCAATGATTTCTGTATTGTTTAACCGCAGGTTTCGCCCACTCATCACACTCCAGTCCCCAAAGCCAGGTACTTGTGAATTCACATAGAGGGATCTGCGTAACAATGCTTGCGCAAGAATGGTGTTTCCACGCTTCACAACACCTTCTACATAAAAAGTGCCTTCACCATTTCCGGCTGTGGCTGTTGTGTCGTAACTGCGGAGTCGATAAGTGATTTGAATGTCACCCGATAATCCGTCGGATCGAATTGTCCCTTTATTGATTCTTATTTCAGGTGATTCTGTTGTTGTTCCTTCTGGATATGCGCTGGTGTGTTTTGTGACGGGGGTGCAGAGCTCTACTAATTCAAAACCCTCTGTATTTGGATTTGTCCAACCTCTCTTTTCTTCGCTGTTGTTGAGAGAGAGAAGAAATCCTGTGTAGTTGTCTCGATCATTTCGATTTAGATCACTGATGATGCGATTCAGGCCACTAAGAGCTGCAGATTCAGCCATTTGTTGATAACTTTCCGCCGAGCCTAATTTGCGTGCCATGATTTGGCGTATCATGAGTCCGGAGCTTCCTGCAAGCAGAACAGCACCCATGAGCATGGCCACCAATAGGGCCATCCCCTCTTCTGTTTTGAGGTTTGATGACCGAATTGATTTTTTTGGATTGTTGATCAAAGATTGTTTCTGCATGACTTAGCCGCAATTAAGAACTTCTTTGTTTTCGATACCCATTCCTCTTTTTAAATCACTTGCACCATTGCTCACATTGAAGCAGGATTGGATTGCAAATCTGTCCTCATCAATTTCTTCTGGATTGGCAGCGTCGCTAACGACCCGGGGTGTTGCGGTTAGTGTGTAAATCGAATCAGTTGGACCTGCGACAGAGAGTTCAAAGTTCCCATTTGGAAGAATGATTGGTGAGGTAAGTTCTCCAGTTGCAGGGCCATCGTTAGTCATCACTGTCGCGATACTGGAAATCTCATCCCATTTCGTAGGTAATTCACCAGTCGCGTCAATGTAAGCGCTGATGATTGTGGGGATAGTGGATACAACTGATTGAGTTTCCTTTTGCCTGCTCTTGTTGACTTCTTCGAAATAAGTTGGCATTGATATGCTTGTCAAGATGCCAAGTAGGCCTACAGAGACCAAAATCTCAGTGAGTGAATAACCATTTTTTAGGTTTTTCATTTTTTCCTCATGTGGTGGATTGCTTCTTTGTTTTGGTCGAGAATGTTTCATTCATATGCATTGGAGTTTCGATGGCTTGCTTGGCTTTGTACTGAGACTATTTTCCCGGTTGTGCCAAAAAGGGAAAACCCGCTTAGAGCGGGTTTTGATTTCTACTATTTCACATTTAATATCAAGTGCAGGATGGTATAGTGGCAATCGCTTCATCTGAAGTGTCTAAGGCTTTCTTGCCATTAGCAATATTTACACAAGCTTCAGCGAAATATTCACCAGCAAGGTCACCGGCCCCTACAGCTGCAACACTTAAAATGTTGGGGTTGGTTGCTGTAGGTGTGCTAATTGTGCAGTTTGTTGAATTGCTTGTCAGCGTAGTTGCTAGGGCTACTGCGTTGGCTAGTGCATCGGTTTTGCTTTCGGCTGCGTCGGATGTAAACCTTGTAAGGATTGAACCCACTGCAGTTGTGCATTCAACTCCTTTCGCTTTGCTGGCTTGACCTAAAAAGCTTGGTAGGGCAACTCCAGAAAGAATGCCAACAATGACAACTACGATCATGAGTTCCACTAACGTGAAACCTTGCTGCAGCAAGTTGCGTGCTTTTTTGCGGTTCAGCATTGTTAGCTGCAGTCGGCTGTTGAGAGTGGTCATGGCTAATGGTTGTTTGTGAATGGTTGAGCACGTCGTGTGCTGACAGATTCAGCATCCCCTTTTTGATTGGGCTATATGGGTAATGAATGGCTAGAGCTCTCTAAGAAGGCTCTTAGGTTTCCTCTCATTCTTTGAAACAACAGTCGCTGCCTTCGCTGCGGGTATGGCTTCAGTCCACTGCCCTGCTCACGGTTGTTGCCGGATATGCCCTGCTGTTGGTTCTCAGCAGTGCGTTCTCTGATCTGCAACGACGTGAGCGGCATCAACGCTTGGTGCAGTCATTGGCGCCGCAAGTTCAGGCTGGTCGGTTGGATTCAGTGCCTCTGAGTAGTTTTGGCCTGGAGGTGACTCTGTTGCCGTCTGGGCCTGCAGAGAGGCCACGTTTGCAAACCGACGTCTCCGGTGAACGATGGTTCGTGAGTATTAGCCGGCTGCCGTTGTCTGATGGAGATCAGCGTTGGTTTGAGCTGCGTCAGAACGTCACCCAATCGCTCGAGCGACAGCGGATGACACATCTGTTGCTGATTGCAGCGGCCGGTGTGTCGATACTTTTTACGTCGCTACTGCTGCGGCTGGTATTGCGGCGTGGGCTGGTGGTTCCTCTCAATGATTTCGATCAGCAGCTGCAGAAGCTTGAGGCCGACAATCTTGGTGAGAACCTGTTGGATCCGGCAACGCAACCTCAGGAACTGCGTTCCATTGCGCTGGCGTTCAACAATCTTCAGCAACGTCTCGCTGCCGCCTGGAAGCGTGAGCGAGCCTTTGTTGATGGAGTCACCCATGAACTGCGCACGCCGATCACGGTGATCTCCGGCTACTCCCAGCGGCTGCAGCGACAGGCGTTGCCGGCATCTGCAGAGCGTTCAGCCCAGATGATCCATTCAGAAGCTCGGCGGATGGCTGATCTTCTCAATGTGATGCGTGATCTGGCGCGGATTGATGCCGGCAAACTTGTTGTTCAGCTCGTTCCCCTGGATCCAGGTGAGCAACTGCTCAACGCCTACGAATCGTCGTTAACCCTCGCGCAAGGTCGTGTTCAGCTGCCTCTGCCAGGGGTTGAGCCATTCCCAGTTTTGATGGCTGATCCTCAGAAACTGCAGCAGTGTTTGCAAGAGCTGATTCGCAATGCCCTGCTTTACAGCTCCGGCGTTGTGCTGCTTCAGGTTGAGCTTGCTGGTGACTGGCTGGTATTGCATGTGTTTGATCAGGGTGCTGGTATCACCGCAGCTGAGCGCTCGCTGGTTTTGCAACGTTTCAAGCGGGGCAGCAGTTCCACCGGCACTCGCGGCATGGGGATTGGATTGCCTCTGGTGGGCGAGCTGATGCTCTTGATGGGGGGCAAGCTCGTGATTTCTGAAGCTTCAGGTGGAGGAGCTGATATGCAGCTGCATTTCAGGCTTTCGGCAGCCGGGCCATAAAGCCCACGCCGCGCACCGTGTGCAGCAGATGCGGTTCACCTTTGACCTCAACTTTTTTGCGCAGGTAACCCATGTACACATCCAATGAGTTGGGGTCGCCCACAAATGGTTTGCCCCACACGCCTTCCAGAATCTGTTGCCTGGTCTGTACTTCGTTGTTGTGCTTCACCAGGTAGGCGAGCAGCTCGAATTCACGTTGCGAGAGAGACAATTCACGATCCGCTCGTGTGACCCGATGTTCGATCAAATCAATCTGTAGATCTCCAAGGTTGAGGTTGTCTTTGGCGCGTTCAGAACTCGCGAATTGGCCCCGCCGCAATCGGGCGCGCACGCGGGCGTGTAACTCTTTCAACTCGAAGGGTTTGGTGAGGTAATCGTCAACTCCCAGATCAAGCGCCTTTACCCGGTCGTCCACATCATCGTGTGCGGTAAGCATCAGCACAGGCGTGGTGTCGCCACTGCTGCGCAGGCGCCGGCAGATCTCGATGCCATCGAAATCAGGCAAGGTCCAGTCGAGCACCACCAGATCAAAGCTCTCCTGCCTCAGACTCACTAGGGCATCCCCACCGCAATTGGCGCTGCTGCAGTCCAGCCCCTGCTCGCTGAACTCGTCCTGCAGAAACTGCAGCAGTTCAGGGTCATCATCAACAACCAGCACTCTGGCGGCTCTTTCCTGTGGCATGGGTCACCGCCCTCTTTTTGAAAGATAAGGCGCTTCGCTGGGGAACGCTTTACCTAGCAGTGTTTGAACCCTTTGAGTTGTTCGTTGGTTTGTCGGCCAAGATCCCAGGCTGGCTTCGTGTTGCCATTGGCGCTTTCTGCCTCAGCGGTGCTGCTGTTGGGGAGTGCTTCGATTCATACGCTCAGTCTCCAGAAACGCTTGCGGATCCATGCCTCTTATCAACGCGAGCAAGGCGCTGATCAGTTGCGTTCTGCGGCCCAGGAATTTGTTGTTGCAAGTCGTGGGCTTCAAGCCTGTTTGCTGCAGTGGCCATCGCTGGATTGGCCTGGTGTAGCTCATGGCTGTTCAGGTTCCGACCCCTCCCAGTTGGGCGGTGGTGTGGTGGGTGAGATGGGCTGGTCGTTGGTCGATTGGCAGCCAAGTATCGAGAGCGGGCAATTGAGATTGCGCTTGGCGGATGGTCGCACTGGGCGTTTCCGGCTTGCGCTTGCCCCCCCGACTTTTGCAGTAAATGGGATCAGTGATGTGCAGCCGCAGGCTCGCGTCCCTCAGCTGGAGGCTGAGTGATGAGCTTGCTCGAAGTTGTTGTGTCGTCAGTTGTGTTGGCCGGAAGCAGCAGCGCTGCTGTTGGCGTGTGGAATCAGGCCGCCACTGAAATTCATCGTGCCTCGCAGTTGGATGAGCTCGCTCTTCAGCTGGAGATGGCTCGGATTTCGACTGATCGTTGGCTTCAGTCGGAAGCGGCAGCATCTGTCGTAATCGATTCCAGCTCGGCAGATTGCAGATTTAACTCGGAAGCTTTGCAATCAGCATCTGCTGAGCGTTTGCCGCTTGGATCTGAAGTGAGCACGCATTGGAGTGACGATCCGCAGGGTCTTGGCCATTGGCTCGAGCTCAGTACTAAACCTCAGCCATCAATGCCTCCTTTAAAGAGGCGTTTGCTGTTTACCCCTGCGGCCTATGGCCTCTGCCCGCCGGATGAGGTGCGCTCATGAGCTTGATCGAGCAGCTGATCGTGGTGAGCTTGGTAGGAATCTTGGCGTCGATTCCGATTGTGACGGGAGGTAGCGACCGGGATCAATTGCAGCTCGATGCCAGTGCGCGCCGTTTGCAGGTCGGCTTGGATCGGGCTCGCAGCATTGCCAGGCGTGAGCAGAACGCTTGCGGAGTTTCCCTGAGCGAAGAGGGATTTACGGCACCTGATGAAGGGATCCTGCCGGCGCCTCTTCCCGCCTGCCCTGGGATTGGGATGGCCTTGCAGGAGGAATTCGATCAAGGCCCGATTGTGTTGAACACCAACTTGCCGCCGGTGTTGCGCTTCACTGCCAACGGTTTGCTTTTGGATGGCGGGATTGCGGTGCTGAGCCACGGTCGTTTATCCAAAGCTCGATGTGTGGTGGTGAGCTTGCCCTTGGGCGTGAGCCGGATTGGCTCCTATCAGGATCCATTTCCTTCAGAGGGTGGTCGTCTGCGCAGTAGCCGTTGCCTGCCCGATGTCTCCTCGAGCTAAGCCGATGATCAAGCGAATGAATGAAACAAGAGCCGAGAAAGGCTTCACGTTGATCGAGCTGCTGCTGTCGATCAGTCTTGGCAGCATGCTGTTTGTTGTGTTTCTGCATCTGATCGGTGCTGATCTACGCCTTGGCAGCAGCATGGCGAGTCGTTTGCGTGAATCAGCGCAGCAACGCCGCACTTTGGAGCTGATTCGCGGTGAATTAGCGATTGGCTCCAGCTGGACGGTTGATCCCGCTCCGTCCCATCAATGGTCCTGCGGCATGGCCGGCCGTCAGCCGGTGCTTGCCATCAGCCTGGATCCCAGCAGCACTGAAGTTTCCTCTCGAGTCATTGTCTACAGCGTGGGAGCTGCGCCTTCAGCGATTTGGCGCGGCCAGGTGTTGATGCGTTGCGGGCCCGCCTACGGACTCGATGGTGTGATCAGGCCAGGGGGTAGGGCCCAAAATCGCGTTCTGATGGATGGCTTACCGAAGGATGGCTCGGGCTTTCAATCCCACCAGGATCCTCATTCCAAGGTGCTGCATCTCGCGTTGGAGCAGGCGGTTAATGATGGCTCTGGGCGCCTTCGCTCCGTTGCAGTGTTCTGATTGAAGTCTGTTCTCGTTATTCGTTGAAATAGATCTTGATTCTTATCTTTACCCAGCGTTTGTAAGGAAACACTCTCCAAAACCGCCATAACCCCCAGGCCAACAGCCAGCCAAACAGGCCCACAACCAGTCCTACCAGGAATGAATGTCCAACCAAAAAGGGTCCGCTGTATTCCAAGTGAAACAGTTCAACTAAAAAAGCAGAGGAAACGGCAACCAAATATGTAGGAATTTGTGGATGATGATTGGTTGGGCTTTGCAACTTTCTTTAGTTCTATTCAATCAATGCTAAGCAAGAGCCCTATAGCGGTCTTGCATCGTTACACCAAGGGCTGCCGCATCGTGTTTTGCTGCTTGTTCAAGCTTTTTCAGACGCTGCCGTTGGCATGAACAGAAAGTAGGCCTCCACACTCATCGCTGCCAGGGCGAGGAAAAGGTGGTCAATCCAGCCATTGCGAACTCCCATTCCCATGAAGGCAATCCAGGTGTTGATCACCACCATCACGCAGAGAAAAATGCTCAAAATGAAGCTTGTAAGCTGATTTAAATGTTTGCGTTGTATCCAGAGGCTTGCCAGTAAGGGCAGCAGGATCAAAGTGGAAGTTGCATGCAGGATTTGCATGCTCAGATCACTATGTAAATGGGGAGTAATTGCAGCCCATAAATTCACGGGAATGAGTAGGGAGCAAAACACTAAGTAACAGATCATCATGATTTAAAGCTTCAAGTTGCAGTGGGTTTGGGAAGAATCAAGGAGAAGCAGCTTCCTTCTCCTTCTTTGCTTTGAACGTGTACCTGTCCGCCCATGGCAGACATCAGTAGGGCAACCACAGAGAGTCCGAGCCCTGTACCGCTACTTCGAGTGCTGTTTTTAGCCCGATGAAAGCGCTTAAAGATATGCGCTAGATCGTCATCTGGAATTCCAATGCCCTCGTCTTTTACATCGATGGCAATGCCATCTCGATGACGATGCAGCAGCAACGTAATCAGAGAGTCTTGGGCTGAGTACTTGGCGGCGTTATCGATTAAATCCAAGAGCACTTGTTGCAAGCGGCCAGGATCAGCGAGTGCCTCACTGGACTCATTGTGTGGAATGTTGTTCACCACTTCAAGCCTGTGATCGGTGAGATTGCTCCGGCTTAGATCAGCAACTTTGTCCACCAATGGCCCAAGATCCACCACCTCTTGGTTGAGCTGGAGTTGGCCGCAGTCTCCGCGAGAGAGATCGAGAAGATCATCAAGCAGCAAGCGCATGCGAATGCTTTCCTCCTCTGCAGTTTTCAGTCCCCGACGTTCGTCATCGCTCAATCCCTTGCTGCGCTTAATCGTGCGATGCAGATACCCCTGAACAATCGTGAGGGGTGTTCGCAGCTCATGGCTCACGGCACTCACAAAGCGCCGCTGATCATTCCATGACAGGGCCAGCCGTTCCATCAACTCCGAATAGGTCCTCGCTAATTGGCGAACTTCCTTCGGTGCCGCCGTCATCTCTGGAATCGGATCTTGATTCAGGGTGTCGGCGGTAAGGGCTGCACTGCGCTCACTCAATTGCAGCAGAGGCCTCACGATCCGTCTCACCATCACGGTGATCGTGAACAGTGAGAGCAACATCGATCCCACCCCGATCAAGATCATCCAACTCAGAAATTCGTTTTGGATGCGACCCGTGTCTGTGGCTTTTGCGCTGCTCCACAGCCGTTCCCCGTTTGGATACGACTGGCTCAGCAGCGTGAGGTAGTCCTGGCCTTGAACCGTGATCAGTCGGGTGTTGTGGTCTTTTTTGTGAGCCTGCATGGTGGCTCGCATCATGTTCATCGGGATGGCGATATGGCCAAACGTCGGCAGTACGAGGCGTCCATCCGCCAGCTCGATCCACAGGGTGGTTCGCACGCTGGAATGATCGCGTAGCTCCTGACGCACTTTTGCCTGAATCGTTGGGCTCCAATCGTTGGCGGAATGGTCTTGGCCTAGGTGCTTATGGGCCATGAGGTTGTTGCTCATATGCTCCGCATTGGCCTGTAATTCCGCCTCCCCATTGCGGATTTGATTGCGGTTACTGAGCCAAAGCCCTGTGGTGGTGGCACCGGTGAATCCAATCAGCACTGCTGTGTAGGTGGCCAGCTGCAGTTGGCCTTCCAGGCTGCCGAGAAGTTGCGATCGCCAGTTGGACCCAGATGCCACGAAATCGGTCCCCAGCGTCGGTGTATTGCTACTTGCAATTTTGGCAGCTGGACCAGGGAGAATGAAACCCTTCCGCTCTCCCAGTTGCCTTGAGTTTTGCGGTTTCGCCCCTAGGCATCGCACGCCCCACCCTCTCGGCTCGCATGGCCCGATGGGGTCTTGTGATTGTGGGGATCTACATCGCCGTTGCCCTTCTCACGCCTGTGCTGATCGGCATTGGCTGGCTACCGGATCCCAATGCCGGTTTGGACAGTGCGATCTATGCACCGCCGTCTGCGCAGCATTGGTGTGGCACCGATCGGCTCGGCCGCGATGTGTGTGTACGCACATTGCAGGGGAGTGGTGTTGCCCTTCAAGTGGTCCTGCTGGCCGTTGTTCTTGCCTTGGTGGTGGGAGTGCCGATTGGAATGTTGAGTGGCTACCTCGGGGGCGGTGTCGACCGGGTGCTGGTGCTGCTCATGGACACGCTCTACACCCTGCCGGTGTTGTTGCTGTCTGTGGTGTTGGCGTTTCTGCTGGGTCGAGGCATTCCGAATGCTGCAGCAGCCCTGTGCGTGGTGTACATCCCCCAGTACTTCCGAGTGGTGCGCAACCAAACAGCCCAGGTGAAATCGGAGTTGTTCGTGGAGGCTGCAAAAACCCTCGGGGCCGGTCCCATCTGGATCCTGCGGCGCTATCTGTTCCGCAATGTGATCACCTCCGTGCCCGTGTTGCTCACCTTGAATGCTGCTGATGCAGTGTTGGTGCTGGGAGGCTTGGGCTTTTTGGGCCTGGGTTTGCCAGAAACCGTGCCGGAATGGGGAAGCGATCTCAATCTGGCGCTTGCAGCTGTGCCCACTGGCATCTGGTGGACGGCTCTCTATCCAGGTCTGGCGATGTTTGTGCTGGTGCTCGGTTTGTCCTTCCTAGGTGAAGGCCTCGAGGCTTGGGTGAGCAGTACGGGGCGTGACGCGGCAAACTAAAAGCAATTGGTGTCTCCCGCATGACGCTCTGGGCCACATTGATTTTGCTGGGCCTGATGACCTACCTGTGGTTGGCAGGGCGTAGCAATCCCGACGACGTGATTGGTCTGTTGGAGCAGATCTTGGCGATCACTCTCGGTTTGGTGGTGTTGTTTATTGGTCGCAGTTTGCTGTTGGAATTGTTGGTGTTGGTGTTTGCCCTGCGCTTGCCCGCTGCGCGTCGCAACCACCCGGTGGCAGCTCGCTCCAAAGCCGGAAAAGACATGCTGATGCCGTTCTAACGGCACCTTGTTGCCATCACCGTTCGCTCAACAGCGCAGTTTTGCGGTGCGCGGTAAGTCGCCCTGAATCTCACCCTCTTCGTTCAGCGTTGGATAGGGGCGTTCATTTTCGCGGCACCAGAGTGCAACGTCTGGATAGGCCCACTCGAACAGCAGATTGTCGTAGTCCTCTGCTGGGATTCCCTCCCCATCGGAGGGGGCCAGTCCAGCCGCTTCCCGCTGACGCAGGGCCTCAAACAACAGGGTGGCGGTGGCCACCGACACGTTGAGAGATTGCACCATGCCGCGCATCGGAATGAACACGTCGGTGTCCATCAGCTTGGTGGCGTTTTCGCTGAGTCCCCATTTCTCTGCGCCTAAAACAAAGGCGCTAGGGCCGGTGAAGTCACAATCGCGGTAATCCACCGCATCCACGCTCAGATTTGTGCCATACAAATGAAAGCCCTTGTCTTTGAGCTGTTGAACGGCTGCCTCGATGTTGGGGTGGCCATGCAAGGGCACCCAGCGTTGACTGCCTTGGGCCGTGCTGTTGTAGGTGCGTGAGCGGCCACTGAGGCTCACGGCATGGGCTTCCAGCACGCCAACGGCATCGCAGCTGCGCAGGATCGCCGAGAGGTTGTGGGGTTTGTCCACGTGCTCGACCAGAACGGTGAGGTTGGCCATGCGTTGGTTCAACACCGCACGCAACCGCTCGAAACGACGGGGAAGGATGGGCATGGCGCATCGTTCTCTGTACCTGAGGGTATGGGATGCCGCTCTCGGTCACATCCAGACGCATCGCGAGGTGGGTTCAGTCACCGAAGTCGGGCTCTGTTTCAGAAAGATGGAGGTGTTGCTTCCTCTGCCATGAAACGCACCTGGTTTGCTGTTGCTTTGATGCTGGTTTCTGCCTGCGCGCCTGCTTTGTCTCGGCCTAAAAACGTGTATGACTCACAATCCGACTATGTGAATCAGCGTTATGGCGGTTCAGCTCGCGATCCTTGGGTCGGCTCCAATCGACGCGATGTCTACGTGAATAATCAAGACACCAATAGTTGTGTCGAAGGCAGCGTGATTGGAGGTTTATTGGGTGCAGGCATTGGCGCTGCACTCTCACGGGGCAACGGCCGCTGGGTGGGTGTTCCCGTGGGTGGTGCCGCTGGCGCTCTGCTGGGCTGCCAAGTGGATGGGGGCTGATGCCTTCAGCGCCCCCCTGTGGAGCCAAAATTGGCTTCCAAGATGGCTGCTTGTAAGAGGGTTTGCATGGTGTGCAAATTCTCTTGCTCATGGGGCTCACCGCCTGACCAACGCTCGAGTCGATAGCTCACTGCATCCAGCAGCAGCCTGAGATCTGATGGACTTAGGGACAGATCGATTCGTACATCACCGTTGTCTTGGGTTGTCATAAGACCTGAAAGAAAACCTGATCGTTGAGGTGAGTTGCTCGAACTATCGAACTGGTTAGCAACGAGCTGCCTAGTGGTGGACTGCTGAGGCTAAAAATATTTGATGCACACCAGCACTGAGAAGAGTTTTGATGAGCGGGTTTGGCATGCAGTCAGCATGATTCCTCATGGTCATTTGGCCACTTATGGCCAGGTGGCTGACTGGATCGGGGCCTGGGGCTGTGCGCGGCAGGTGGGCTGGGCTCTGCGCCGGTTGAGCTTGCCTTCTGACGTGCCCTGGCAGCGCGTTGTGAATGCGAAAGGACGCATTTCGATGAGCCTCAGTCGCGAGGGGTCCGATTGGATGCAGCGGCAACTTTTGATCGCAGAGGGAATTCCTGTGGATGGAGAAGGTCGGCTCCCTTTAAAGCGATTTCTCTGGACGCCGGACCTCGAGGCGCTAGCTCTAGAGATCAACCAATTCGCCATTGCCCGTGAGTGAGCCCGAAGTCAACGGCGCCAAGATTGGTTTACCGGCGCGTCGTTTGGCCTGGGAGGTGCTTGAGGCCGTTGCTGCGGGTGCCTATGCCGATGTGGCCCTAGAGCGGGCCCTTCGTCAAAATCCCCTGTCTCCAGCGGATCGCGGCCTGGCCACCGAGCTTGCCTACGGATGCATTCGCTGGCGTCAATGGCTGGATGGTTGGCTCGATCGTCTCGGCAAAGTTCCAGCCCATAAACAACCGCCCCGGTTGCGTTGGCTCTTGCATCTCGGCTTGTACCAAGTGCTGCGCATGCAGCGCATCCCCGCTGCAGCAGCGGTAGACACCACGGTGGAGCTGGCGAAGCGCCACCGGCTCTCCAAGCTGTCGCCCGTGGTGAATGGGGTGCTTCGCTCGGCCCTTCGTGCCAAGGAGGCAGGCGAGACCCTGCCCGTGCCTGACCCACCCGCCGAACGTTTGGCATTCGGTCATTCCCTGCCGATTTGGTTTGCTGAAAGCCTGTTGAGCTGGTCTGGTTCTGACCAGGCCGAGCGTGTGGCTGTCGCCTGTAATCAAGTGCCCCCCTTGGATCTGCGCGTGAATCGCTTGTGCAGTACGCCGGAGGTGGTGGCGGCTGAATTAGCCGAGGCGGGGGTGCCGACGCAACCGATCGAGGGTTGCCCAGATGGGTTGCAGGTGCTTGCGCCTGCGGGAGATTTGCGCCGTTGGCCTGGTTTTGAACAGGGGCATTGGAGCGTGCAAGATCGCTCTGCCCAGGCGGTGGCTCCGCTGTTAGCGCCTCAGCCTGGAGATCGGATTCTTGATGCTTGTGCCGCTCCTGGCGGCAAGGCAACCCATTTGGCCGAGCTGATGGGGGATGGGGGTGAGATCTGGGCGGTGGATCGCTCAGCTGGTCGCTTAAAGCGAGTGGCGGCTAACGCGGCACGCCTTGGATGCGGTTCGATCCATGCGCTGGCAGCGGATGCGACCAACCTGCTTGCGCAACAGCCTGAATGGCGTGGTTTCTTCCAACGCATTTTGCTGGATGTTCCCTGCTCGGGACTAGGGACCTTGTCCCGTCATCCCGATGCCCGTTGGCGCGTCACTCCGGCCACGGTGGAGGAGCTATTGCCGCTGCAAGCGCAATTGCTAGCGGCGATGCTGCCCCTGCTCGCTCCTGGTGGGCGATTGGTTTACGCAACGTGCACGATTCATCCCGCCGAAAATTTGGCCCAAGTCAACAAGCTGCTTCAGGAGCACGCTGATTTTCAGTTGGAGTCCGAGCAGCAGCGTTGGCCAGATCCCGAAGGCGGTGATGGGTTTTACACCGCAGTGATCAATGCACCGATCACTGCACTGGCAAAGGCCTAAAGAATTCGTCCACTGGGGGGCCACCCGATGGGCTCACGTAGCGCGGAGTGGGTGCGGGTTTCGGAGCGCCCGCATTGTCATTGGATGGATCCGTTTCACCAAACAGATCACGATCTGGAAGGGGACCATCACCAGGATTCGGTTTATTGGGGTCGCTCGCTTTCTTTTTCCCAGCTCGTTGAAGAACCGGTCGTACCGTTTTGGGCTTGGCTGGAAACTTTTGTGCTGGGAATTCAGACTTGATTTGATTCATGAATTGCTTCCAGGCCCAGGCGGATTCGCCACTGTTGCTCTTGGTCTCAGCGTTGTTGTCGTGACCAAACCAAACGGCAGTGGTGAGTTGGGGAATGGAGCCGATGAACCAGATATCGCGTCCTCCCTCTGATGTTCCAGTTTTTCCGGCTACGGGGCGATCATCCAGCTTGGCTGCAATTCCAGTGCCGCCGCTCACTACGCGCTGCAGCATCCAATTCATGGTGTCGGCAACATCACTATCCATGGCGCGCTTGCCGCGGTCGCCATCGACTCTGCGGCTCCAAAGCACGTCGCCACCAGGACCACGAATCTCTTCAAAGGCGGTGGGCTTCACGTATACACCGCGGTTGGTGACAGCGGAATAGGCTGCTGTCATATCCAAAACGGTTTGTTCATAGGCACCGATGGCCATCGGGTAGTACCGGCCGAGAGGGCGTTTGTTGCCAATCCCGAGATTGTTGGCCATCGCAATGATGGGATCAAAGCCCACCTTGTCCTGCAATTGCACCGCAACCGTGTTGAGCGAATTCTTTAAGGCGTCTGCGAGAGAAATGTTGCCAAAATATTTTTTGCCAAAGTTTTTGGGGCAGTAACCGTTCCAGCAGCGCGGTTTGTCTAAGAAAATATCCTCTGGTTTAACGCCCGCGTTAATCGCTGCGCTGTAGGGAAACAGTTTGAACGTGGAGCCTGGCGATCTCAGGGCCTGGGTGGCGCGGTTGAACTGGCTGGAGTAAAAGTTTTTTCCTCCCACCATCACCCGCACTAATCCGGTGCCAGGCGCAATCGAAACGATCACGCCTTCGGTGCCATTCGGTGCGATTTCACGCACCACCTTCTGGGCTTTGCGTTGCCAATCGAGATTGAGACTGGTGCGAATCTTGAGGCCACCCACCTCCAGTTGTTCTGGGGTGAGCAAGGTGGGCAGCTGTTGGGCCACCCAAGTTGTGAAATAGGGAGCCGTGCTGTTGTAGTACTTCGGTATGGCTGGTTTGAGTGCCAGTGGGCTGTTGCGAGCTTCTTCCGCTTCACCCGAGGTAATGAACCCTTCCTGCTCCATGCGGCTGAGCACGATGCTGCGCCTTTGCAGGGCAATCTCAGGGTTGACCAGTGGTGAATAAAGCGAGGGCGCTGGTGGCATCCCCGCGATCAGAGCGGCTTCTGGAAGGCTGAGCTCCTCCGGTTGCTTGGAGAAATACACCCAAGCCGCATCGGAGACGCCATAGGCGCTGGATCCGAGATACACAAAATTCAGGTATTGCTCGAGGATCTGCTCCTTGCTCAGTTGTCGCTCGAGCTTGTAGGCCAGTGCTGCTTCTTTGAGTTTGCGCGTGACCGTTCGGTCCTGGCTCAAAAACACCGTACGGGCCAGTTGTTGGGTGATCGTGCTCGCTCCCTCGCGAACAGAGCCCTGCTTCAAATTGGTGACGACCGCCCGTCCGATTCCCCAGATATCAACGCCGTCGTGCTCAAAGAAGCGGCGGTCTTCAGCGGCGATGAAGGATTGCATCACGAGCTGGGGCATTTGCCCTGGTTTGATCTTCTCTCGGGTGGCTGGCCCGAGTTTTTGGATCACCTTGCCGTTGCTCGAGAGAAGCGTGATCGTCCCGGGCCGATTGAAAAGATTGATCCCTCTTGCATCCGGCAAGGTCGCATCAATCGCTCGCGTAATGGCGGCCTGCCCCAGCGCAGCACCACTACCAATCGCAACGGCGACGCCTGCGATCAGGATCCAGTGACGACGGGTGCGATTCACATTCCCTGCGTCAGGGGACTGTGGCCAATCGCCAAAGCTGTCACCAGCATTCCTAGTACAAGAAAGGGCTGGGCACTGGCTTGATATTTCACGTCGAATTCCACTGGATCACGAAGCAGCCAGATGTCTTGAAAAGTGATCTGAGGCACGATCAACAACACCAGCAGGACAGCTGCGAAATGCTGCCCGATTGCGATCAGAACCGCAACCATCAGGAGTTGGAAGAGATCGATCATCCCAGCGCTGATCCAGCTTGCGGGGCCAATCCCAAATGCAACAGGGAGTGACTGAAGGCCGAGAGCGCGATCACCTTCCACACTTTTGAAGTCGTTGACCACGGCAATCCCCAAGCCCGCGAGGCTGTAGGCAAGCGTGAGTAGAGCCGTCGCCCAGGTGAGCTGGCCGAAGAGGGCCTGACCCGCCCACCAGGGCAGAGCGATGTAACTGGCCCCGAGGGCGTAATTGCCCAACCAGCCGTTCTGTTTCAGCTTGAGGGGAGGAGCTGAATAGATGAAGCTCACAAAGGAGCCGCCAAGGGCGAGCAGAAACAACACGGGAGTGCTGTGCCCTGCCCAAACATCCAAACCCCAAGAGACCGCTAAGCCAGCGATCAGCAGTCCCCAGATCTGAACTTTGACTTGGCCGAGACTGATGGCACCTGAAGGGATCGGCCGATATGGCTCGTTGATCGCATCGATCTCACGGTCGTAGTAGTCGTTGATGGTTTGGGTGTAGCCAGCCAGAAGAGGGCCACTCATCACCATGCAGGCCAGCGCAGCGCCCACGTGGTCAAGGCGCCACTCGTAATTGCCGCTTGCCGCGGCACCACACACCACTCCCCAAATCAGGGGAATCCAGGTGACTGGTTTCATCAGCTGCAAGCGCAGCTTCCAAATGTTGGAGGTGCCACTGGCACCTTTCATTCCGAGCAGCTGACGGGCGTCACTCACTAGGTCAATCCTCAGCCGGGCGCGATTTCGTCTTCGAAGAACCAGCTGGTTGAGCCATCACTGAGCTGAACGACCACGCCGATTCCTTTCCCGTCGACAGTGCGGAAATCAACCACGGTGCCTGTGGAGTCTTTTTTCAGTAGTTCCACCAGCGCACCGGGAATGCGATCGCGGACTCGGGTGACTCGGACCTTTGAGCCGATGTCGATCGTGACTGACGTCTGCTGTGACATGGCCTGCCAGGCTTGAGAAGTGGCCGCAACACTAACAGCCTCTTTTCAACTGACATGGTCGCTCTTCGTTTGATTCCCTGCCTCGACGTGGCCAAGGGCCGGGTGGTGAAAGGTGTCAATTTTGTGGGTCTGCGTGATGCAGGCGATCCGGTGGAATTGGCCTGTCGTTACAGCGAGGCCGGAGCCGATGAATTGGTGTTTCTTGATATTGCGGCCAGCCATGAGGGACGCGCCACGTTGGTGGACCTCGTGCGTCGTACGGCAGCGAGTGTGACGATCCCGTTCACGGTGGGAGGAGGAATCGCGTCAGTGGAGGGCATCACTGAACTGCTGCGTGCTGGTGCCGACAAGGTGAGTCTGAATTCATCGGCTGTTCGTCGCCCTGAACTGGTGTCTGAAGGTGCTGAGCGGTTTGGATGTCAGTGCATTGTTGTGGCGATTGATGCCCGGCGTCGCCCGAGTGGTGGCTGGGATGTCTATGTGAAAGGCGGCCGCGAAAATACGGGATTGGATGCGGTGGACTGGGCGCGTCGGGTTGCGGCCCTTGGTGCGGGAGAGATTTTGCTCACCTCGATGGATGGCGATGGAACCCAAGCGGGGTACGACCTAGCGCTCACGAGAGCAGTGGCGCAGGCCGTTGCGGTTCCGGTGATTGCCTCGGGTGGGGCCGGTTGTATGGATCACATCGCTGCAGCCCTCGATTCCGGGCCGGAGGGCGGCCAGGCATCGGCGGCTTTGTTGGCCTCACTCCTTCATGACGGAGTTCTTAGCGTTGAGCAAATCAAGCAGGATTTGCAAGTACGCGGTTTGCTGATCAGGCCCTTAGAGCCTGAGGTTGCGTCTTAAATTAAAGGCATCGAAGAGGCGATTTTTGATCGGTGGTCTCCCCTTTATGACGCGTCAGCAGGCCTTGCCTGTGGGAATCCTCTTGGTCGTGGTGGTGATTGCGTTGCTGGCGTGGGCACTGCAATTGATGCAGTCAGCTATCGATCAACAGGAATTTTCGTTGATGCTCGCGGGCTGCTTGGTGTGTTCAGCCGCGGTTGGTTTGGCCACGGTGATGGTGATGACTTTGAACGGATTGCTTCTTTGAGCTGCTTGTGAAACCTCGTGATCCTGCTGCGGTGGAGGCGTTGTTTAACGCCGTTGCTCCCCGCTATGACCGTCTGAATGACCTGCTGAGTTTGGGGCTGCACAGACAGTGGAAGCGTCAACTTCTGTCTTGGTTGAGTCCGCAACCTGACGAGCGTTGGCTGGATTTGTGTTGTGGCACAGGTGATCTCGCTCTTGCCTTGGCAAGAAAGCTGAGACCGGATGGTTCGGTTTTGGGCCTTGATGCCGCAGCGGCACCCCTCAGCTTGGCTGCTGAACGATCAGGTCGGGAGCCTTGGCTGCCGGTGCAATGGATGCAAGCGGATGCCCTCGACACCGGGTTGCCGGATCAAGATTTTGATGGGGTTGTGATGGCCTATGGCTTACGCAACCTGGCGGACCCGTTCTTGGGGTTCCAGGAGATGGCACGGGTGCTGAAGCCCGGCGGGCGCGCTGCGGTTTTGGACTTCAACCGCTTGCCAGAAGGCAGTGCAGCGGCAGCGTTTCAGCGAACCTATCTACGTCGGGTCGTCGTTCCTGTCGCCGCTGGCATGGGGCTTGCCGACCAGTACGCCTATTTGGAAACGAGCGTGAAGCAGTTCCTCACAGGAGCGGAGCAGGAGAGTCAGGCGGTTGCTGCAGGGTTTAAAGCGGCACAGCATCGACCTTTGGTCGGCGGACAGATGGGCGTGCTGCTTTTAATTCGTTAAGGAACTTTGAGGCATGTTGAGATTTCCGCGATAAATCTGGATTTGGGATTAGGAAGAAAACATTAAGAAACGGAGCTGTCCGTTTGGCCTTCCCCATCCCCTCCTTGCTGGCTTCGATTGAAGATCTTTTGGTGGAGGTGGCATGGCTAGACGGGATGATCCTGGTCACCGAGTCCCAAGAGGCCACCTTCCTTCCCGTGGCACAGGTGAATCCTGTCTTGGCCAGGCTGCGATCGAAACCGCAAGGTGCGGAGGTCGCGGACAAGCTCAGCCTGTCTCTGCTGAAATCCCAGGGAAAACGGGCGAGCAAACCTGTGCTTGTCGTGCAGGGAGACGGTCGCTTTTGGTTGGGGATTATTAGCCCAAGCATGTCCCGCTCTCGCTCCCGTCATCAGTACGCCGTCGCCCATCTTGATCGCTGCTTTGCAATGGGTTAGGTCCGGGCGTATGAGTCGCTCTATTAAATGGGACGACTTTGTTTGAGCAAAATTGGATCGGTGTCGCAATTTTTGGATTTGATCTGATCTCAATCGATTGAATTGAGATCTTTGTTTTTTGCTTAGATCGTTGATTCTTATTGCCTGGCTGATGCCTGCTAGATTTTTATTGCTTGCCCGTTGTTGATTGAAAAGCCCCTCCACGCTGGCTTTATTCGTAGCCGTTGTTGGCAGCGGCTTGGTGGGCATGTTGGTTTATGCGGGTCTCTTTTACTCCAACGCCAGGCGCACAGTTCCTGCCTCCAGTGAGATTGACGGCTCCATTTTTCAGTCCAGGGAGGCGGCTGAAACTGCTGCGAATGAATGGATTGCCTTAGGCGGTATTTATGTCGTGGAAACGCTGACAACGGTGCGGCGTACGGTGCCCGTGACGGAGCTCGAAAAAAAGAAACTAAAATCTCAGATTGATCAATCGATGAGAAAAAGAATAGAGGCGGAATATAATCGTTGTCTTCAGAAAGCAGAGTCGAACCTGGCTAAGGAGCTGTGTTCGTTTGGCCCGCGTGAATCGGCTGTTGGCGAGGATGCCAAGATTCCTCAGAAAAAAACCATTCAGGATCGGATCGTGAACAAGGTTGAATATCAGCGCCGTGAATGCACGGATGATCAAGAGCTGCGGTCTTTTGAATGCATTGAATTGGATGTTGCTCGTGATGCAACTGTTCGTCGTTCAGCAGATGACAAAGAAATACCTGTCAAGATTTTTCAGCAGTTTCGCTACTAAGGGCTGTCAAGTGGTTTAAAGAAAATATAAATTGTTTGCCTTGAAAAATATCACAATGATCTGGTTCTAGGAAAAACACTGCGATTTTTGTTGAATTGTTCTGTGGGAATCCTTCAGGTTTTAGGCGAGCTGATTGTTTGCTAAAGCGGGTCTCCGTTCCTGAAAAGCCTTGGAAAGTCGTAAAGCTGCTGCTGGGCGCTTGGGGTGCTCCTGCGTGAGCCGGCGCTGTTAACGCGACGGCAACATTTGCGCCGTGAACAGGCCGAACAATTGTGGAGAACTTTGCGACGTGAGGGGTGGAGGCCAACGGAACCTGTGCGGGCCCCCCGCTCAGAAGCCATAAAAATGAGAGGGCTCTCAACCCCTCTCAGCGCGTCTTGCTTTCGCTCCATCACTTTGGCTTTTGAGCTGGCGGATGTATGACGAAATGGTGAGCAAGTCGCTACTAAATCCGCCTGAGGCGAGAGCGTGCTGCTCTGTTTAGGCCAGAAGCCTGTGCTCGACTAGCCTTTTAGCTCCACAGGTTCTCTGCGTTGCTGGCCCAAATCGCAATCGTCCGATCTGCGCTCCATGGCTTGCGATAGCGCTGAACTCAGTGAGCAAGTCCAACCCTTCTCTCTAGGCCCCTGCTCGGTATGCACTTCCAGGACATCATCAGCACGCTGAATCGCTTTTGGGGAGAGCAGGGCTGTGTGTTGTTGCAGCCTTATGACACTGAAAAGGGTGCTGGAACCATGAGCCCGCATACGGTGCTTCGGGCGATTGGACCTGAGCCGTGGGCGGTTGCTTATCCAGAGCCTTGCCGGCGCCCCACCGATGGTCGTTATGGCGATAACCCCAATCGGGCGCAGCATTACTTCCAATACCAAGTGCTGATTAAGCCCTCTCCCGATGGCATCCAGGAAACCTATCTAGCTTCCCTTGCTGCCTTAGGAATTTGTGCTGCGGATCATGACATTCGTTTTGTAGAGGACAACTGGGAGTCCCCAACCCTTGGTGCGTGGGGTGTGGGTTGGGAGGTGTGGTTAGACGGCATGGAGGTCACCCAGTTCACTTACTTCCAGCAATGTGGCGGCATTGACTGCAAGCCCGTCTCCATTGAGATCACCTACGGCTTGGAGCGCTTAGCAATGTATTTACAGGATGTGGAAAGCATCTGGGATTTGAGCTGGAACGCTGAACGCAGCTATGGGGATATTTGGCTTCCTTTCGAGAAGGGGCAGTGTCAATTTAATTTTGAAGCATCCAATCCCGATCGCCTGAAACAGCTCTTTGCTATCTACGAGGCAGAAGCCGCTGATCTGATTGAACAACATTTGCCGGCTCCTGCTCTCGACTTTGTTTTGAAGTGCAGCCACACCTTCAATCTGCTGGAAGCCCGTGGCGTGATTTCGGTGACGGAACGTACCGCCACCATTGGACGGATACGCAATCTGGCCCGAAAAGTCGCTGAGGCTTGGTTGGCAGAACGGGAGGCTCTCGGCTTTCCTTTGCTGAAGCCAACAGCTGCCGCCGCGGCAAATCATTCCTGAGATTATTTTTGAGTCATGGGTGGTGACTTGAATCAATAAATAGACATTTGTAAGAGATTGTTTCTCTCCTTTGGTCTAACTATATGTAGACGAAATTTTTTTAGGGGGAATGCTTTCACCAGCTTGATCGCTCAGCGTGGATGAACGTTGCTCTTTGGCTGGTTTTATTGATGCTTGCCGCCCAACTTGGAGCGGCCTTATCCCAGGGGATGCAGCACTGTTGTGTGGTGTTGGTTGGTCTTGCTGCGGCTGTTGTGCTGATCTGCCGCAGGTTTGCACTTCCAGGCTGGAAGGGATTTGTTCTTTTGGTGGTGCTGTGTGGCTTGTTGCTGCGCTCGTCGACAGGGCAAGAGGCCATGCCCACACCACTGGATCCGCTTCAGCTTGTGCCAAGCGATTCCGATCAAAAGCCTTTGGTGATTGAGGGCCGCGCCATCGCTGATGCACCTGTGCGTAGGGGGCGCTGCCAAGTCCTGCTGCAGGTGAACCATCTATCTGGCCAGGTTCGGGATGGTCGCACCGAACTGGTTGTGGATCCCTGCTTTCAGATGTTGCGCAAAGGCTCGTTGGTACGGGCTCAGGGTCAGCTTGTGACTCCGGCCATCGCAACCCATCCCCTGCTTCCCAATCCAGCTAAACGCTTAGCGGCACGGGGGAGTTGGACCCAATTCCGCACCAAGCAAGTGGAGCTCATCCATCAAGATCACACGCCACTGGCTGATGGGCGCCGGCAGATCGCCGCTCAATTTCAAGACTTAGCCGGAGAGCACTCAGGTGGACTACTGGCGGCGTTGGTGCTTGGGGGTGCCCAAGTTGAGCTTGGCTCGGAGCTGCGAGAGGCGTTTCGCGTCGCGGGACTATCCCATGCATTAGCAGCATCGGGATTTCATCTTTCGGTGTTGTTAGGAGCCACGCTTGCGCTCACGCGCAGGGGTGGCATGCCCTTGCGCTTGGGAGCTGGAGTGGGCGCGCTGGCTGTTTTTCTTGCGCTGGCTGGCGGGCAGCCATCGGTTGTTCGCGCTGTGTTGATGGGAGCTACCGCCCTTTTGATCCGAGAACGGGGCTCACGCGTTCAACCCTTGGGGGTGCTGCTCAGCACCTTGGTTGTGATGCTGCTGCTGAACCCTGCCTGGGCGCGTTCCATTGGTTTTCAGCTGAGTGCTGCTGCCACGGCTGGTTTAGTGCTCAGTTCGCAGCCTCTAGAGCAGTGGCTCCTCCAGCGTTGTCCTCAGCATTGGATGCGGGTTTTGGCCCCTGCCCTATCGGTGCCAGTGGCGGCGTTGCTCTGGACCCTTCCCCTGCAAATCCTGCATTTTGGGTCTGTGCCCTTGTATTCGCTGGTTAGCAACCTGATCGCTGCGCCTCTGCTGGCACCGCTCACCCTTGCGGCGATGACCCTGGCGCTGCTCATCTTGATGCTGCCAACGGCGATCGCTGCAGTGGTGATGCCGGTGTTGGTTTGGCCAGTACAGCAGTTGGCGTTGTTGTTGATCGCTTTGGTGAGTTGGATGAGCGGCTGGCCCCATGCCCAGTTGCTGACGGGGCATCCGCAGCCTTGGGTGGTGTTGCTCGTTGTGCTGGCTCTTCTCCCTTGGGCCTTGCCGTCGTTGCAACGCTGGCGATTAAGGGGTTGCCTTCTTTTGCTCTTGGCCACGCTGATGCAAGCCAGTGTTCAGCTCAGCGATGAGGTTGTAATGGTGCGGCAGTGGGGAAGGCAGTGGCTAATGGCCCGTCACCAAGGACGCGCTGCGCTGATGAGCAGTCATGGGGATTTGCTCAGTTGCCAGTTGGCTCAGCAGCTTGGGCAGGGGTACGGACACCGACGCCTGGATTGGCTGGTGGTGATGGACCCAGTGGCGAGTGACCATATGGATTGTTGGACGGCCTTGGCGCATACCGTGCAGGCGGAGCATCAAGGGCAGCCTCCATTGCTGCCAGGTCAACGCCTTCAAAGTCCCGGTTTGATGCTTCGTCCGCTGCATGGTCAAGACAGGCGATGGCAGTTGCGCGTGAATACACAGCTCCATCGCTTCAAGCAATCAGGCCGTGGCGCTTTAAGGTGGGAAAACGCTGGTAAAGCGTTTGGAGAGGTGGCAGAGCCCGGTTGAATGCGCACGACTCGAAATCGTGTAGGGGTAACACCCTCGTGGGTTCGAATCCCACCCTCTCCGTTTGAAGTTTGTCCCACGGGGACTCATCTGATCCCATATCCGTTGCAGCGCAATGGGTCTGGGGTTTTGTCGTGTCCCATGGTTTCCCACCGAATCGCACCCAGTGCCGCAGTTTTGTTGTGGTATTTGTTGTGGTATCACCCTTGACTGTTGTGGTAAAAATGTAGTGTTGTGGTATTTCTCAGATGCCCCTCTCTGACTCGGAAGTCAGGTCGTTAGAGGCAGGAGACAAGAGAAAAGTCGTCTCCGCAGGCGATTCCCTCTACATCGTGGTCTATCCCCGGCAAAGAGGAGGTGGGAAGTACTTCGTCGGTCGGATGAGACATCCACCTGGTGCAGGAGCAAAGCAGGTAGAGGTTCAGATCGGTCCCTATGGCAAAGGGGTAGGCAAGTGGTCTCTGAAGAAGGCACGCGACGAGTGGGACCGCATCAGGACCTGGAGCAGAGATACGGGGAACGACCCCAGAGATCTGAAGAAGTCGAAGAAGCAGCAAGTCGAGAAAAAGAGTCAGGGTCCGACGTTCCAGCAATTGGTGGATGCCTACTTGGCATGGGGTTCGACCAAGCAACCCAAACCGATGAAACCAAGGACGGTGCAGGACTACCGCAACAAGTTGGTTAACCAGATGATGCCCGAACTGGGTGCTGACACCCCCGTTAAACAGTTGTCGTGGGACGCAACAGGAAAAGACGGTCGTAATGGTCGTGAGGTCGTTCTTGCCGCAAAGCAGAAGATCACTCTTAGAGGGAAGGGGTCTCAGTCCGATAAGTGCCTGGCAGTACTGAAGTCCTGCTTCGACTACGGAGTGTCTATGGGATGGATGGAGAGAAACCAGAACCCAGCAGTTCCAGATCGGACTACTCGCGCAGCACCTCCGTCCAAGTCCAATCCATCTCTGGAGTGGGACCAGTTACCCAAGTTCTTTGAGGATCTGGAGAGGAACGATGCCAATGCTGCTCTGGTGGTGCGTTTGGCAGTGAAGGTCCTGGTTCTGACCTTCTTACGGGTCGGGTCACTCACTCCTGCTCGGTGGGAAGAGTTCGACCTCAAGAAGGACCTATGGACAATTCCTGCTGACCGGATGAAGACGGGCAAGGCGCATCAGGTTCCTTTGACTGCTCCCTTAAAGGAGGTGCTTAAAGAGTTGAGGCAACTCAATGGAGGGAACGAGTACGTCTTCTTCAGTCCCCGGGGCAGGGAGTATCAGCACGTTCACAAGGACTCTCTGAATGCCCATATCAAAAAGATGGGATACAAGGGTCTGACCACTGCTCATGGGTTCAGGCACCTTGCTCTCACTGCCGGGCAAGAGGTGCTCAAGGTCGACCACGAAATCATCCAGAGGCAGATGGCACACACCTTTGGCGACAAGATCCGTGGTTCCTATGACAAGAGTCAGATGATGGAGGAACGAAGGGACTTCATGGTTGCCTGGTCTGATGCCTTGTTGGAACAAGGTCTGCAGGCATAAAAAAGCACTGCCTTGGCAGCAAGCAGTGCTCAGAAAATATCCTCTATCACGATCTATTTATGCGGTGTAATCAACCAATTGAATCTGACAAAGTGGTTGATAAGGATCCTCAACACGACTGGGAGAGTGCCGAAAAACCTTTAGGTGAGTCTTGTCTGCAGTCATATACAAACCACCTTTTCCACCCAGACAAATCTCAAATTACTGAAACTCTGATTTACTGATAACAATCTGCCTACCACCATCTTCTAACGTATTGAAGTCCATAAGTTAAACCTATTATTTGTACTAATTGTATCACAAAACCATCTGTTAATTCGTTATTCTGTTGTTTTTGATTTGATATAAAAACCTTTTAAATACCTTTTTAAATATACTTGCGCGATTCATCTCAAGTCTGCATTCTAACGAAAAAAATGCCCCTAAGATACGGAATTACATAAATAATAGTGTGCCCAACATAAACTTACCTTTTTTTATTGAAAATAGGGGATTTTTATTGAGTTGAACACAAAAATCCCCTCCCAAAAAGTTGGAAGGGGAATCATGACAGAAAGGAAAGGGTTCTGTTCGTATTTAGCAGAACTAGTCACGGATTACAGGTCAAAACTTGATGACCAGGACCTTGACTAGTTGCATCCTCTGATCGCAGAGGAACTCTATAAACAAGAAACCAAACTACGCAACATCAAAGAAGCAGATCTATGCGCACATTGCCAACAGGAAAGAATATCACGGTCCATTTCACAGAGGACGAATTATGCCTTCTAGAGGCATTTGACCAACTCAGAAAGAGCGAATATTCCACTCGTTCGGGATGGATTAAAAACAAAATATTTAAGGCACTACCTTCCAAGGTTCAGGACAATATGGCAATTTTCTCATGAGTAAACAACTGAAAGTGGATGACCCAACATATTCAATGTTGGCGGCATTATCTAGAAAGCACTCCATGAATCCAACTGCGGTCCTGGAGACTCTTGTATCTATGACTTACCAGCAAATGAAGAGGACGGGCAAAAAGGTCTTCTGACCTTCGACCCAACAGATTAACGAATTAACAGAGCAAAACGAGGCAAAATATGTATTCAGAACCAGGCGAGAGAAATGTAAGAGATATGCGTCAGTGGAATCTGCTGATCGGCAAGATTTTTTGGCAGACCCATCCGCAGGATCCCAAGCAGGGCAGGACTATTCGTATGCACTAATTTTTCGCGGACAAAATCACTCCATAGATAACTGACTGGATTGTTTCCACAAAACCTGAAGGAATGCAAGAAATCAATCCAAAACTGTTGAGTTCACTGACGATGCAAAATGCATTTTCAAATGGTCTTCACTAGTTCATCAGAGGAAAGGGTATGGACTGGGATATTGAATTCTCAATTATCGAACGGATACTTACAACCATTTTTGAAATGGGAGCAGTCATGACTAGAAAACGGAAGAGTAAAAGCAAAAAGGTGAAGATCACTAATACTGATCCAAAGGACAACACTGTCGATGTGCCCAGTGCAGACAAACCTGACTCAGATGACAATCTGATTTATGTCGGAGGCAATCCTCTTTATCACGAAGAGAAGAAGCACAAGGAGTATGCACCAAAGTCTTTTAAGACCTTCCGGGAGGACGCAAATTTATCCGTGCTTGTCGAGAAAAAGAACAGAGGCAAGAAGAAGAGCAAAAGAGCAGGGGCAGAATCACTGGATGACCGCCAACAAAAGATCAGAGACCTCAAAAAAGATGATTCCTTATGGAAGGGTCTTGAGTGAAAATCAAGGATAAAATCAGGAGATCTATCCCCCTCGCAAATGGGTCTCCGCACTTGGTTGAAGCGTGCCTTGCGGTCCGTTGTGGGAGATTCCTTCTATGAGGAACTGAGAAAGTCATATAGGAAGGGACACGAGAGAGGTCTCTATGGAGCAGATGGCAAACCACCACTCCCTGCAGGAGTGAAAGACGAAACCCTCAAGCAATCGATTGAGCAGTCCTTATCGGCGTCACAGACCAAGAACACGGCACCTATCTCCATACCTGCACCACCACCGCCAGTAATCGAGAAGAAGGACGAACCCATTGCTGCATGGGACAAACCTCTCTCGTCCTACCGGGAGAGATATACGGGCAAACAGGATGCGTCCTCTGATCTGAAAGGTGATGACCTCACCAAGTTCCTGATCGATAAGTCCCAGAAGGAGTCACAGGACAAGAACACGACCTCTGTTTCCCTGCCAATGACGACTCCTCCTGTCGTCAAGGAGGAAATCAAGGATGCTGAAGAAGTCCCTCAAGAGAACGAGGAGACCTTCGACACCAGCACTCTGTCCTGTGAGTTGCGAGAGGTCTCTGTCGACGCAACCATCGACTACACGGACAAGCACGGCAACGAAACCAGAAGAGATATCACAACCGAAGAGATCTACGACTACGAAGACGGGGTCGTGGTCATTCGTGCCTTCTGCCATCGAAGAAAGGACTACAGGACCTTTGTCAGTAAGCGGATCAGGTATTGGTTGGAACCCAACAGTGGAAGAACAATTGAGGTCCACAAACTTGGCGAATATCTGATCAAAGCATCTAAAAGAGATATTCCAAATCTGGTGCTCAATATTGCCGCATCCGCAAGTTCAGAAATCAACCTCTTCAAGTTTTATATCGGCAAATTCACTCAGTACTATCGAATTTCAGACAAGGGGGCGATGAGATATGAGGTAACCACACCACATTCTATTGAACTTGCTCGGTATATCACAAACAACCAAAGTATTGGCAATGGTGGATTTCGAGAGGAAATCTCTCAATTAGGTAGTTCAGATCTTGTTGCTTTTACGAATGAACTATCGGAATACATCTCAAATCAGCAAGTTGGAGAAGCGCCAGCATTTATCTCCAAGAAGGTCTTCGCGAACAAATCACTGCCCAGGAGGAAGGCATTCGTCGACCTTGTAGAGACATTAACTGGAGATCTTCCTTCTGCAGCAAGCATCTCCCAGGTCATGAGAGATGAATTGTTAGATCCATCATTCCGTATCGATTTTAAGGAATTTGCGACTGAAATTAGTAACAATCAGACTCAGGCAGTTGAAGACATCAAAGAGCAGTCAGAAAACGCTGAAAGGGAACTAGCAGAAATTTCTGAGTCGGAACCTGTCAAAAGCAAGAAACGATCCAAGAAGCACAGAAAATCTGCCGAACTCAATGTCATCCGTAATATCGCTAGAAACGAGTGCCAGATTCAACTTCTTAAGAACCTAAGTGAAGGAAAGATGGTCTTTGAACGACAACCATTTGAGCAGGAAGTTAGAAGACGTGTTTGTAAGATTTTGTCCGAAAAAGAGATCGCAAAATATGGTGACATGATGCTTCCGTACTTGGGTAATGGGATTCAATTTGGTTACCTGGTCACTGGTCTGAAAAAGAAAAATCGTGGTTGGTATCCAAATGAGCAGGGAGTTGTCGTGATTGACCTGAATAACATAGAGAGTGATTAAGTTCAGGCATCAATCAAGTCCAACAAATGACCTCTGTCATCCACTAGACGGTGCCTCTTCCCGGTGCTTTGTGCTCTCCGTGAAGCAACACGGAACGCATCTGCTTCGTTCTGCTTTGTTTGGTAGTGCTTCCAAGAACCGAACTGGTCCTGGTATTGGATGTGGATTTTCATTGGTCCTCCCAATGCTGAAAGTGCTTTAACCACAGGATGTCCAGGTCACTCCAGTCATTGCTGAACCAACCCTGGAACTCTCTTCTGAGTGCCTTCCTGTCCCCTTTGGAGACCTTCTGCATTCGTCTGTGAATGTCGTTCAGTGTTTTGTCGAACACCAGTTCCAGTCGACGTTCTTGGGACCAAGAGGTCATGATCCGACCTCCATGCGTTGACGGAATTTGTCGACCACCTTCTCTTTGTCGATGTCCAGGTATTCCTGCAGGGACTGAAGAGAACGGTGACCAGAGATGTGCTGGATCTCTCTGAGAGACCAACCGTCCCGATACAACTCAGTTAATTGGGTTCGGCGGAAGGAGTGAGAGGAGATACCGCTCAAACCATTCCAGTCGCAAACCCTGCGGAGTTCCTTGTCGAATGACTGAGAGGACAGGGGGCGAATGAACTGATCGGTGACCTGGGTTGGTGACTGGTTGAAGAAAAGGAAATCAGATGGTCGCAATCGCAGTCCAGATGCCCTTCTGACAAGTGAATCCATGAGTTTTGGAGGCAAATAAACCGCTCTGGTGCTCTTTGTTTTGGTGGTTTTGCGTTCCAGCAGAACCATTCCTGTGGAAGCAACCAAATTCCTGACGCGAATGCTCAGGACTTCACTGATTCGTCCGGCAGACCAATAAAGGATTTCGGCAATGAGTCGGTACTTCTCTGGCAGGTGGGACTTGATGAGGTCCTGTTCGTCCGGTGAAAGGACTTTTGCTTTGCCAGATCGATTGACCTTGTGAAAGACGGTCATGGGTAAATTGCTGACCCACACATACTACTGCGTCTCAGCACGGAGAAAGTAGTCGAGAGAAAGATTGGTTGGACTTTTCGCAGAAGACCAACCAGGAAAACCAGTTACTGACTGCTTTCTTGATATGCAGGTTTTTATGAGACGAGAAATGAGACAGGTGTATGACGTCTCTTGGACTGCCGTGTCGTTGCTCCTGACGACCTCTTTATTGGACCAATTCTGGGTTCGACCAAGACCAACCCATATGCATGAGACCTCTTCTGCTTGGACTTACCCAGCGATCAGAACGCGAAGATGACCGCATATGGAACTCAAATCTTCGTCAGGGCGTGTCTTCAGCGAGCAACAAGCAATTGACCTCCTCGTGTCTCTAGTGGCGTCTGATGCCAATTCAGAGAAGAAGTGGCGTGGGTTCTACAACTCACTTACCCCTACTGAGTTGCAACAAGAGTGGGATGAGCACTGGTCGTAGAACTGAAATGAATGATTTCCAGTTTCAGTCTGTTATTCCGTTATTTTGTTATTGCAGTAAAGTGGATATTGATTCAAGGTTCTGCTTCATCATTTAATAATTCTAGATTTTCATGAGCAACAGTAAAATCAGGATTAATTTCTATTGCCATTTTGAAATCAGCGATTGCTCCGTCATAGTCCTCTGATTCTTCTTTGACATTGCCACGAATAAAGAAGGCGAAGGCATTATCTGAATATATCTGGATTGCCTTATCGAGATCAGCAATTGCTCCTGCGTAATCACATCTGCAATTTCTTGCTGCACCACGACTTGCATAAGCACGCGCATCTGCGGGATTAATCTTTATCACTTTGCTGTAGTCTGATTCTGCCTCATGTCGACTAATGTAGTGAAAATTTCCTCTATGAAAATATCCTTCAGAATAATTCGGGTTTATCTCTATTGACTTATCAAAATCATGAAGTGCGCTCTCAAGATCACCTATATTGCTTCTCATAATGCCCCGCCCACTATACGCAACATAATCTTCTGAATTGATTTGAATCGATTTAGTGTAATCATCAATTGCACCAAAGAAATCACCTAATGCTCCTTTGGCAGCACCCCGTTTGCACAAAGAATTTCCATCATTAGGGTTGGTGCTGATTGCAATATTGCAATTATTGATTATTGAAATATGCTCCTCTGATCTTCTTCTTGAAATGCTATGCAGGTAGTAAGTATCAACCCCATGGTCGTTGTCCTCTATTGCCAAAGAGAAATCTAAATTTGCACCCTCGTGATCCTCTAATCTATCCTTGATAATGCCACGAACATAATAGGCGTGAGAACGATAATTAGTGGATCCTTCAATTGCCTGGTCAAGGTCAGCAATTGCACCTTTGAAGTCGCCTAAACTGCTTTTAATCGCTGCACGATTGTAGTATGAATGCTTGTGCGATGACTGACTCCCCAGTGAATTTAGTTCTATTGCTTTATCATAATTAGCAATTGATTTCTCTAATTCATTGGATCTCGAATAAATTATCCCAAGATTATAGTATGCATGGACGCAAGCGGGATTGTAAACGGTATCGGCATCTTCAGGATTTAACTCTATTGCCTTGCTAAAGTCAGAAATAGCGTTTTCTAGATTTTCTAAATCACCTAAACTGCTTTTAGCAATTCCACGATTGCAGTAGGAGTTGGGATAGTGAGCATTGATCTCTATTGCCTTGTTGTAATCGGCGATCGCGCCTCTAATGTCGCCTTCGCAGTCTTTGACAATTCCACGATTATTGTATGAAATATAATCATTGGGATCTATTCTAATTGCGTTATTGTAATCATTAATTGCGCCTTTATAGTCAAACAACTCCTTTTTGGCGACACCTCGATTTGCATACGCGGTACCAGCATTAGGATTGTATTGAACTGCCATATTGTAAGCAGCAATTGCTCTTTGGTAATCTTTTGATTGTAACTTAGCGTTTCCTTCTTTAATATGAATTAGTGCTTTTTCTACTGATCCTTTGTCTTTGATCTCAAGTATTAACTCATTCTCTTCATTTGGTGTATTAAGACTCTCATTTTGAGTACAACTCTTAGCGCCTGACCTATTTGCCTGAATCAATGCGCTTCCAGAACCTGACACTAAGGCAGCAGCAAGAACATAAGACTTTTGAGCACCTATTGCAGACATGACCACTGCACCTGCCACGCCAGCACCGAGGGTAGTTGCTAGGCGTTTGAAGTCCATTGGTGTCTCAGCAACGGGCAATGCTTTAAATCAGTTTAAGTCCCTTGCGAGTTCTATCTCACATTGCCTTCACAGTCTGCTTTGACTACCTTGATAGAAGTAGGCACCACATATATGTCTCGTAGGACTACTGCCATTGCTGCTGCGCTGTCTGTGCTTGCGCTTGGGGCACCTTTGATGACTGGGTGTCGTGCTCAATCGAATGTTGCTGGAGAAGTTTCTAATTCTGCAGTAGATTTAAATAGTGATGATATTCTTACTATTAAAGATGAGATTGCTGAACTCTCAATGTCTATAGAGACTAACCCTCAAGATGTCAATGCCTACTACAATCGTGGTCTTGCCAAGTTTGATTTAATAGACTACCAGGGAGCAATCGCTGACTTCAGTAAAGCAATAGAGATTAATCCGCAAT
>QCVQ01000011.1 GCA_003210315.1 Synechococcus sp. AG-686-F08 | reverse complement strand
GGTCCGGTAATTGGTGACCCCACAACACCCTGGGCATTCCAGCCCAGAGTGTTTGCTGCTGTGATCACTGATGCAATTGCATCTCTGTGAGCCAAACCATCTCTCACAACCCCTCCTTTACCCACCCGGTCGCGTCCCACCTCAAATTGAGGCTTCACCAACACCAATGCTTCGCTCCCCTGAGGTTCCAGCAAGGCGCGAATCGCTGGAAGGACAAGAGATAAGGAGATGAATGACACATCTGCAACAGCCAGGGTTGGGAGGACGTCATCAGGCCCATACAACTCAGATGCGCTGAGGCGACGCAAATTGGTGCGCTCTTTCAAAACCACGCGTTCATCAATGCGCAAACTCCAGGCCGTCTGCCCATAGCCAACGTCGATGCCATAAACACGACGGGCCCCGTGTTGCAGCAAACAATCGGTAAAGCCACCGGTCGAAATTCCCCCGTCAAGGCAGGTGCGCCCCTCCACCGAGACAGGAAAAGCATCCAACGCTGCCAGCAACTTTTCACCCCCCCTAGACACGAATCGAGGAGGCTGCTCCACGATCAATTCGAGGTCGAGTAAAACCGTCTGACCTGGCTTGTCGAGCAGCTGGCCCCGATGGTCTCTGACCTTGCCAGCACGAATGAGCTGCTGCGCCTGTTGCCGGGATGCCACCAACCCCAACGTCAGCATGTGGAGATCTAAACGCTGTTTACGAGCCATTTCGACATAAAAGCACCGTGAAACCGAAACAAATACCGGAGTTCCACTAGGAGTTCCGCAGACCTCACTGAAGATCTTCGCAAGCCGCACGCAAGTCCGTGTCAGCCAACAACGTTTTCAGCATCAACAGCGGACGCCGCCAATCCCTTCGGGCCAAATTTTGTCGCAAGTCCAGCGAGGCGTCGAACCGCGTGCTCGAGCTCCTCGCACCTGGCTCGTTCGTCACCCTCGACAACCACCCCAAGGACCTCCCGCCCTTTCAAGTGATCGAATGCCGTGGGGGCTTGTGCTGGGTACGTCAGCAAGCCTGGGGACAGAACGTGCAGTGGGAAGTTGAGCATCGCCGCCTCACATCGGCTTAGCGGTTTCCGTAATGTCCAAGCCTTCAGCGCCATACATTGGTTGAGTTGTCGCCACGCGCTGGCCCTTGATCGAGAGATACACCCTGCCCGAGATGGGCGAGATCTGGACAGACCGTGCCAAATACCAAAGTTGGCTGGATGTTGAGGTTGCAGCCTGTGAGGCCAACTGCAGGCTCGGACGTGTCCCAAAGGATGCGATGCAAACGATTCGCGAACAGTCGGCGTTTGAACCGGAGCGGATCCTTGAGATCGAAGCCGAGGTTCGCCACGATGTGATCGCCTTCTTGACCAATGTGAATGAGCACGTTGGTGATGCCGGGCGGTACATCCACGTCGGCATGACCAGTAGCGACGTTCTTGACACAGGCTTGGCGCTGCAGTTGAAAGCCTCCGTCGCTCTCCTACGCCAAGAGTTGGCGGCCTTAGACGACGCGATTGCCAAGCTGGCCGCCGAACACAAAGCCACCGTGATGATCGGCCGTTCTCACGCGATCCATGGAGAACCGATCACCTTTGGCTTCAAGCTGGCTGGTTGGCTAGCGGAAACTCGTCGCAATCATGAGCGCCTAGCTCGCCTTGAGCGTGATGTGGCCGTAGGCCAGGTCAGCGGAGCCATGGGCACTTACGCCAATACGGATCCAGAGGTGGAAAGGCTCACCTGCGAGATTCTCGGACTCACGCCCGACACAGCCAGCACCCAGGTGATCTCCAGAGATCGCCATGCCGACTACGTGCAAATCCTCGCCCTTATTGGGGCCTCACTCGATCGCTTCGCGACCGAGATTCGAAACCTGCAGCGCACCGATGTTCTGGAGGTCGAAGAGAGCTTCGCCAAGGGACAGAAAGGCAGCTCGGCCATGCCCCATAAGCGCAACCCGATTCGCAGCGAACGCATCAGCGGATTAGCGCGAGTGCTGCGTAGCTATGTGGTGGCTGCTCTAGAAAACGTGGCTCTTTGGCACGAGCGTGACATCAGCCACAGCTCAACCGAGCGGATGATGCTGCCTGACTGCTCTGTGACCTTGCACTTCATGCTGCGAGAGATGACCGCCGTCATCTCTGGTCTCGGGGTTTACCCAGAAAACATGATCCGCAACATGAATGTCTATGGAGGCGTGGTCTTCAGCCAGCGGGTGTTGCTCGCCCTCGTGGATGGAGGGATGAGCCGGGAGGATGCTTACGAAGTGGTGCAGCGCAACGCCCACAGCGCTTGGAACACCAATGGTGGTGACTTCCGCGCCAACCTTCAAGGCGACCCCGAGGTGAGCAATAAGCTCAATGCAGACCAACTGGCGGAGTGTTTCAGCACCCAGCTGCACCAAGCCAACCTAGGGGTGGTCTGGGATCGACTCGGCCTCTGAGTCAATGTTCTGGACTCCCTATGCCGACTGGATTTACGTGGTGGTGAGCGTCAGCGGGATGCTGCTCATCATCGTGCTGGTGCTTCGCCCTGACGCAAAGTCATGACCCAAACAACTAGGACCGAACACGACAGCATGGGGCCTGTGGAGGTGCCAGCCAAGGCCCTCTGGGGGGCACAGACCCAGCGATCTCTCCAGAATTTCGCGATCAGCGAGGACCGCATTCCCGTTGATTTGATCCATGCATTGGCGCAGATCAAGCAAGCGGCAGCGATCGTGAACGCTCGCCTGGGGGTGTTGGATGACCACCGACGCGACCTGATCGTGAAAGTGGCGGCTGACATTGCCGAGGGGCGTCACGATGATCAGTTCCCCTTAAGGGTTTGGCAAACCGGTAGCGGCACCCAAACGAACATGAATGTCAATGAGGTGATCAGCAACCTCGTATCGCGGAGCGAAGGGGAGCCATTAGGCAGCCATCAGCCGGTACACCCCAACGATCACGTCAACTGCTCTCAGTCGACCAACGATGCCTTTCCCGCTGCAATCCACATCGCTGCCGCGGCGGGCATTCAACACCGACTCTTGCCGGAAGTCCAAGAACTCAGCGAGGCTTTTGCCGCCAAAAGTGAGGCCTGGCAAGACATCGTGAAGATTGGCCGCACTCACCTTCAGGATGCGGTGCCGCTCACCCTTGGCCAAGAAGCCTCAGCTTGGCGCGATCAACTCAGCAGTGCCAAGACCCGAATCGAAACATCGCTGCAGGAGCTGTACCCACTACCGCTGGGCGGCACCGCCGTTGGTACGGGCCTGAATGCTCCAGAAGGATTTGCGGAGCAAGCAGCAACTGAACTGGCGCGCCTAAGCGGCTTGCCCCTGATCTCAGCTCCAAACAAGTTTGCTGTGATGGCAAGCCATGACGGACTGGTCAACGCAATGGGCCAGCTGCGGCTACTCGCGGTGAGCCTGCTCAAGATCGCCAACGACCTCCGTCTCCTCGCCTGCGGCCCACGGGCCGGCCTAGCGGAATTGCATTTGCCTGAGAACGAACCAGGCAGCTCGATCATGCCTGGCAAGGTGAACCCAACCCAGTGCGAGGCCATGGCCATGGTTTGCACCCAGATCATCGGCCTTGATGCAGCCGTTGCAATGGCCGGGGCCGGTGGCCATCTCCAGATGAATGTCTACAAACCACTGATCGGCTTCAACCTGCTGCAAACAATCAAGCTGCTCACCGATGCCTGCCATTCCTTCAGGGTGGCCATGGTGGAAGGCATCGAACCCAACCGCAGTCGGATTCAACGCGATGTGGAGCAATCCCTGATGCTCGTGACTCCGCTTGCACCTGTGATCGGTTACGACAAGGCCAGTGCGATCGCTAAGTACGCCCACGAGCAGGGATCAAGCCTGCGTGATGCGGCCCTAGAGCTTGGCTATGTGAATGCAACCGAGTTCGATCGAATTATTGATCCCGCCGCCATGACCAACCCTTGATCGGCTGAAGTCAGGCAGCACGCTCAGTCGCTGCATTGAGACCGCTGGATTCGGCAGCCGCGGCCTTGAGCACCTGATCAGCCTCCGCGACCGGGAAACGGTTAATCGCAGTTAAAGCCGAACGCGCGTTCTTGCGCAGCTGCTCACTAATCGCCTCGCAATAAGGCACCTGGGCTAAGAGATCCACTGTGCGCCGCATGATCCGCACCACATCCCCTTCATCCAAAGAGGTATTGGCAATCAGATCATTCCAGGTTGTTCCCTTGGCCCAAGCCTCCACCAAGCCCATCAATTCAGGCTCCCACCAAGCTGGCACCACCACCTTGAAGCGCTCCTGAGCCCGCAAAAGCTCTCGACGGATGCCAGATAAATCATGCAGGGCCTCTTCCGCAAGAGGAGGAGCCGGGAATGCACTCCAAAGATCTGGACGATTGACCTCCGTGCTGATGGCCTCAAACACTGCTGCCAATTCTGCTGGAGGCAACTCATCGAGATGGCCACTCATCAGTGCCAGTCCAAGCCAGAGCTCGTTGTCACCACGAAGAGCGGCAACGGTGCGACCAATTTCCGTTGGTTCTAAGTCGTCCAGGCAGCCAAAGTGCCGCAGGATCTCAATGAGAGCCAAAAATGTCTCCCAGTGCCGGTTGGAACGGTGATGGAGTAATTGCTCGCGCTCACGAATTTCGTGCTCAAGATCTTCCATACGTCGCCGGTGCTTCTTGAGTTGCTTGCGATCTCCCCAGCGATGGGCCGGATGCCCCTCCAACTGATCTTCCAATTCCTGAACTAGGTGCACTTGAGACAACACTTCCCCAGCCAAGTCGTACTGAGCTGTGGTCATGTCATGGCGACGTGCCATGTGAGCCACCGCTAAAGCCAAACGGCCACTGTCCTGATCACCATGACGGAGCTCACCGGAACGGTTGAGATCAGGCAACTTCACACCATCAACCTGCAAACAGCTCAATTCCGCATGCAAACTCACAACCCCCTGACAGGGCAACAACATCCAAACGTTGTCCAGGGTTAAACAAAGCAGCAACGGGAACTGCCCGGGGCCATCGCATTTCTCCACGATCACGGCCGGCGTTACCCCTCCACGCAGTCGGGGAGATTTAAGGCTTACCAAGGTTCCAACGCTTGCGAACTGGAGTGCAATCGTCAGTTCGTGGGCCAGGGTCTCTTCAGCCTGCTGCTGAAGAATCCTGAGCAAACGCCTCTCTTCTCGGAGACGGCCGCGCTGTTTTTCATAGTCTTCAAAGTCTTCCCACGGCACGTCACCGGCCGTGCCTTGCAGCTGCGCCAGCTGCATCCGCAACTCCCCTAGATGTTCTTCTTCCTCCACCAAATCCAAGCTGGCGAGGTAGCGGCCAAAGCTGCGCTCCACCAGCTCTTTCGCCTTGGCCAAGTCGTGACGCTGCAACAGGTTGAGAACCATGCCGTAGCTGGGGGTGAATTGACTCACCAATGGATCAGAGGGGCTCGTCGCCAACTGGGCCGCCTCACGCACCCCCTCAAATCGACTCTGAACCGTCACCACATAGCCCTGCGTGTCTAAGCCGCGACGGCCCGCGCGACCAGCCATCTGCAAAAATTCACTGGCCATTAAGGGACGATGCCCCCGTTCCGTGCGCTTCGAGAGCGAAGCGATCACCGTGCTGCGCGCCGGCATGTTGATGCCCGCCGCCAAGGTTTCAGTGGCAAACACCACCTTCACCAACCCCTGCTGAAACAGCTCTTCGATCAGCTCTTTCCAGGCAGGAAGCACTCCTGCGTGATGGGATGCAATCCCACGCAGCAACGCATCAGCATGCATGCCATCGCGAACGGCCTCAGGATTTGCGACTGTGTATGCCTCCAGTCGCTCGCGAATGATCGCTTGCTCAGCCTCCGTGACCAAACACTGAACCCCGAGGTCGCGAACGGCCTTGTCACAACCACGGCGACTAAAGATGAAATAGATGGCGGGGAGCATCTCCCGTTGCGCCATTTGCGCCACTACAAAGCTGATCGGTGGTGCTTCAGGTTGAGGCGGCCTTGGCGAACGACCTTTGCGCTTATGCCCTTTTGGAGCACGCCAAACCTTGCAATTGGGATGAATTCCAGTTCCCTGTTCATTTAATAGTGGATGGAGGCCCTTGGCACTACAGAAACTGAACTGGAGGGGCACCGGACGAAAATCACTGAGCACCAAGCGCGTTGGGCCATGCACCTTCTCGATCCAATCGGTGAGTTGCCCCGCATTGGCAACGGTGGCGGACAACGCCACCAATTGAACGGAAGGTGGGCAGTGAATAATCGATTCTTCCCAGACGGTGCCCCGCTGAGAATCATTCATGTAGTGGCATTCATCGAGCACGACCGACTCGACATCGGCAAGCGGATCGTCATGCTCATCCGCTTCGGCATAGAGCATGTTGCGGAAGATCTCGGTGGTCATCACCACCACTCGAGCCTCGCGGTTAACGCTCAAGTCACCCGTCATCAAGCCAACATTTTCCGCTCCAAACTGTTCACGAAAATCGCGCAACTTTTGATTGGATAAGGCCTTGAGAGGTGTTGTGTAAAACACCTTTTGGCCATGGGCGATCGCCCGATGAATCGCGTATTCGCCTACCAGCGTCTTGCCAGATCCCGTGGGTGCACTCACCACAACGGAATGCCCTTGATTCAAGGCATCAATCGATTCCAACTGGAACCCATCCAAAGGGAATGGAAACAGCTGGGAAACATCCGGTGACACCATCGTTGGATCCTAGGGATTGCGCGAGCAGGGAGCAGCAAACTGGCCAACATGAGCAGCCCGTCTCAAGCACGCCGACGTCAGCTCCGCACCTGGCGGCCCAATCCAGATGGATCAGGGCTTCTTCCGGTCAACGCGACCGATCAAGGCGATGAAGCGCCATGTTGTCTGGTGGATTTAGCCAGCAACGATTACCTCAATCTGGCTCGGCACCCAGAAATCATCGCGGCAGCGACCGAAGAGATCAACCGAAGCGGCGTGGGAGCCGGTGGATCCCGACTGGTGAGCGGCAGCCGCCCGGTGCACGACCAACTCGAACAAGAATTAGCGCACTGGTTAAGTCGAGATCGCGTTCTGCTCTACCCGAGCGGCTTTCAAGCCAATCTTGCCGCCGTTCTTGCCCTCGCCGACCGCCATACGCCCGTGCTGGCGGACAGGCTCTGTCATCACTCCTTACTCACAGGAGTACAAGCCAGTGGTGCGCGGCTTCAGCGCTTTGCCCACAACGACCTCATCGATCTGAACCAAAAGCTGGAGCGCTGCCGGGATCGGCAGCCAAGTCACCAACCGCTGGTGATCACAGAAAGCCTGTTCAGCATGGAGGGCACCAGTCCCAACCTGAGTGCCATGGCAGAGCTTTGCTCTGGCCATGCTGCCCGACTGCTCGTCGATGAAGCCCATGCCCTGGGCGTCTTGGGAGATGGTGGGCGTGGCCTCAGCCATGCCCTGCCTAACAAGGCTGTGACCATGCTCAGTGGCACCTTTGGGAAGGCCTTTGGGAGCGGTGGGGCGTTTCTGGCCTGTGATGCAGACCTCGGCGAAACCCTGCTCCAAACCAGTGGCGCTTTTCGCTACACCACGGCGTTAGCACCACCCCTTGCCGCAGCAGCTCTCGCAGCATTAAGGCTGATGCAACGCCATCCCCATTGGTCGGAGGAACTCCTAGCAACGAGCCAACAGTGGCGCTCCGGGCTCGCTGCTGCTGGATGGACACGTCCAGGCGGGACAGGTCCGATTCTCCCCCTGGTCATCGGTTCGGACCAAGCAGCTCTCGATCGCCAACAGACCCTCGAAGCCGCAGGGCTTTTGAGCATTGCGATCCGCCCCCCCACCGTTCCCGAAGGAACATCCCGACTGCGGCTGGTGGTGCGTCGGCTCCTGCCCGATGGGACATTGGACGCACTGCTGCACGCCCTCTCTCTGGGCGCATAGGTCCCGATGAAACAGGTGATCGCCATGCACGGCTGGAGCGGAGACAGCCATTTATGGGTGCCCTGGATCCGGCATTTCAAGCATCACCATTGGGATTGGCAAAGCGCTGAACGGGGTTATGGCATGCGACAGGAGCACATGCCCTTTTGGAGAGACGATCAAGATTCCTCAGAGCTGCAACGCCGCGTGGTGATTGCCCACTCCCTGGGACCACATCTGCTCCCGGATGACGTGTTAGCCAAGGCCACCGATGTGGTGTTGCTCGCAAGTTTTTCCAGATTTGTGCCGCAAGGACCCAAAGGTCGCGCTCTCAAAACCGGTTTGAAGAGCATGCGCCGCTGCCTTGGTAGCGAGGCTGAAGTCGAGATGCTCACAACCTTTTTAAAGCGGGCGGCAGCGCCATCGCCACCAGATGGCCTCCCACGCGGGCCTATCCAAGAAGGGCTATCGCACGAGGGCCGTCAACGCTTAATCGACGACTTAGATCGGCTCATCGCAAGCGCAGAGTTACCGCTAGGGCTTCAAGCAACAACCAGAGTGCTGGTTGTAGAAGCAGAGCTTGACGCAATCGTGGTGCCAGCCGCCAAACAAGAACTGCGCGATGCCGTTCAGACCCGACTGGAGCATCCAGCAGAGCACTGGTGCGTGCCCTCTAGCGGGCACGCACTGATGGTGCCAGATCTACTCATGCGCATCCAGCGATGGCTTGATCAGGCCCCTACAGAGCGATGAGCAACACCTGGGGAACCAAGGTTCTAAAAAGCTTCGATAGCGCAGCACCCCATTACAACCGTGCAGCCCGTCTGCAAACAGCCATGGCCTGGCGACTCGCAGGACACTGCCAACGACTCCCCATTCCATCCGGTCGATGGCTGGATCTCGGGAGTGGAACGGGATTGCTTGCCGATGCCATCGAACAACGGAACCCGGGCAGGGTAGTGGAACGCATCGATGGAAGCCCATCCATGCTGGCCCAAAACTCCCGTCCAACCCACACTCAGCAGTGGGATTTAAATGAGCCCTTCCTATCCGGCGACGACGCTCCAACGTTGATCGCCTCCAGCTTCTGCCTCCACTGGTTGTCCGACCCAGGCACAACACTGAGGCACTGGTTCGAGTACCTGGCGCCAGGTGGGTGGTTAGTTGTAGCGCTGCCGGTTGCAGGCTGCTTCCCGCAATGGCACAAAGCGGCCCGCCAAGCGGCAGTCCCCTGTTCAGCGCTGCGCTTCCCAACAACCCACGCGTTGACGGCCTCGTTACCGAAACAGCAGATCAGACACCAACAACAGCTCAACTTCAGCGAGCAAGCAAGCCACATCACGGCTCTGTTGCGGCCCATGCAAACCATTGGCGCCGGTACCACCGCCCGCTCAGCTCTCAGCGTGAAGCAGTGGCGTCAACTCAGCACCCACTGGCCTGATCGGTCAGCGAGAGGGCAAGTCAGATTGACCTGGTTAATCCAACTCCTGGTGATCGAGCGATGAACAGGCCTCCCCTTCGATTGGTGATTTGCGGAACAGACACCGATGTGGGGAAAACCATTGTTAGCGCCCTCTTTGTTCAAGGATTAAAGGCCAGCTATTGGAAACCCGTCCAAAGCGGAACGGAAGGCGGTGGTGATCGCCAACGGGTGATCGATCTTCTGGAGCTGCCAAAAGAGCGATGGCAACCAGAAGCCTATGCATTTCAAGCTCCGGTATCTCCGCACTGGGCTGCCGAACGAGAAGGGAAATGCATTGATCCGGACCAGCTCGAGTTGCCAGCCACGGATGGATCGTTGGTGGTGGAAACCGCTGGAGGTCTGATGGTGCCCCTCACACGCCAATGGCTGCAAATTCAACAACTCGAACGGTGGCAGCTTCCAGTGGTGTTGGTAGCCCGCAGTGAATTGGGCACCTTGAACCACACGCTTCTCAGCCTCGAAGCACTGAGAAGACGGAACATTCCAATCCTTGGGCTGGTGATCAATGGCCCTCCCCACGCCGACAATCCCCGCACCCTGCATGAACTCGGCAACGTCCCGTTGCTATGCGAATTGCCACCACTAGAGCAACTCAATGCCGCAGCTCTAGACAGGCAATGGCAGGTTCAGAACGTGAAAGCTAAGGTCGAAACCGAGATCAGTCGTTTACAGGCTTCGAGATGAATCGCCGTCAGACCGGAGCCGCCGTGGCTGTTGCCCTCCTTTGCGCAGGCATTTTGGTGTTATTTACTGACGTCGAAGTTGGATTTGTGCGCTGGTTTAACTGCGGCCCGATCGCTACGGAATCAGAACAAAACAGTCAAATGTGCCGCTGAGCTTTTCAGAGACGAATCCATCCACTGGCAGCTGTAAGAACGAAGTGCCTCAGAACCACCATCCCCACCTCTGGCCTCCGTTCACCCAGGTCTCGACAACGCCTCCATTAGAGAGGGTGCTCCGAGGAGATGGAGCCCTTCTTTACCGCGATGAAGGGCCTCCGTTAATCGATGCGATCAGCAGCTGGTGGGTGACCTTGCATGGCCATGCCCATCCCCATATCGCGCAAGCCATTGCGCGTCAGGCCGAAACTCTTGAGCAAGTTATTTTTGCCGAATTCACCCATCCTCAAGCGGAACGCCTTGCTGATCGGCTAGCAGCCAAAACCGGGCTAGAGCGAGTCTTTTTCTCAGACAACGGCTCCACCGCAGTGGAAGTGGCCCTCAAAATCGCCATTCAGTGGTGGCATAACAAGGGAGAACCAAGGCAGCAGATTGTCGCCTTCGACGGGGCCTATCACGGAGATACCTTTGGAGCGATGGCCGTCGGAGCTCGCAGCCTGTTCAGCGAACCCTTTGACCCACTTTTATTCCCTGTCGCCCGCATCCCATGGCCGGCAACGTGGTGGGACGACGATCAGGTTGAACAGAACGAACAAACAGCCCTGAACCAGCTCGAAAAAGCGCTCAAGACACCAACTGCTGCTGTCATCCTCGAGCCGCTTGTCCAAGGCGCGGGAGGAATGAGCATGGTGCGCCCCACCTTTCTGCGAGAAGTAGAAAAGCGCGTTCGCAACGCTGGAACCTTATTGATCGCCGACGAAGTCCTTACGGGCTTTGGGCGTTGCGGCGATTTTTTGGCGACCCAACGGGCAGGGGTCCAACCTGATCTTGTGGCTCTGTCCAAAGGACTCACCGCTGGATTCCTTCCTATGGGCATCACCATGGCGAGCAGCGCTGTCTTCGACGCCTTCGTTGGCAAGGATCCGAGCTTGACGCTTTGGCATGGCCACAGCTTTACAGCCAACCCCCTGGGATGTGCCGCAGCAAACGCCAGTCTGGATCTACTCGAAGCAGAACCTGACAAGTACCTGGGGTTCGAAGCGAGGCATCGATCTCGCTTAGAGGTATTGGCACGCCACCCAGGAATCAGGCGTGTGCGGCTGACGGGGACCATCGCAGCCTTTGATCTCGTCGTCACCGACCAGGAGGGCTACCTCAACCCTGCTGGAAAGGTGCTGCGCAGGCTGGCGAGAGAACGGGGTGTCCTGGTGCGGCCGCTCGGCCAAGTGGTGTATTTGCTTCCACCGCTATGCATTAGTGATGAGCAGCTCGATCACTGCTACGCCGTTCTCCACGAAGCACTCGACCGTTTAGGGACCTAGCCGCAGGGCCGCTTCGACATCCGCGCGCGACAGACCATAGGGAAACACGCAGGGGCGAGGTGCTTCCTTGGGGCTCCAGATCACCGCGAGATCCGCTTGTTGCAGGCGGATCTCAGCCGTCCACCCCTGTTCCTGCCATGACCAGCCGCAGGGATCATCCTCGAGCCGCTGCGCTCCAAGCTGCTGGAGCCAGTGCTCAAGAGCCTGCAGCGAATGCTGATTTAAAGGAGTTTCCGCTGGAGGCATCGACACCATCAAGGACATCCCTAATCAACGGCTCCTCTTGAGTCTGCTCGGCCACCAGCCAACTGGGCTGAACCTGAAGCTCCATGCCTCGACTCCAAGCCACCCCGACTCCGAGCGATAAACACAAAAGCAAGGCACCAAGCAGCATCAACAGCGACAACCACTCCCCTCCTGAGAGTGGCCTGCGCTCACCAATGGCCGTTGAAGAAGACACTGCAGGAGAGGGCTGCGAAACGTGCTGCTGTTGCCAAAGCTGATCCTGCTGGATTAATTGAGCGTCATAGATCCGACGCAATGAGGGATCAGCTAACTGGTCATAGGCCTCACGCAACAGCTGGAATTGACGTGCTGCTTCCGCGGCAGGCAACGTTGTGGTGTCGGGATGCACAGACTTACTGAGACGTCGAAAGGCGCGACGCAACGTCTCGGCATCAACGCCACGGCCCACTCCTAACCGTTCGTAATGGGTCGAGGCCGACATCACGTCCTGTTCGAGCCGAATCGCGAAGGTGCATTGTAGGAAGAGTCGCTGCCCTGGCAGCCATGCCAGAAGCAAACAGCTTTTCTGATGCCGGGCCTGACCTATGGCAGTGTCTGGGCTGGCAACCCAATGACACCCAGCTCTCACAACTCAAAGAGCTACAAGCCCTGCTGCGCCATTGGAACAGCAGGGTGAATCTCACCCGTTTAGTGGAGAACGAAGAGTTCTGGATCTCCCAGGTCTTTGACAGTCTTTGGCCTCTCGAAAAAGAGCTACGCACCCCCGATCGGACGCGCCGCTGCATCGATGTCGGCACTGGCGGCGGGTTTCCTGGCCTCGCTGTCGCCATCGCCCTACCCGGGACCACACTCACCCTTGTTGATTCAGTTGGCCGCAAAACTGCTGCAGTGGAATCAATGGCCAACTCACTTGATTTAGGAGCTCGCGTGGACGTTCGCACCGAGCGCATTGAGGTTACAGGTCAGGAGCGGTCCTGTCGCGGGGCGTTCGACTTAGCGATGGCCAGAGCCGTGGCCACACCCCCAGTGGTGGCGGAGTATCTCGTGCCCCTTCTGGCCCATCAAGGCCAGGCGCTGCTCTATCGCGGCCATTGGAGTAGCAACGACGAAGCCCACCTGAAACGCGCCTTGGTTCCCCTCAAGGCCAAACTTGCGGACTGCAAGCAAATCAACCTGCCAGCCGGACGGGGACTGCGCACGTTGGTTCGCATTGAGCCCTTGGCTCCATGCCCTAAGAGCTACCCCCGCCAAGTTGGGCTACCTAGCCGTCTACCCCTGGGGCATCAGGCTGACGACAAGCGTTCCTGAGGAACTCCACCAACCCGTTCCTTTAAATCTCTCAGTAATCCTGGGATCGTTTCAGCCCAGGGGCTTTGGTTTAAAACAGCCCGGAGATCGGTCTCGCTCACCGCCTGGTCCAAGGCATCGGCATTGGCACCAGGGGCCCAATGTCCTGCATGACCAAGAATTCCATAACGGGCCCTGGCATAACTCTCTAAATCCCAAGCTTCAATCAAGTTGTGGAGCCAGAGCAACACGGAGAGATTGATGCCCCCTGGAGTGTCTTTCCAATGGGGCAAACCTTCACGCCAAGTCATCAGCCAAGGCTCACCAAGGGCCTCCAGAGCTTGCGACTGCAGGCGATCTTGAATCGGGGAGATCAGCGCTCCAGCCCTATCGAGTTGCCCTACAGCCTCAAGATGCAGATCGAGATCACTCGGCCTAGACGCTCCAACACTGATGGTGTGAACCCGTGGATCACGCAGGCAAAACAGATCGTTAAACACGATCGGGTGCAGGGGAGCGCAGAGCTGCTTCAAAAGCAGCGAAGGGGTATGCAGATGGCCGCCCTTATCGGTGGGACTAATGATGAACACGCCCATGTCATGACGTTGGGCTGCCACCAATGCCGGTTCGTTGTCTTGCCGGATGTAATACCAATGCAAATTCACATAATCGAAGGCATTGGAGTTGATCGCAGCTTCGATGACGCTGGTTTCAGCATGGGTCGAAAAGCCCACATGGTCGATCCGTCCCTCTCGCTGCCAGCGGCGCACCACCTCCATACAGCCGCCTGGACGCAGCGTTTGCTCCAGATGATCCAACCGATTGATGCCATGGATCGCCAGCAACTCGATTCGCTGAACGTTGAGGCGCTCCAGGCTGAGTTCGAGCTCTGCTTCAAACACAGCAGGGTCATCGCGGGGGGGCACCTTGGTTTGAAGGATGCGATCTGGATCGGGCGAATGGGGGAGAGCCCAGCCAAGTTGCCGCTCGGAGCTGCCGTAATGACGGGCTGTTTCCACATGGTGAAACCCAAGTTCACTCGCACGGTGGAGTGTCGTGTGCACCGTGCGTTGAGCCTCCTCAGTAATCACATCAGCCTCAAGATCCGACCAGCTTTGCTGAAACCTCATTCCCCCTAGGGAAAGAACTGGCATGGCCAACTCTGTGCGACCAAAACGTCGGGTTGGCAAAGCCAAGGAGGCCGGTGATGTCATCGCAGTTCAGTCTTGCGGCTGCCGAGGAAGGATCCGACGCGGACGAGCAGGTGAGGGCAATCCGAGCGGAAGAAGCTCTTGAGAATCAAGCTGCGCTTGTAGGCCTTCTAAATCATCAAAGGCAACCCAATGAATGCAATCCACGGGGCAGGTTTCAATCGCCTCCTGGATTCGCGCAGAACTGTCCCCGTCCTGACGAATCGCTCTAGAGCGCCCCAAATTGGGCTCAATGATGAAGGTGTTGCAGGCCACGTGAGCGCAGTACCTGCAGCCTATGCAGACAGCTTCATCAACCCAAACGGCTTTTTCGGCAAGGGCACCCCCCAGAACAGGTTCCATGCCAGTGGATTGATGATCCTCAAGAGAGGATGCGCTGTAAGCAGCAGCGGGATTACCGGAGGGGTCGTTCACGGATTGATCCCGCTGCGAATCAGGCATCCCAACGGGTCACGACAAGTTCAATGGATCCGTCCTGGCAATCACGCTGCTCGGCAACATCAAAGCCTTCGCTAAGAGAAGCCTTCAACACCGTGTTGAGGGCATAGCGCTGCGTGAGACGAGACAGAAACCTCTCGATCGGAGTGGACTGGCGCCACAAATCCATATCGGTCACGAACTCATAGGCTCCATTGGTTTCATTCCAAACGAAACCGAAGTCAGCAGAATCTTGAAGGGTGACAGCTAATTCAGCTTCCACGGTTTGGCCGCGATATCCCCGGACGGGATGGCCTCCCTGCTTGGGCTCATAACCAAGGTCTTCGAGGGCGGAGACTAAAGACTCCCGCTGGCGAAGTTCGGTTTTGACAGTACTGAAATGGGACATCAGGAAGGCTCGACGAACTGGGACTGGGACTGGGTTTGGGTTGTGACGTAGGCATCAGACGTTGGCTGACGGCGTTCAACCGTGCCTAAGACTGATTCCAACCGTTCCGTCAGTTGCAGACAAGCGTCACCTTCAACGCCTTCCACCTGCTCCTCGACGCGGCCGTCAGGACGAATTCGAAAGCGAAGCGTGCGCTCAGGCATGCACCAGACCCAACAATGAATAGATGTTAAAGGCGATATCGCGAAGCTGATGGGGGGTCGTGTCAGTTCGTCCTATCAGCTGAATAATCCTTCGTCCATCAGGGTTTGGAGTCGATCCAAAACATCGGGGGATTCCATCTGCTCCAGAGCAGTGCGCGCTTCATCGCGAACAGATCGTTCGCAATCTTGCAAAAGCGCACGCACAAACACCTCAATGACCTCAAGGCGACGGGGTTCAACCAGATGGTCAAGCAGGCGGCCTAGAGCCCAGATGCAATTGCTTCGAACCACGGATTCACTGTCAATTCGCAAACTAATCAGCAACTGGCCAGCCGCCGGATCGGCCTTGGCAGCAGAGGTCACACCAGCTTCAGCAAGGGAAACCGACGCCCACAAGCGCACAGCCGCCACATCGGTCTGCAAAGCGCGAATCAAAGGATTCAGCACTGGTGCATCCGGATAATTCCCAAGACTCCAGGCCGTGGCTTTTCGCACATAGGCATTGCTGTCTTCTTGCAGCAATTTCAGGAGAGGACCCACAGCAGGGGGTGAAGGATTCCGACCGAGGGCGTAGACGGCGCTCATGCGCACCACTGGGCACACCTCGTCCAAGAGAGGCAGCAGCAGCGGAACTGAACGGGGATCTCGATGTTCACAAAAGACGCGCAACCCTTGGAGCCTCTGGTCATGCCCTTGCTGCAACCAACTCAGAGCTTCATCACACTGACGAATGGTCTCCAATGCATCCTGCTCTGGATCGTCGAGATCAATTTCATCGAGGGGATCACCCACCTGTTCAGCTTCAAGCTCACGGGCGAGCACATCCGGATCGATGGCCAGATTGGCCACACGTGGTTCACGATCCAGGGGCGGGCGATCGGTCATGGCATTGATCGTAGAAGCATCAGGTCAACTGACCGGAGCTGGCGCAAGCATGTCACCAGGCAGCCAAATGCGTGCACTCACAGCAAACAAAGCGAGGCCAAATAAGGCCACGATCAAAATTGGAAGAATAGTGCTGCGAAAAAAACTCACGGTTTCAGTTTTCAATCCATTGTGAAGGGTGACTAACCGGCAAGACGAAAACGCCCGCGCAAAAGAAGAGAGAGGGACACCACCGCGAGGACCAAGCCAGACCAACCTGCACCTTGCTGGTGCAAAAGGAATGCACCTGAGCCAAGCAGCGCCCCAAAGAGGACACAACTACTCAGCAAAAACCTAGTGAGGAGATCTCTCAGCGATTCAGACGCCTCCACCTCACAGCGCCGCCGCCAACGACTCCAGCCAGGCCCTGGTGGCTGGACGCGCTGAACGAACGTCTCAAGCACCTCCGCTGATTCGGGGGGAGTGACCAACATCACCACCACCCAAACCACTGCCGTGATGGCAGTGGTGACCATCAACCGATGCCCGTAGTCCGAGATTTGAAGAACGGGAATCACAGACGTGGCCAAGCCAACGAAAAATCCACACACCATCGCTGACAGCTCAGCCGCTGCATTAATTCGCCACCAGAACCAACGCAAAACCAGGACCACACCAGGCCCCGTACCGATCGCGATCACCAGTCGGAACACAGTGCCGATGCTGTCACTGATCAAAGCCGTTAACACCCCCAACACCAACAAGAGAACACTGGTGGCTTGTCCAACCAACAGCAGCTCTTTCTGGGAGGCATCAGGCCTAACAAAACGCTGATAAAGGTCATGGGTGAGATAACTCGCACCCCAGTTCACAGATGTGCTGACCGTGCTCATAAAAGCAGCTACTAAAGAGACCACCACTAGGCCAAGCACGACAGGAGGGAGGTAGGCCACCGCCAGAGCCGGATAACTCAATTCCCAGTCCGCCTGATCGGGCAGCAGCACCAAAGCGGCAAGGGCCACCAAAATCCACAGCCAGCTGCGCAGCAGGTAATTCACCACAAGAAACACCCAACCCGCCAACCGCGCCTGACCTTCATCGCGGGTCGCCAGCATGCGTTGAATGAATTCACCCCCACCATCACTTCGCCGAAAACTCCACCACTGAACCGTGAGATAGGCCAAGAAGGTGGACGCACTGATACCAGCGCCACCAATCCAATCGAAACCAGAATCAGTCCAACGCCAAGGGACAAGCGACAAGACCTCGGGACGACCCAAAGCATTGAGGCTGCTGAGCAGAGCATCCATCCCGCCAGCGGCATGAATAGCAGCCCAAGCCACAGCCAGAGCCCCCACCATCGCCAGGATTAATTGCACAAAATCGGTAATCACGACGGCCCAAAGGCCTCCGGCCACCGTGTAGACGAGCACCAAAACAGCCACGATCGCTAGCAGCAGCACCGTGTCTGGAAGCCCCCCGAGTGCTGGAACGGGCTGATCGGACACAATCCCCAGTGCTTGCACCACCTTGCGCATGGCCAAGAATGCATAGCCGATGCCAATGCAATTGATCGGAAGGGCAAGCAAAAAGGCTTTCGTACCCCGCAACCAAGCCGCCGTGACCCCTCCGTAGCGGAGTTCAGTAAAAGCCGCATCAGTCATCACACCGCTGCGCCGCCAAAGAGGCGCAAACACCACAGCCATCGCGACGTGGGCAAGACCAAATCCCCACCACTCCCAATTCGCTGCCAACCCTCTGGTTCCAACCAGACCGGCGACGTACAACGGTGTATCGATGGAGAAGGTGGTGGCGGCCATCGAAGCTCCTGCCAACCAACCACTCAGGCTGCGTCCAGCAACGAAATAGTCCTCTTCCCCCTGATTACGTCGAGCCAGCCAAAGCCCGAGGAACAACGTTCCGACTAGGTAAAAGACCAGCAAAAACCAGTCAATCGGTGCCATCGGATCCAATCAAGTCTGCTTTCGCAGTCTCGTCTAGGACCGGCGATTGCGACGCAACTGTCCACAAGCTGCATCCTGATCCAAACCGCGGCTAGCTCGCAGACTCACAGCAACGCCACGACGCTCCAGGACTCGCCGAAAACCCTCAATCCTCTGAGCCGTTGGTCGCTGAAACTCCTCTTCCTCAATGGGGTTGTAGGCAATCAAATTCACATGGCTCTGGAAACCACCCACCCGATCAGCGAGTTCGGCTGCGTGGTGCGGATGATCATTAACCCCACCAAGCAGGATGTATTCAAAACTCACCCGGCGTCCCGTCTTGTGGAGGTAATAACGACAATCATCCAGAAGTGCGTCGTAGGGATAGGTCTTCGCCGTCGGAATCAACTCCTCTCTCAACGCTTGGTTGGGTGCATGGAGGCTCACAGCCAAGGTGAACTGAGCCCGGCCCAACTGTTGAAGCGCTAAGTCAGCAAGGCGAGGAAGAGTGTGCGGCACTCCCACAGTGCTCACGGTGATCCGACGTTGACCAATGCCCAGATCGTCATTGATGCAGCGAATGGATTCGAGCACAGCCTCAATGTTGAGCAAAGGTTCACCCATGCCCATGAACACCACATGGGAAGGACGGCGCTCCATGACCTCTCGGATACTGAGCACTTGGGCAACAATTTCATGTCCCGCAAGTGAGCGTTGCAAGCCTCCCTTACCAGTAGCGCAAAAACGACAGGCCATCGGGCATCCGACCTGGCTCGAGACACAAACCGTGAGGCGTTGATCGGTCGGAATGCCAACCGTTTCCAAGGTTTCGCCGTCCTCGGTACCCAACAGCAATTTGGTGGTGGCATCAGCTGCTACCCGTCGCTCTTGCTCATGCAAACGACCCACGGACACCCCCTCGTCTTGAAGGGATGCCCGCCAAGCTTTAGGGAGCACCGTGATGCCTTGAAGATCCCGAGCCCCCTTGGAGTAAAGCCAATCGTGGAGCTGCCGGCCACGAAAGGCAGGCTGGCCCTGGGTGACCGCCCACTCTTCCAGCTCGGACTTACTTCGACCGAGAAGCGCGCTGATCACCAGATCAACAAGCCGTGACCAATTTTGAACTCCACAACCAACAAGGCGATGAAGCCGAGCATGGCGGCACGACCATTCAGCTTTTCAGTATGGGTATGAAACCCAAAACGGGGAAGTTTCCGCTTGGGGATCACAGAGGGCTCAATCATGAGCGAAGTCGGTAAGGATCAACAGTTTGAAGCGGCAGGGGCTGCTCATGCGAGCGAGAGAATCATTCATCGCTCAGGAGACCCTGCTCCTGAAGGTTCTCAACCGCAGCTGGGTCAAGAACTTGCTCTTCAGCGAGCTCGTTATCGGCATCTGGACGGGTAAAGGCAGCAAAATTGCTGGCCTCTGCCTCAATCCCATGGCGGCTGCGGGTGGCCTCTAAATCTGCGGCGCTGGGGTCATCCAACAAAGCCGTTGATTTGGCGGCAGGAGCTGCCGGCATATCAACGGTGTAATCAGGGCGAAGATTCTGCATACGGCGGTAACCAGCAGGATCCTCCGAGAGGATATCGGGATGAGGACCGGCTTCCGCTCTCAACTCCTCTTCAAAACCACTGAAGCCCGTACCTGCAGGAATCAAACGACCGATGATCACGTTTTCCTTGAGACCACGCAACCAATCGCTCTTCCCTTCAATCGCTGCTTCGGTGAGCACACGCGTGGTTTCTTGGAAAGAAGCCGCCGAGATGAAGCTGTCGGTGTTGAGCGAAGCCTTGGTGATACCTAGCAACACTGGTGTGAATTCAGCAGGCGCTCCACCTGTGATCGACATCGCCTGATTGGTGTTTTCCACCTGGCGGAGCTCGATCAACTCTCCGGGGAGAAGCGTGGTGTCCCCGGCATCCTCGATCCGAACTTTGCTGGTCATCTGACGAACAATCACCTCGATGTGCTTGTCGTGAATCGACACTCCCTGCGACTTGTAAACGTTCTGGACTTCAGTCACAAGACGATGCTGAAGCTTGGCAATTGCTTCCTGAGCTGCATCCATTAAGGGCTTGCGGCTGCGCAGGTCCTCGAAGAAGCACTCAAGCAACTCATGGGGATTGATAGGCCCATCTGTCAGAAGTTCACCGGCGTTCACCTGCTGGCCATCACTGACCATCACGTTCCGGCCAAGAAGGATCGGGTATTCAGCGATCGCATCATCGGATTCGATCACGGTCACCGTGGTGAACTCGTCGTCTTCACCCTGTTTGATTTCTACGGTTCCTGGCTTTTTGCAAAGGATCGAAGACTCCCGGGGGCGTCTTGCCTCTAACAACTCCTCAATTCGAGGTAGACCCTGAACGATGTCACCGGTTTTCTGACGTTCAAAGACCAGAAGGGCCAAGCCATCACCGCGCTGAACAAGATCTCCATCGCGAACATGCAACAGCGAGTCGGGCGAGATCATGTACGGACGCCCCAAACGCATGGTGACGGAGTTGGCACTCACCTGCTCAACCTCACCACAACAATCAGAAGGCTGTCCCTGAGCCAGTTCTTCACCATCCACCACACGCTGTCCAACAGTGACTACGGGGGATCCAGAGGTGTTGATCGTGATTGTGTCTTCAGGCCTTTCAACGATCAAGCGACGCACGGGCTCATCTTCTGTGGCTTCTGGCATCTCAGCCACACCGGCCTGCTTGCAGAGAATCTGCGTGGTTGCGACAACATCACCAGCCTTAATGGACTGACCGTCCTCCACCTGTAGTTCGGTGTGAGTGGAGCCATGGCTGGAGTCTGAAATGGTGTCACGACGCACCAAGATGCTTTCCAGAATCACAAGTTGGAGGCGCTCAATCGTTTTAGCCCTCTTATCAGGAACCGCTTCCACGTCCACGGTCATTTGTGGAGTGGTGTCAAACGTTTCCAACATCAATTGAGTTCGCAATAACTCAACACCCTCAACAGATTTGACCAACTCGTTGTCTTTGAAGGCCAAACGTTGTGTTGCCTTGATCCCGAGGTGGGGTCCATTGGGCTGCTTGACATGACCCAAATCAGGAAGCTGGGCCTCATTAGGGATCGTGTATTCCTCCACAGGGCGGAGAAGTAGACCAGTGCCCTCAGGAGTTTCAACCGCCTGCACAAACACCATCGCGTCGGTGCTGATGCCCTTGGCAATCGCTTCACCGGGATTAACCATGACGCCATCGCCCTGAAAACGCTCGAGCGCCTTCTTCTCGGTGCAGAGATGGAAACTACCGCTACGAACAATAATCTCGCGAAGGATATCGTTCTTTTGAGTCACACTCACGATGCCTGCAGTCTGGCTGAAGATGTCCTTCACCACCTCGGTGCCGGCTTCAATCCATTGACCATCAGTAATCATCAACAAAGAAATATCTTTGTTGATTTCATGGGTTTCCTGAGGAATCCACAACAGGGTGCCTCCCTTATTGACCTCGTAACCATTTTTCGCGGAACGAGCTTTCTTAATGGCAAGCCCTGGGGCAAATTTGACCAATCCACCGGTTTGTGTCCGGAAGCGATCATCAGCAAGCTCGGCAATTACTTCTGCGTTGCCGATTTTGCTTCCAGGAATGGTGTTAAGGCGGTAACGCGTCCCATCCTTAGCTTCAAGATTCCAGATCTCACCAGCGTGGGTTGATTCGCCAAGAAGTTTGAAATCGCGAAGCGTCATAGAGGTGGTAACAATCTGCACCTCACGGGAATCACCCAAAGCTTCGCGCAAGCGAATAGCACCGCCGTATTCACTGGCCTGACTGGCTTCAGCCAACACCTGTGACTCGATAACGGAACCGCCTGACGAGACAACAGGGCGTGCGTTTGGAGGCAGGTTGTACACATCACCGGCAAGAACCCACATCCGACCCAAACGCTGGGCTTTGTGGGTGATGTTGCCCTGCCTGTCAGTCACCTCGCGGGGCTGAATGGTGGGGTCGTAGCTGACCTGACCAGCCAGGTCGCAGATCACATCTTTCGTTGCTTTCTCAACGCTTTTCTGAACAGCACCAGCAGCAATGGTTGCCACCGTCACGTCAGAGGCGATCTTTTGACCATCATCAACAAACAGAAGCGAGCCGTTCGTGATGTCGATCTTCTGTGGTTTTCCACTTCCAAGGGGCTTAATCGTGAGCGAAAAGTCCACATCGGACTGCTGTGCATTCACACCATGCGGCGTGCGGTAGGGACGCACTCGCGCTTTCGATCCAAATTCAACAGTGCCTTCCAATTTGGAGCGCACCACGCCACTCTCGGCTGTTGACACACCACCGGTGTGGAACGTTCTCATCGTGAGCTGGGTACCAGGCTCGCCAATGGATTGAGCGGCGATGATTCCAACCGCTTCGCCCAAATCAACCAGCTGATTGTGTGCAAGAGCCCAGCCGTAGCACTTCCGACATACGGAACGATTGGCTTCACAGGTGAGCGGAGACCTAACCATCAGCGCAGACACGCCGGCAGCTTCAAAGCGTTTAGAGAGAGGTGGGTCGATTTCGGTGTTGCGCTCAACGATGACCTCACCATCAGCTCCAAGCACCTGATCAGCGGTCAATCGTCCGACCAGACGATTACCAAAACGACCGTCCTCTGCCTTCACCATGATCGAGCGCATGGTGCCGCAGTCGTCCTCTCGAACGATCACGTCTTGGGCGACGTCAACCAAACGGCGGGTGAGATAGCCGGAGTCAGCCGTGCGCAGCGCCGTGTCCACCAAGCCCTTACGGGCGCCATAGGAAGAGATCACGTACTCCGTGACCGTGAGTCCTTCTCGGAAATTGGTGCGGATCGGAAGGTCGATGATCTCCCCTTGAGGGTTCGCCATCAAACCGCGCATGCCCACCAGCTGACGGACCTGGGACATATTGCCCCTAGCCCCAGAGTTGGCCATCATCCAAACCGAGTTGAGCGGATCGTTGTCGTTGAAGTTCTTTTTGACAGCATCAACCAAACGCTCGTTGGTCTCAGTCCACGTATCGATCACCTTGGTGTGACGCTCAACCTCTGTGATGACACCAAGCCGGTATGACTCCTCGGTCTCAGTAATCAGTTCTTCAGCCTGATCGAGCAGATCTTTCTTCGCAGCGGGAACCTTAAGGTCATTCACCGAAATCGACACAGCCGCCTGAGTGGCGTACTTGAAACCAAGATCCTTGAGTTGATCCGCCATCGAAGCGGTCGCAGCCGTTCCGTGATTTTTAAAGGCCCACGCAACAAGTTCCTTCAGGACCTTTTTATCAACAACACGGTTACGGAAGGGAGGAGGTGTTTTAGCAAGTGCACGGGACTTAGCAAAAGCAGCGGCTTCTGCCTTGGCAGCCTTGGCGGCCTTAGCAGACTTACGAGATTTGGAAGGAGTTGAGGTCATGACAGCGCTTGGAACAGAAGGAAAGGAAAAGCTTTGTGAGAGGGGCTTTAGGTGGCTGCCACCGCGTCGATGATCGTGTGATTCATGACCACACGTCCGACGGTCGTGAGGATGTACCGACTAATCAGAGCGCCGTCTTCGTCAAAGCGGTCACGGCGATAGGTCCACTGTTCAAAGCGTGTACCGTCGCTGAGGGTCTCACCTGTGATGGGCTCTTCACGCTCGTCTTCATCTTCAACCTCGCCGTTAAAACGCACCCAAACCCAGTCATGCAGGGTAATTCGATCGTCTTCAAAGGCGTGAATCACATCTTCAAGGCTGGAGTAGGTGCGGGAGCGATCCCCGAACTCAACAGGGTGCATTTGGGGCTGCAGAGCCGTTAGGTAATAGGAACCAAGCACCATGTCTTGGGAAGGCGTGATGATTGGATCACCCGTTGCTGGAGAAAGGATGTTGTTGCTTGCCAACATCAACATTCGCGCTTCTGTTTGTGCCTCGATTGCGAGTGGCACGTGGACGGCCATCTGGTCACCGTCAAAGTCAGCGTTAAACGCTGGACAGACAAGGGGGTGAAGTTGAATCGCTCTACCGTCCACCAACTTCGGTTCAAACGCTTGAATCCCTAGCCGGTGAAGAGTTGGGGCGCGATTCAGCATGATTGGGTGACCATCGATCACCTCCTGCAACACCTGCATCACTTCATCGTCAGCGCGCTGAATGAGCTTCTTCGCTGCCTTGATGTTGTTAACGATGTTTTGACGAATGAGGCGATGGATCACAAATGGCTGGAAGAGCTCGATTGCCATCTCCTTAGGCAAACCACACTGATGCATCTTCAGCTTGGGTCCCACCACGATGACGGAACGACCGGAGTAATCCACACGCTTGCCAAGCAAGTTTTGGCGGAAACGACCCTGCTTGCCTTCAATAATGTCGCTCAGTGACTTAAGCGGACGATTGTTAGCTCCAACAACCGTGCGACCACGACGGCCGTTGTCGATTAGGGCATCAACCGCTTCTTGGAGCATCCGTTTTTCATTGCGGACAATGATTTCCGGAGCAAGAATTTCCTGAAGGCGGGCGAGACGGTTATTGCGGTTAATGACCCTTCGGTAGAGGTCATTCAGGTCAGAGGTCGCAAAACGGCCTCCATCCAGCTGCACCATTGGGCGAAGGTCTGGGGGAATTACCGGAATCGCATCCAACACCATCCATTCAGGGCGAGCGTTGGTAGCGATGAAGTTATCAATCACCCTTAGGCGCTTGATCAACTTGGCGCGTTTCTGTCCCTTACTGCCAGCAATCTCCTCACGCAATTGTTCAGCAACAGCATTGAGTTGGAGATCCTCAAGAAGCTGCTTCAGCGCCTCGGCGCCAATTCCAACGACGGGTTCATTCTCAATTTCTGAATCTTCTGCATAAATCTCGTCTTCAATTTCAAGCCACTCATCTTCCGTAAGCAACTGCTTGTACTTCAAGTCTTTGTGATCGCCCGCATCGAGCACCACATAACAGTTGAAATAAACGATCTGTTCAACATCCCGCAGAGGCATATCCAACAGGATGGCCACATAACTGGGAATCCCTTTCAGGTACCAAACATGGGAGACGGGAGCCGCCAACTTAATGAAGCCCATCCGGTGCCTTCGCACCCGGCTCTCTGTGACCTCAACTCCACAACGCTCGCAAACAATCCCGCGGTGCCGGACTCGCTTGTACTTACCGCAATGGCATTCCCAATCCTTAGAGGGACCAAAAATCTTTTCGCAGAACAAGCCGTCCATCTCGGGCTTGAGCGTGCGGTAGTTGATCGTTTCAGGCTTGGTCACTTCTCCAACGACCTGTCCGTTCGGCAAGGTGCGCTGACCCCACTCCATGACCCGGTCGGGTGATGCGAGTGTGATCTTGACGTAGTCGAAGTGGTTCTCTGTACGCAGATTGCTGTTGGTCATTGGCGTTTAAGAATGAAGGCGGTTGTGTCGTTTCGTTCGTTGATCCGTCAGTCCTCGTCGTAATCCGCGACGCCTAGGGATTCGTACGTGGGTCGGCTTGGGGTACTGCGGCGTGGATTCACGTCTTGCATCAGGTCCACTTCTTTGCCCTCATCGGTGAATACAGCGATATCCAGGCCCAGAGATTGGAGTTCGCGCATCAGCACCTTGAAGGACTCAGGTGTTCCTGGACGGGGAATCGGCTTGCCTTTGACGATGGCGTTGAGAGCTTCGTTGCGTCCCTGCATGTCGTCCGACTTGACAGTGAGCAGCTCCTGCAACGTGTAGGCGGCGCCATAGGCCTCGAGTGCCCAAACCTCCATTTCACCCAAACGCTGGCCACCTTGCTGGGCCTTACCACCCAATGGCTGCTGGGTCACCAAGGAGTAAGGGCCAGTGGAACGCGCATGGATCTTGTCATCCACGAGGTGGACCAACTTCAGGAAGTGGGAATATCCAACAGCCACAGGTTGGTCAAAGGGTTCGCCAGTCCGTCCATCGCGCAGCAAGAGTTTTCCTGGATCTTCGGGGTTATAGATCCAATCTTTTCCTGGCTGACTCGCCGCTTCCTTGAGGTACGCCTGAACAGTTTGTTGAGACTTCTCAGGGCCGTACATCTCGTCGAAGGGAACGATTTTGACGCGGCAATCAAGATTGGCAGCAGCCCAACCCATCAACAGCTCAAAGACCTGTCCCACATTCATACGACTCGGCACACCCAAGGGATTGAGACAGATGTCCACTGGAGTGCCGTCGGGCAAGTAGGGCATGTCTTCACGAGGAAGAATGCGACTGATAATCCCTTTGTTGCCATGGCGACCGGCCATTTTGTCGCCGACCTGAATTTTGCGACGCTGGGCCACGTACACCCTCACCACCATGTTGGCGCCAGGGGGTAGCTCATCACCCTGTTCACGCGTGTAAATCCTTACGTCAACAACCCGACCTCGTTCAGTGCTGGGAACGCGCAAGGAATTGTCGCGAACATCACGTGCTTTCTCACCAAAAATCGCACGCAGCAATTTTTCTTCGGGAGGTTGATCAGATTCACCTTTCGGCGTGACTTTGCCGACAAGAATGTCTCCACTCTCCACGAAGGCACCAATACGGATAATCCCCATTTCATCAAGGTTGCCGAGACTTTCTTCGGCAACGTTGGGGATTTCACGAGTGATCTCTTCAGGCCCTAATTTGGTCTGACGAGCCTCAATCTCATACTTCTCAATGTGAACGGAAGTGTAAAGATCGTCGTTAACTAAACGCTCACTGACAAGGATCGCATCCTCGTAGTTGTATCCCTCCCAGGGCATGTAGGCGATCAGAACATTCTGGCCAAGAGCAATTTCTCCACCTTCACAAGCTGAACCATCAGCAAGAACTTGCCCGATGATCACTGGATCACCTTGTCGAACGATGGGGCGCTGATTCAGGCAGGTGTCTTGGTTAGAGCGCTGATATTTCTGCAGGAAATGCGTGTGGTCGTAGCCCTCTTCATCTCGCACCACGATCGCCGTGGCATCAACGAAGGTCACGGACCCATTCACCCGTGAGATTGGGACCATGCCTGAATCACGAGCCACCTGAGTTTCCAGGCCAGTACCTACAAGAGGGCGCTCAGGACGGAGCAAGGGCACCGCCTGACGCTGCATGTTGGAGCCCATCAAGGCACGGTTGGCATCGTCATGTTCCAAGAAAGGAATCAGTGACGTCGCCACCGAAATCACTTGAACAGGAGACAGCTGCACATAATCGACCTGCTCAGGCGGAACTTTTTCGAAGTCCTGTCTGTAACGAACAGGGATGAGCTCAGCCAGGATTTGGCCATCTGCATCGGTTGCAACGTCACCGGGAGCAACGCGACACTCATCTTCGAGGTCCGCAGAGAGATAAATAGGGTCACCACTCTTTTGAACGACTCCGTTCTCAACTCTCCAGAACGGAGTCTCGATGAAGCCATATTCGTTCACTCGGGCATGGGTAGCCAAAGAGTTGATGAGACCAGCGTTAGGGCCTTCTGGGGTTTCGATCGGACAAAGACGACCGTAATGAGAGGGATGGATGTCTCGAACAGCGAAGCCTGCGCGCTCACGAGTGAGACCGCCTGGGCCGAGGGCCGAAATCCTGCGTTTGTGGGTGAGCTCAGCGAGGGGATTCGTCTGATCCATGAACTGGCTCAACTGGCTGGAGCCGAAGAACTCCTTAATCGCCGCCACAAGTGGCTTCGGATTCACCAATTGAGCAGGGGTGAGGGAATCGGTTTCACCAACCGTCATCCGCTCCTTGATGATTCGCTCCAAGCGATTCAAGCCAACGCGAACTTGGTTCTGAAGGAGCTCTCCAACAGAACGAACGCGACGATTACCCAAGTGATCGATGTCATCAAGGCTTGCGCCACCGACATCAAGCTCGAGATTGATGAGGTAGTCGAGAGTCGACAGGACATCCTCGTGGGTGAGGGTGCGAACCGAGTCGGGAATTGTGAGCCGAAGCTTTTTGTTGATCTTGTAACGACCCACACGACCAAGGTCGTAACGCTTGGGGTCAAAGAAGCGGGTCTGCAACAGCTGTTGGCCACCGCTCACCGAGGGGGGTTCACCTGGACGCAGCTTTTTATAGAGCTCAAGGAGCGCCTGATCCTCAGAACTAATTCCCTCGTCGTTCGCGGCCTCGATCGACTTTTTGTAGTACTCGGGGTGCCTGAGCTTGTCGACAACATCGTTGTCGGATAGTCCCATCGCACGCATCAAAACGTGAGCATTGATCTTTCGTGTTTTGTCAACACGAACGTGCAGCAGGTCGTTTTTATCAGTCTCAAATTTCAACCAAGCCCCACGATTTGGGATCACGCTTGCGTTGTAAGTACGACGACCGTTTTTATCCTGCTCATCCTTGAAATAAACGCCAGGGCTACGAACAATCTGGTTGACGATGACCCGCTCAGCACCATTGATGATGAACGTTCCACGTTCAGTCATCAATGGAAGTTCGCCAATAAAGACTTCTTGCTCCTTAATCTCACCCGTTTCTTTATTGACCAAACGGCAAGTCACGTACATCTGAGATGCGAATGTCGCATCACGACGTTTTGCCTCTTCCACATCATGCCGGGGACGCTTCAGGCGATACTCGCTGCCGACGAAGTGGAGCTCCAGCTTGCCGGTGTAATCCGTAATGGGTGAGAAGCTCTCTAGCTCCTCGATCAGGCCCTTATCCAGAAACCACTTAAAACTTGCCCGCTGCACCTCCACCAGATCGGGCAGGTAGGTGACGGTCTTGGCGACTTGAATCGCGCTGCTGCTCATGCGGAGACCTGCAGTTGAAAAGTGGGAACAAAGGCCTGAAGGACCGTCAAATATTCAAAAATCCAATTCTCATAACCACAAGAAGAGGCAGCCATTCCATTCAAGGAAAGACTGCCGTACTCCATGGCTTTAGAGGTTTTTGGTCTGAATAGATGACGTCGTCAATGAACCGGAAGGAAATGGACGCTTCTAGGGCCGAAAACACAGAAACTGCATCTTGGCCAGGCCGATTAAACATCGTACACTTCCACACCTACTTGAACGGAGCCTTTGTCAGGGAAGCGCGAACAAGCGTCTGGCATTGGCAGTGCTGGCATCCGCCACTTCCAACACGGTCTGCCCCCTCAGCTCAGCCACGCGCTCGGCAACGGATGCCACAAAAGCAGGTTCATTTCTCTTGCCACGCCGGGGGACTGGGGCAAGGAATGGGCAATCGGTCTCAACAAGAAATCGGTCCTGCGGTACGTCTTTGGCGCAGTGATGCGTGTCGACGGCTTTGGGGAAGGTGACCGTGCCACTGAAACTGATGTAGAAGCCAAACTCGAGGAATGCTGCCATTTCTGAGGGAGTCCCGCCCCAGCAATGCATCACTCCCCGCGGGCAATTGCCCCTGGATTGTCTCTCACGTAGTTCAGCAAGCATCGGTTCAGCTGCATCGCGGCAGTGAACGATCACGGGCAGATCCAACTCCACAGCTAGATCCAATTGAGGCTGCAGCACTGACAGCTGCTCATCGAGATTCTTGTCTCGAAACAGATCGAGGCCAAGTTCCCCAATCGCCACCACACGAGAATCGTCTTGAGCAGCGGCACGTAAGACTTCGACAGTATCGGCAGCCCAATGCTCTGTATCGAGAGGATGCACTCCGACGGAATAACGCATCTCAGGGAAACGATCAGCTAACGCTCGAATCGCCGGTATCTCAGAAGGCTCAACGCACGCATGCAGCAAAGAGGTGACACCGGCCTTTCTCCACCGCGAGGCCACCTCATCAAGATCCTCCTCAAACGTGCGGAAGACGATGTGACAGTGGCTGTCGATCAGAGTGGGAGTGGACATCAGATCAGGACCTGAAACGCGCCTTCAGGCCCATTGTGCCGAGGGGAGTCAGCTAACGCTTGGCTCGATAGCGCGCTTGACGGCAGTGCTCAAACGAGACTTTTGATGAGCTCCGGTATTGCGATGCATCACACCACGCTTAACCGCTTTATCAATTTTGCTGAATGCTGCGTTCAGGCTGGTTGTCAGCGTGGTTTTAGCCTCATCTCCCGGAGCCTCGCTGTAGGCACTGCAGGCAGTGAAACAGCGCTTCATGAGGGTACGCAGCGCTGATTTATACGCTTTGTTTTGTAAGCGATTGCGCTCGCCGATTTCGACGCGCTTCTTCGATGACTTGTTATTGGCCACAGAGCCGGATTTCAGTTCAACAATCCGTGACCATAACCCACCGCCATGCCAATCATCGAGCACAGGGTTCAAGGGCCACTAAGTTTGAGAAAGAACAATGATCAGGTGATGACAGTGCTGAGCAATGAGCATCCGCCTGACGGTCTCATGCGCTGCATCAGCACCGCAGCGCAAGCTGAGCAAGAACTCGATCGGATTGCGACACGAACAACCGGAGCAACCCAGCGAGAAGCGGAGCAACGGGTCCAAGAGATCTTGGAGCAGGTCAAAAGGGAGGGAGATCAAGCTCTCATCAGCCTCACAGAGCAATTTGATGGCTTCCGCCCAGAACCTCTTCGCATCGATCCAGGCCTGCTGGAACAAGCCTGGAAGGACACGCCTGCAAACCTTCGTGATGCCTTAGATCTCGCGCACAGACGCATCCAAGATTTTCACCAGCGGCAACGTCCCTCTGACCTAAGCGTTTCCGGGGTTCACGGGGAGCAGATCGGTCGGCGCTGGCGACCAGTTCATGCAGCAGGCCTCTACATCCCAGGGGGCAGAGCTGCATACCCCAGCACAGTTTTGATGAATGCCGTACCTGCAAAAGCTGCAGGCGTGAAGCGAATCGCGATGGTCACTCCTGCTGGAGCCAACGGATTGATCAACACCACTGTTCTTGCAGCCGCTCACATCGCTGGGATCCGGGAGGTGTATCGAGTAGGCGGAGCACAAGCAATCGCGGCTCTTGCCTATGGAACAGAAACCGTCCAAAAGGTTGATGTCATCAGTGGACCAGGAAATCTTTTCGTGACCTTGGCCAAAAAATCGGTCTATGGCCAGGTGGGAATCGATTCTCTGGCAGGCCCAAGTGAAGTCTTGGTAATCGCCGACCAAACCGCCAAACCGGAGCAGGTGGCGGCCGACCTCCTGGCTCAGGCAGAACACGACCCACTTGCAGCAGCCATCCTGCTCACAACGGAAGAAGAGCTCTCTCGATCCGTCCCTGAGGAGATTGAACGTCAGCTGGCATCCCATCCACGCGAGGGCATTTGCCGGCAATCTTTAAGCCAATGGGGACTGATCGTGACTTGCGACAGCCTTGAACAATGCGCAAGTCTCAGCGATCGCTTCGCTCCAGAGCACTTGGAACTCCTTGTGGAGCGGCCAAGAATGATGGCTGACCGCATCAACCACGCAGGTGCCATTTTTATTGGCCCTTGGAGTCCAGAAGCCGTCGGAGACTACTTAGCCGGTCCCAACCACACACTCCCCACCTGCGGCGCCGCTCGGTTTAGCGGTGCCCTCAGCGTGGAGACTTTTATGAGTCACACCTCGCTCATCGAATTCAACAAGGAAGCTCTTGATGCAACTGGGGTTGCGGTGGAAACCTTGGCCATGAGCGAAGGTCTCCACAGCCATGCCAATTCGGTACGGATCCGTCTTCAGTGAACGGCGTTAATTCACACGCTCCAGGCTGCGGACCCCAGCCACGCCATCACTAATTTCACCAACGAGGACTTCGTCAGCAAGGTTGACGAAGAGGCCGTTCTCCAACACACCCGGAAGATTGTTGATATCCCGCTCGAGGGCGATCGGATCAGAAATTCCAGACTCAAAGCGTACATCCAGAACAAGATTGCCCTGGTCGGTGACGACTGGGCCTGCTTTACGCGTTGCCATTCGGAGTTCTGCAACGCCTCCCATTGATTTCAGACGGGATTGAACTTGCACCCACGCGCCGGGAAGGACCTCCACCGGTAAGAGGAAGTCGAGATTTAAACACTGAACAAGTTTCGTGGAATCAACGACGACGATGAAACGTTCTGCACGATCTGCCACAAGCTTTTCTTGGACGTGGCATGCTCCACCACCCTTGATTAACTGAAAAGAAGGATCCACTTCATCAGCACCATCAATCGCCAAATCGATGCGATCAATGGCGTTCAGAGCACATAAAGGAATCCCCAATTCAGCGGCAAGGACTTCGCCTTGAAACGATGTGGTCACACCGACGATGTCGTGAAGCTGGCCGGCTGCAAGTCGCGCACCGAGGCCCTTAATCATCAAAGCGGCAGTTGACCCAGAGCCAAGGCCCACCACCATGCCATCACGAATTTGTGCAACAGCCGCCTCCGCGACGGCTTGCTTCATTTGGGTTTGGAGATCCGACATCGATCAGCTGCTGAGGGCGAGACCGTAGCAAGAGCTCTCAGCTCAGTCCTGGCAAAGGAGCCGGTTTCACCGACAGCTGCAGATCTCCCCCATTGCGAAGAATCTGCAACTGCAAGGGCTGATCAATTTCAGCCTGGTCCACCTGTTTCAACAAATCCTGAGGATCTCGAATGGTGTCTTCGCCAGCTTGAATGATGAGATCACCTCGCCTCAACCCGGCCCGTTGAGCAGGGCTATCGGGGAGAACCGATTGCACCAAAGCACCGGAGCGTTCAGGCAATTCAACGAGAGCGTTGGGGTCACGATTATGGTCACGCGCGATACGGGCGGTGAGAGGAACAAGTTGAACACCTAAGTAGGGATGGACAACCTCACCATCCTTTTGCAGTTGATCAGCAACCCTTGAGGCCAAATTGATCGGGATCGCGAAACCCAGCCCAGCACCAGGACCAGAACGAACCAGCGTGTTGATCCCAATCACTTCACCAGAAGCATTCACCAGCGGGCCTCCTGAATTACCGGGATTAATGGCTGCATCGGTCTGGATCAGATCCAGACGCTTATCGGAAAAGCCAAGGCTGCTGATATTGCGATGAAGACTGCTGACAATTCCCAACGTGACAGTTCGCTCCAATCCATAGGGAGTGCCTAGCGCAATAGCCCAATCACCAACCTCCAAGGCTTCGGAGTCGCCCAGCGTTGCCGGGGAGGGCAGGGCTCGCCCAGACAAACGGACCAGCGCAAGATCCGTCACCGGATCTTGACCAATCACTTCTCCGTCTCTCTGTTCACCATCAGGCAAGGTCACATTGACAGTGCTGACTTGATCAACAACGTGAGCATTCGTCAGCACCAGGCCACGGCCATCGATCACAACTCCTGACCCCTGACCCCGCTGACGCTCAGGACCGATCCCATAGCCGGGCTCTCCCAGGAGGTCACGCAAAAGAGGATCGATCAAGTTCGGATCAAATGGTTGCCGTTCGATCAAGCGTTCGGTGTCAATCCGTACAACAGATGGCGCCACCTGCCGGACGGCGTTAGCAACAAAACTGTGGCCGCCAGCCGTGAAAGAGAGATCAGCGGCCTGAACAGGGGGGCTGCCGAAGCCAGCAAGTAACAGAAGGGCTGTTAGGCAACCACAGCGAATGATTTTCAAAACCTTCATGACGGCGGCCAAGGATCATGAACACTTAAGAATCGTCACGCTAGTGGCCCCGCTCTGGAGAACGGAGCACCATCACCTGGCAACTCACTTGTGGACGGAGCACGCCATTAGTTTGTTCCAGTCTTGCTTCATTTCAGAGCCATGACCGTTTCGTCAAAAACGCAACTCCGATGCGAGCTCTGTCAAATCGAAATCAATGAAAACGCTGATCAAAGAGACGAGGTCTTGTTCAGTCGAGGTGCCACCGGTAGTCGCAGCAAACTTTGGGCGCGCGTTTGTCAATACTTAAAAACAGACGAACAAAAAGCTGCGTGCATCAATCAAGACGCCTCCCAAAGAGGCACTGAGATGCCAGGTGATCGCTATGAAGAAATCGCTCCTGTTGAAGTAGGAGGCACTGAAGCTGCAAGCTGATCCCGATCGTGCATGATCCAATTTTGGACTGGCACACTTCCCAGTTTCGTGTCTATGACTACAACTATGTACGTCATCAACTCTCGATCATGCGCTTGCTCAAAGCGGCCGCTACCGGCCTGATCGCGCTCACATCGGTTGGGCTCGTCGCCTGCCAGAAGTCTGCTCCCACGGGTGAAAAAGCAGCTTCAGGTCAGACTGGCAGCGTGTTTGAGACTGGAAAGTTGAGAGCAGTCGTCTTCGACGATGTGCTTCCCATGGTTGATGAGAAAGATGGCAAATATGAAGGCCTGTCATTTGTGGTGCTTGATGCCATCCGCAATCAGCTGAAATCAGCCACCGAAAACAAGTCCGACGACATTGTTATCGAACCTGTTTCGATCAAATCTGCCCAGGATGGATTGAACAAAATTCGATCCGGTGAAGCTGATATCGCTTGTGGCGTTGCCTTCACCTGGGAGAGGCAAAGAACGCTGACTTACAGCTTGCCCTTCGCAACAAGCGGCGTCCGTGTCTTAGCGCCCAAAGGGAATGACGGAACTCCAGACAGCCTCAAAGGAAAAACAATTGGTGTTGTGAAAGACACCGCTGCAGCGGCAGTACTGGCCAAATCCGTTGATGACGCCGAGTTCCAGTTCTTCTCGTCACCTAAAGAGGCGCTTGAAGGTCTTAAGGACGGAACCGTCGAATTCCTCGGTGGAGACAGCCTCTGGCTGAAGGCCAGTCGTAAAGCCACAGCTCCTGACGCTGACCTGGTCCCTACATTCCCCTATGCAAGATCAAGCGTGGGCTGTGTTGTCGCGGACACCACCCCTCACCTTCTGAACTACAGCAACTTGGCCATCGGTCGCATGCTGACGGCCTATGTGGATGACAACCAAGACGTGCGTACTGCTGTCAACAAGTGGATTGGTCCTGATAGTCAAGTTGGTCTCAGCGAAAACATGATCGGCGATTTCTTCACCATCGTGCTTGCAACCACAGCTGAATTGTCCAAAGGATCCTGAGCCTTACTTTCTTAGCCCCATTCACATTTCACTTCACCCATGAACAAAACAACTCTGCTGAGCATCGCTGCCATTCTTGCGTCAAGTTCTGTCCTGACTGACGCCTCTCACTCTGCTGTTCTCAGCGATCCCGATCTAGGGAACGCTCTGGAGCAGCGCATTGAAAAGCTCTCAACGAATGCCTGGGCGCGCTTAGAAACGAGTGATCACAACGACGGCCAGACCATTGCCCGAGCTTGGGGCAATGGCAACGGACGCGCCTTCGGCAACGGTGGTGGCCGTGGACGCGCCTTTGGCAACGGCGGTGGACGAGGCTTCGCCAATGGCTACCGCGCAGGTTTCGCCAATTGGTGAACCACGCCGATTACGGACCTATTGGCCTGTTGGTGATTCAGGCCACATCGCTCTGCAATCTCGATTGCAGTTACTGCTACTTGCCTGATCGCCAGAAACGGCGAATCTTCGATCTCAATCAATTACCTGTTTTGTTGAACAGGGTGTATGAGAGCCCCTTTTGGGGCCCTCATCTTTCCATCCTTTGGCATGCAGGTGAACCGCTGACGTTGCCCTGCAGCTTTTACGACGAGGCGAGTGCCATCGTGCGTGAGCAAACAGCTGAACTGCAGGAGCAAGGGGTTCAGATTGAGCAGCATGTCCAAACCAATGCCACGTTGATCAACGACGCCTGGTGTGAATGCTTTAAGCGCAATCGCATTGTTGTAGGTGTCAGCGTTGATGGCCCAGAAGAGATCCATGACTCTCATCGCCGTTTTCGCAATGGCAAAGGCTCTCATGCCCTAACCATGCGCGGCATTCGAAAGCTTCAAGATCATGGGATTCCCATCCATGCGATCGCAGTCCTCACGGGTGCTGCCATGGAAGATCCAGAGAGGATGTACACCTTTTTTCGGGACAATGGGATTCATGATCTCGGCTTCAATGTTGAAGAGCAGGAAGGCGTCAACGCGACCTCTTCTATGCAAGGACTAAGCCGAGAAAAGCAATACCATCACTTCTTAAAATGCTTTTGGGAGTGCAATCAAAGAGATGGATTCCCAATTCGTCTACGCGAATTCGATCAAATTACGGAGATGATGATCGGCGGCAAAAGGTTGCTTCAAAACGAGATGAATCGCCCCTATTCGATCTTGAGCGTGGATTCAGCTGGCAATTTCTCCACTTTTGACCCCGAACTTCTCTCCGTTGAAACCAAAAAATATGGACTTTTCAATTTAGGCAATATTCGCGATCAATCCCTCGTCGGTGCCGCAGAGACTGTGACATTTCGTCAATTGCTTCAAGACATGACTATTGGCACAGAGCTATGTCGCAATCAGTGCGATTACTACGGCTTCTGCGGCGGTGGCACTGGGAGCAATAAATACTGGGAACATGGGACTTTGGCCTCAAGTGAAACCTGCGCCTGCCGCTTTTCGACCCAAATTCCAGTCAAAGTCCTTCTCGAACAAATTGAAGATCAGGGTGTAAAAACACCTTAACTATTCCAACCGCAAATATGTTTTCACTCCCACGCAAAAGCTATCGGCCTGCATCGGCGATCGGCGTCGTCGCAGCTTGCTCATCTCTCATCTTTGTTCACGCGCCCGTAGCTCAAGCGGGTTGCACGTTCCTGATGCCAATCGGTGGCAATGGCGACGGTCCAAAGCCCTACATCGTCAAAAAGCAAGTGGAGCGCCCAAAGGGCCTCATCGGGAAAGCAGTGGGTCGGACCAACTGGAACACCGATTTTGTTGTGAATCAGCCTTTTGGCTCTTACAAACTCTTCTTCACAGCAGATTCAACGGATAGCAACCCTGGCTCTTACCCAATCGAAGCCTTCCTAAAATTTTCAGACGGCAGCAATTTGAAAGTTGTCAACGAATTTATGAAGCCACCAACGGGCACTGGAGCACAGTTCGGGCCATTTCAGGCTCCTTCCGGGAAGGCCGTTAGCCAAGTGAATTTCAGAATTGGCGCCAACAATGATCCTGGAGCAACGGGATTCAGCTATCGCATTTCTGTACAGGGTTGCGACTGATGCCTGAGAGGCCAATCAACTACATTATTGATTGGCCTGGTGAGTTCCTCTCTCCGGGAGGGTGATCACAGCATCAACCATCGGGCCGATGCCCGAATAACCCTCCGATTGTTCTTGCCCCATCCACTTCTCCCTGATCTAAAGGATTTGGCGTCTGCCATAGCCGTAGACCATGGGTTTGAGCTGGCTGATTTGCAAGTCCTTGCCCACATGCAACCCATGACGGTGCAAATCCAAATTCGCCGTTCCAGTGGAGACGATGTGACTTTGGATGATTGCGCTGGATTCAGTGCACCAATGGGAGAAGCCCTGGAGAATTCTGCTGTTCTCACCGAGGCTTATGTCCTCGAGATCAGCAGCCCAGGGATCGGAGAACGTCTTCAAACGGATCGCGATTTCCAGACTTTTCGTCGCTATCCGGTCGACGTGATTCACCGTGACACCGAGGGAACCGAACAAAGACACTCAGGGACCCTCATCGAGCGCACGGATAACCACCTAAAGATCAGTGTTCATGGGCGAATTAAACAAATCCCGCGAGACTCCATCCTTTCTGTTGAGCTCGCCAGTCCCACAGGCTGACTAGGTCAAGCCTCTTTCCAACCTCTTTCTTCCAAGACTTTCATTTTCGTCCTCGATGGCTCTCGTCCTTCTCCCCGGCCTCAGCAACCTGATCGAAGACATCAGCGAGGAGAAAAAACTCGCCCCTCAGGTCGTTGAGGCCGCCTTACGAGAAGCACTCCTAAAAGGCTACGAGCGCTACCGGCGCACTCTTTATCTGGGGATCAGTGAAGATCCGTTTGACGAAGAATATTTCAGCAATTTCGATGTCGCTCTCGATCTCGATGAAGAGGGTTATCGGGTTCTCGCCAGCAAAATCATCGTTGACGACGTTGAAAGTGAAGACCACCAGATCGCCTTAGCCGAGGTGATGCAGGTTGCAGAAGATGCGCAGGCAGGCGACACCGTCGTACTGGATGTCACTCCCGAAAAAGAGGATTTCGGTCGCATGGCAGCCGCCACGACCAAACAAGTCTTGGCTCAAAAGCTGCGCGATCAGCAGCGAAGGATGATCCAAGAAGAATTCGCTGATCTTGAAGATCCAGTCCTAACCGCACGCGTGATTCGATTTGAGCGCCAGTCGATCATCATGGCCGTGAGTTCGGGTCTAGGCCGTCCAGAGGTGGAAGCTGAATTGCCCAGGCGCGATCAGCTTCCTAACGACAACTATCGCGCCAACGCCACCTTCAAAGTCTTCCTTAAAGAGGTCAGCGAAGTGCCTCGCCGTGGTCCTCAACTGTTTGTGAGTCGAGCTAACGCAGGACTGGTGGTCTATCTCTTTGAAAATGAAGTTCCTGAGATACAAGAGGGCTCGGTGCGCATCGTTGCTGTTGCCCGTGAAGCCAATCCTCCATCGAGGTCGGTAGGACCTCGGACCAAGGTGGCTGTCGACAGCATCGAGAGAGAAGTCGATCCTGTTGGAGCCTGCATCGGAGCCAGGGGCTCACGCATTCAACAAGTCGTGAATGAATTACGTGGCGAAAAAATTGATGTCATCCGCTGGTCTCAAGACGCAAGCCAGTACATCGCCAACTCTTTGAGTCCAGCTCGCGTTGAAGTGGTGCGTCTTGTTGATCCCGAAGGACAACATGCCCACGTTTTGGTTCCACCCGATCAACTCAGTCTTGCTATCGGCCGAGAAGGCCAAAATGTTCGTCTTGCCGCTCGATTAACGGGTTGGAAAATCGACATCAAGAATTCAACGGAATACGACCAAACCGCGGAAGATGCTGTTGTTGCTGAGCTCATCTCCCAAAGAGAAGAGGAAGAAGCCCTTCAACGCGAGGCGGAAGAGCGCTTAGCCGTTGAACAGGCAGCCAGGGCCGAAGAAGATGCTCGACTTCGTGAGCTCTATCCCCTCCCCGAAGACGAGGAGGGATATACAGAAGACGGAGAGTATTACGAGGAAGCTGAAGCTGCGGTAGAAGAACCCGTGGCCGAAGCCATGGAGGAGTCAGTCGAAACAGCTGACCCCGAATTACAAGCTGAAGATCAGAACACAGCACCATCTGAACAACAGGATGGCGAGCTCGATTCTGAGGTTGCCCCCAGCACAAACGATGAAGAGGAAGGAGCCCGGTGAACGTTTCGCGCCCCGTCCTCCGTCGCTGTGTCGCCTGCCGTCAGCTGCTCGATCGAAGCAAGCTTTTGCGAGTGATTCGTGACCATCAGGAGGGGGTCCTCCTCGATCAGGGAATGGGCCGATCGGCCTACCTCTGCCCGACTGAGGCCTGTTTTGAAGAGGCACGCCGCCGCAAAAGGCTTCAGAAATCCCTGCGTTGCCAGGTTTCTGACGACTTAATGACGGCGCTGCAAGAGCGGCTCACCGAACCTCGGGTTGCAGCCGCTGAGGCAAGATGAACATTGGCACCACGTGTGTGGAGCCCCGAGGCACACCGTGCCCGGACCGACCGGAGACCTGAATGACCAGCAGCGGCAAAGTCAGAATTTATGAGTTGTCCAAGGACCTTGGCTTGGAGAACAAAGATGTCCTGGATGCCGCCGAGAAGCTGTCCATCGCCGCAAGGAGCCATAGCAGCTCCATCAGCGATACAGAAGCCGGCAAAATCCGAAACCTTTTAAAGCAAGGTGGGAGCCCAGTCGCGTCTGCTCCTGCTAAGCCCGCGCCTGGAAAAGCAATTCTCTCGGTCAAAAAGGCATCTAGTCCAGCAGCTCCGTCCATGCCCAGCAAACCGGTGGCTCCTGCGGCAGCAAAACCATCGCCCAAACCCTCTGCACCTTCACGACCAGGGGCACCTCTGCCCCAAATCGTGCAGCAGCCCGTGTCGCGTCAAGCAGCACCACAAAAGCCGGTGAGCCGACAAAGCCCCCCTGCAGCGGCCGCGCCGCCAGCAGCACCCTCTGCTCCATCACCGTCTGCGCCCACACCACGGCCTAAGCCCGCGGCAGCTCCAGCGCCCGCAGCTCCAAAGCCGTCAGCTCCCGCTCCAACCGCCTCTGCTCCGTCAGCTCCTGCGAGGCCCACCTCAGCTAGACCAACACCTGCTCCTGCTCGACCCACAGGCACTTCACCCGTGAAGCGCCCTAGCAGCGAAACCAGCAGCCCAAGACCGACCCCTCCGCCAGCACGTCCTCAACCCAAAGCCCCGGTCAATCGAGGGGCACCGGCGCGACCTGCTCCCAAACCAGAACTCGTGGGACGGCCACAGCCAAAGCGTGTGGCTCCTGGCGCCCCCGTTCGTCAAATCGGACAACGCCCAGGCGTGAGTCCTCGGCCAAGCGGGCCTCCTGGCCAGCGCGCCAACATGCCCCAACGCCCAGCAGGCGCTCAACGCCCAGGTGCCCCAACACGACCTGGAAATGCACCTTCGAAGCCAGGGCAACCTCGCTCAGGTGCGAGTTCGCTGGAGTTAGTAGGAAAACCCATCCGCCGAGACGGCAGTAATGATGGCGCCGGCGGCCGTGGCGATGGACAAGGACGTCCTTCCGGTGGAGCCAGACCTGGAGCCCCACGTCCTGGTGGCATGCCTGGGATGCGAAAGCCGGTGGCCCCCGGTGAGCTCATGCAGCTCCAAAAGCCGAACAGCCGCCCTTCAGCTCCGCCGCCTAGACGCGTTGATGGCACTCCTGTTGCCACACGTAGCGGCGAGGCTGCCGCTGGTGGAGCCAAGGCAACTCCTCCTGTTTCACGTCCTACCGCCACTCCCCCATCAGCGCCGAGGCGTCCAGGCTTCAGGCCTGGCCCAGGAGCTGGTGGTCAGCGCAGGCCTGGACGGCCTGACTGGGACGACAGCGCAAAACTGGAAGCGCTACGCAGTAAGTCACCTCAGAAACAGCGTCAAAAGGTCCACATCATCGGCGAAAACGATGATGCCCTAACCGCTGAAACCGGAGGCTTCGCTGGTGAACGCCAGGCGATGGTGCTGTCCGCCAGCTTGGCCCGTCCTTCCAAGCCGAGAACGAAGCACAAGCCAGCTCCCAAGCCAGTTGCTGCGATCAGGAAGCGGCGTAAGGAAACCGCACGTCAGCGTCAGCGTCGTCGCGCGATGGAACTTCGTGCTGCAAGGGAGGCCAAACAGGTACGGCCCGAGATGATCGTGGTCCCCGAGGACAATCTGACGGTGCAAGAGCTCGCTGACATGCTCAGCATCGAAAGCTCTGAAATCATCAAATCCCTCTTCTTCAAAGGTGTCATTGCCACGGTCACGCAGACCTTGGACATGCCAACCATTGAAGCTGTGGCCCAGGAATTTGGCGTGCCTGTACTTCAGGATGATGTCGAAGAGGCGGCCAAGAAGACCGTCGAGATGATCGAAGAAAAAGACCGCGCTCATCTCATTCGCCGTCCCCCCGTCGTCACCGTCATGGGTCACGTCGACCACGGCAAGACGAGCCTTCTCGATGCGATCCGCCAAGCCCGCGTCGCCGCCGGAGAAGCCGGTGGAATCACCCAACATATTGGTGCCTATCAAGTCGAGATTCAGCACAACGATTCCCCTCAGAGGCTCACCTTCCTGGACACCCCAGGGCACGAGGCGTTCACAGCCATGCGTGCTCGTGGAACCAAGGTCACTGACGTTGCCGTCTTGGTGGTTGCAGCAGACGATGGTGTGCGGCCTCAGACGTTGGAAGCGATCAGCCATGCACGGGCAGCAGAGGTGCCGGTTGTTGTGGCGATCAACAAGATCGACAAAGAGGGAGCTTCCCCCGATCGCGTCAAACAGGAACTCTCTGAACAGAACCTGCTGGCGGAAGATTGGGGAGGCGATGTGGTGATGGTGCCCGTCAGTGCCCTCCGCGGAGAAAACATCGACAAGTTGCTTGAAATGATTCTCCTCGTGACCGAGGTTGAGGATTTACAGGCCAACCCTGATCGACTCGCAAAAGGCACTGTGATCGAGGCGCATCTCGACAAGGCCAAAGGTCCCGTGGCCACATTGCTGGTTCAAAACGGCACGCTCCGCACTGGTGACGTGCTTGCCGCAGGCCCAGTTCTCGGCAAAGTGCGCGCCATGGTGGATGACGGCGGCGGCCGTTTGAAAGAAGCAGGTCCTTCCTGCGCTGTGGAAGCGCTTGGTTTCAGCGAAGTGCCCACGGCAGGCGACGAGTTTGAGGTCTACCCCGACGAGAAGTCAGCACGCGCAGTCGTGGGCGATCGTGCCTCCGATGCCCGTGCAAGTCGCCTGGCCCAACAGATGGCCTCACGACGCGTGTCACTCACGGCCATGTCTGGCCAGGCCAAAGAGGGCGAGCTCAAAGAACTCAATCTCATCCTCAAGGCCGATGTTCAAGGCAGTGTGGAAGCGATCCTTGGTTCGCTTGAACAGCTACCGAAGGACGAGGTCCAGGTCCGTGTCCTGTTGTCTGCTCCTGGCGAAGTCACGGAAACGGACGTCGATCTAGCTGCAGCCTCGGGCGCTGTGATCGTGGGTTTCAACACCTCGATGGCATCAGGTGCAAAAAGAGCGGCTGACGCCAACAGCGTTGACGTGCGCGACTACGACGTCATCTACAAGTTGCTGGAGGACATCCAGTTGGCCATGGAAGGACTCCTGGAACCAGAGCTTGTGGAAGAGTCCCTTGGAGAAGCAGAGGTTCGAGCCGTTTTCACGATCGGCAAGAGCGCAGTGGCTGGTTGTTATGTCACAACTGGAAAACTTCAACGGAACTGCAAGGTGCGTGTGCGTCGCGGCAAAGAAATCGTCTTCGCTGGAGATCTCGATTCACTTCGCCGCAACAAAGACGACGTCAAGGATGTGGCCACAGGGTTCGAATGCGGTATCGGCTGTGATCGCTTCGCCAATTGGAAGGACGGCGACATCGTTGAGGGTTACAAGCTCGTGACCCAGCGCCGCAAGCTCGCCACCTAATGTCGCCTCGCAACGAGCCGCTTCTCTGGCTCCAGTTGGTGGCGATAGGAGCCATTCCACTGGAGCTACAGCTGCTTCGGTTGATCTTGGCTGGCTCGGATCTTGGTCCGGTCCCCTCGGTAGAACGTCTTCTCTGTTGGGGGATCGCCGTTGTGGCTCCTGCAGTCTTGCTTTGGAGACGCCCTGTTGATTGGGGGTCTCTTCTCCTGGTGCGTCAACCCTTAACGGAGAGGACAACCTGGCAACGAAAAATCAGTCACTGCCAAGACAACCTTCTCTTAAAAGTGGTTGGAGCAGCAGGGGCAGTTCTTTTGCTCGCGTTGTTCTGGTGGATCGATCGTTCCTCGCTGTTGATTGCAGATCTTTCTCCTTTAAGAAGCGGCCATCGCCTTCAAAGTCTGCTGATCGCAACTCCACTGCTGGCCGTCATTTTTTGGCAATGGCATCAGCTGGTTCAATCGATCTGGCTTCTCACTCGTCCCTCGATGGCCATTGAGGGGGCAATAGCGATGAGCGACCGACAGCTTGAGGATTCAAGGTTTTCACTCGGGTTGGGTCTTCTACGCCTGGAGTCGTTGGATTGGGGCTCGGCAGACGTCAACCCATCAACAGTTGATGAACCGAAGGAACCTCAAAAGACCGTGGAGACGCCTCCACCACCTGAGCCATCCATCGAGAAGGACGAGGAGGATCTCTCAGATGCTGACGCCAACGCTTTGAACGACCCAAATGCAGAAGGACTGAATCTCCCTAAGGCGCCAGATTCAAGTCTCTCGAGTGCGATCGAACCAGAGCAAGCTGCCAAACAAAACGACAGCACCGATCTGGATCCCCAGGTCACTGATGTCAACAGTGTCTCCAGCAGTGACTTTGAATGTCATGACGAACAGGCCAAGCCCGCCGGAAGCGAAGAGAGCGAGCCAGAGCAAGCGCCGGAGTGACCGCCAGGGGGTCCGTGCTTCCTGTAGGAGCCGCTTCTTGAGTTCTGGGTCCAACTGTCTTTGAGAGTCGCTGTCGCTCAAACCCTGTGCTGCGCAATGCCAAATGTTAAGTTCCTAAAGCTGCCGATGTAGCTCAGCTGGTAGAGCAACGCTTTCGTAAAGCGTGGGTCGCCTGTTCAAGTCAGGTCATCGGCTTAAAACACCAACCCAGTTGCAGCATGACATTTGCGCTTTCACTTTGCGGGCAATGATGCTTTCGCAGAATATCCAGGGCTAAATAGTTTCAACATCGAATCAATGACGAGTAACCGTTAAAAGCAATCGTTACCACATAACTAATAAGACCCTTGAGCGAGCTCAAGTTGTACCGATGCTTTTTATATCAGTTAAAACTTTTTCGCATGAGCCGACTGATCACCACTGGAGATGAAGACGCACCCAAGCCAATAGAAAGGGTGCGTCAACCCTTGAAATTCCACAATGAATCCCAAGTCTGAAGGGGGCAATCTGAAGATTGAGTCCGGAAGGGAAATGCACCGAACGATCTAAAGATCAGCAGCAGTCGCAACTGTTGCAGCACTCCTCGGAGCCGGCGTGTCCGTCAGCGCAAGGCTGTGAGCAATACACCTTGCCATCTTTCTCGACAGCGGATTCCACAGGCACTGTGCAAGCGCAGGGATCACAGGCACAAATTTGATTGCTGGTTGCCATGTCTTGAGAAGACGTCTGCCCCTTTCATAAAACGGAAATGCGTCCAAGTCCACCACCCATCTGGGGGAAAGCACACTCCTTCAAACTGAAACCATCTAAACCAGAGTTCATGGCCAGCATCGAACCCAGCAAGCTCGATCGCATGAAACGCAGCTTTGAAAACGATGCCGCACTCGATGAAGTGTTCATCGTTCTGAGTATCGGCGCAGGGCTCATCGCAACTCTGGGGTTACTCGCCAACAGCCCCGCCGTCGTGATCGGTGCAATGGTCGTAGCCCCATGGATCATGCCGCTAAGAGCCGCCGCTTTTGCCGTGCTTTTTGGTGACATCCCCCTGCTCACTCGTTCCTTGCGAACGTTGATCGTGGGTGTGTGCGCGACCACTGTCCTATCCATTTTGTTAGGGAGACTGGCAGGGTTGCCTCAATTCGGCTCGGAAGTCGCAGCAAGGACATCGCCAAACCTTCTCGATTTGGGGATCGCGCTCGTGGCCGGTGGACTGGCCACTTACGCCAAACTTCGCAGTGATGCCGTGAGCTCACTTGCAGGAACTGCCATTGCGGTTGCTCTTGTGCCGCCGGTGTGCGTGATGGGACTCCTTCTATCCCATGCGTATTGGGAGGAAGCATTAGGGGCAGGCCTTCTATTTACCACCAACCTTCTTGGCATTTTGACCGGGGGATTGGTCCTCATGGCCTGCAAAGATTCCTATTTTCGCCAAGAACTCAAGCGAAGCCATTTAGGAGCCGCAAACTTTGCGCTCACCGGCTTATTACTGATTCCGCTCGGGAGCGGTTTTATCAATCTTCTTAGCCAGGCAAGACAAGACAACACACGCGATTCAGTGGAAAAGACTATTGAACAATTTCTAACGCAGCAAACCTTGACTTTTGGAGACAAAGAGAAAGTTGATGTCGAGAAAGTTGATATCGACTGGGATCAAAACCCACCGGTCGTCCGAGTGATCGTGCGTGTTGCAGATCCAGAACGTCCAACCTTTAAACAGGTTTCAGCTGTTCAGGAAGAAATCAATAAACGCCAAGGACTTCGCTTTCGACTTGTCGTTCAACGCACAGCTGTTGACATCGTGGGGCCCAAAGAAAAGCCAAATACTCAAACCCCAACCTCCAAACAACTCATCGATTCAAACATCCAACCATTTAATGAAACAAAACCCGTTGGTGGCGCTAGAGCCTTCAAGGAAGCACCAAAAATTGAAAACATGCCCTTCCTTGACAACATGCAACCGTTGACGAATGAAAACAAAAACAGCCCCAATTCAACATCTGGGCTTGAAGAGATCAAGGCAGGGGAAGAGTTGCCTCTTGACAGTCAACCTAAAAGTAAGACCTTAGACTGATTTCTATTGGATTAATTCATAAAACCCTTTTCAGATTGAAGGCGAGCAGCTGCGAGAAATTCTTCAACAGATTTAAACTGAGCAGGCAGTTCTCGACCAGTTTCTACATCGCGATAGAGATCAGCCACACTCCATGCCGCACTGCGCTGATCCTCCTGAAACCTAGGGATCAGATGCAAGTGCAGATGTCGAGCGCCCTCCCCAAAGGCAATCAAGTACACCCGGTCGCAACCACTTACCTTTTGAACGAGCTTGGACGCTTGCTGAACAACTCTTCCCCATTCAGCCGCTTCATCTCCCAGAAAATCGACTGCGCCAGCGAGATGGCGACGAGCATCGAGCAAGCACCAACCAAGCAATGGAGAAGGATGCGGATGGTGACGCAACAACCAATGCCGACTGCGCCAGATTTCTAGTTCGCGCAGATGTTCAACATCGGAATGAATCTCACAGATCCCACAGTGCTCGGAACACTCAATCAAATCAACGGAAATAGGCGTGTCTGGACTGATTGCCATCGTTCAATGCCTGTGATCTCTCGATGATCCTGATCGAATGCCAGTGATCGTGGCTTCGATCAAACACTCTCATCAACGCACAAAAAAGCCCCCGCCTTTCGGCGGGAGCTTTCTAGTTCAGTTGATCTGAACTTTTAAGGGGTTCCAGATCAACCGATTGCAGGTGCTTGAAGGGCCACAGGTGTGGACTCAGCAGCTGCCAGGTCGAGGGGGAAGTTATGAGCGTTGCGCTCGTGCATCACTTCCATGCCGAGACCGGCACGGTTCAATACGTCGGCCCAGGTGTTCAGGACGCGGCCCTGACCATCAAGGATGGACTGGTTGAAGTTGAAGCCGTTCAGGTTGAAGGCCATGGTTGACACG
>QCVQ01000010.1 GCA_003210315.1 Synechococcus sp. AG-686-F08 | reverse complement strand
ATTGCCATGGAAGGCGCGTAACGCTCTCAGTCACCATCTGCACGGTCTGGTGAGTCAGCCATAGGCTGATGCAGACCTAACTCTTCATCGTGTTCAAGAATCTTCTGATTGCTGATTCCGGCAAAGGTCATGTCGAAGAAATGGTGCGAATGCTCCGGGACCTTCCAGGGTTCAGGGCTGCGCGCATCAACCTGCTGCATGTGGTGTCCGAGCAAGGCAAGGTCAATGCAGAAGATCATTGGACAACAGCCGGGAGCCTGCTCGCCAAGGCGGTCGGTCAATTAGGGCTTGACGCGAGCGACGTGAATTCGATCATCCGCCAAGGGGATGCCAAGCAAACCGTTCTCAAGGTGGCTGAAGAAATCAATGCCGACTTGATCGTGATGGGATCGCGAGGCCTTGGTCGCCTCCAGTCGATCCTGTCAAACAGCACCAGCCAATACGTGTTTCAGCTCTCAACACGTCCAATGTTGCTGGTCCGCGACGATCTCTACGTCCGCCATGTGAATAGCCTCATGGTGACCATTGACGGCACTGGGGTGGGCGATGACGCGTTGCGGATTGCCTGTGAAATGGTTCGGGACATTCCAGGCGGACAGCTCACCGGCGTGCACATTGCCAGACAAGACCTATCGGCCTCACGCGGTGGCGACAGCAAAGCCGATGGTTTGCTTGCCGCCGCAGTGCAACGCGCTAGGAGCCTGGGTGTTGAACTCAAACCCATGCATGTGGCGAATCCGGACATCGGCAGAGGCGTTTGCCAAGCAGCCGAGGAGATTGGTGCCGACCTCGTGGTGATCGCGTCTCAGGACAGACGCCCACTTGTAGCCAGAGGGCTCGTGGATCTGGACAAGCTCCTGGGAGGCTCGATCAGCGATTACATCAGAGTCCACGCGCCTGCTCCTGTTCTTCTGGTCCGCGAGCCAGAACGGAATTGAAGCGGACCAGTCCTGAACCAACAGTCGATCAGGAGGAACCTTCTCGGCTGTTGGTCTGGATGAACAAGACGATCAGAAACACCGTCGGAACCAGGACGAACATGAGGCTGGCAACGAAGCCGAGATCGTTGGTTTCCATGGGCGATTATTGATGCAAGGCCGAACGTATCATCGTTCGGGAACATCGATGAGCTTCAGCTCACCCCTCGTCACTGGGCGTAGCAGGCGAATCGGTAGCTGTTTCCTGCTCAGATCCTTCTTCAGCGTCGTTAGCGCTTTCGTCGACTGGCCATGCTGTTGGCCCGGCTGGCAGCACTTCAGCGCAGGCAGCAGCTTTTTTCTTGTCCAGTTCTGCCAAGCGAACTTGCGGGCGCGTCAGCACGATCACGGATTGTTCCACCAGCGCCTGACACGCCAACCTCCAGGACTCAGGACGACGCCTGAGCTTGTTGTCCTCAACAACGGTGCGGGCCGTTAGGGGCGCATCGGCGTCGGATGCCACGACATCGACGAAACAGGTGATGCATTGACCGCATCCACCACAATTCCCGAGCTGTCCCTTTAAGCCATAGAGCTCGATGTTTTCGCGCAGAGCGACGTCGCGCAGATTTTCACCGGGGTAACACTCCACATCACGTCCCTCACGCAGAAAACGAATGACTGGCATGGAGCGCTCCAGAAATAAACGACCACTTTGCGCCCAAAGGTTGCGTTTTGTAACCCCATCAGCCAGAGCTGAATGCGGCAGTCAGCGGACGGAAGCACTGACAGGACAGCGGGGAAAACAAATCAAGGAGGCTCAACACAAGACATTGCAGCTCGCGACAACCAACCCCACTCAATTAGTTGCACCCCCTACGATCGCTTGGTCTGTCTGCATCAGCAGCTCCGTTCCACCTGAACCTGACCCATGGGATTGCCCTGGTATCGGGTGCACACCGTCGTCATTAACGACCCGGGCCGACTCTTGGCCGTGCACCTCATGCACACTGCCCTCGTTGCCGGCTGGGCCGGCTCGATGGCCCTCTACGAACTCGCGATTTTTGATCCATCGGATCCAGTCCTGAACCCCATGTGGCGTCAGGGCATGTTTGTCATGCCCTTCATGTCACGACTGGGCGTTACAGGTAGCTGGGGTGGTTGGAGTATCACCGGAGAAACGGGAGTCGATCCTGGCTTCTGGAGCTTCGAAGGCGTCGCAGCCGCTCACATCGTCTTCAGCGGCCTTTTGATGCTCGCTGCGATTTGGCACTGGACGTACTGGGATCTTGAAATTTGGCAAGACCCTCGTACGGGCGAACCAGCTCTTGACCTTCCAAAAATCTTCGGCATCCACCTTCTCCTTGCAGGACTGGGTTGCTTTGGATTTGGAGCCTTTCACCTCACTGGTGTCTTCGGACCTGGAATGTGGATTTCAGATCCGTATGCATTAACCGGTCACCTAGAAGCGGTTCAACCGTCGTGGGGACCGGAAGGCTTTAATCCGTTCAATCCTGGAGGGATCGTTGCCCACCACATTGCCGCAGGCATCGTGGGCATCATCGCCGGTATTTTCCACATCACAACCCGACCGCCTGAGCGCCTCTACAAGGCCTTACGGATGGGAAACATTGAAACTGTTTTGGCTAGTGCCATTGCAGCTGTGTTCTTTGCTGCATTCATTGTGGCTGGAACCATGTGGTACGGCGCCGCCGCAACCCCTGTAGAGCTATTTGGCCCTACGCGTTATCAGTGGGACCAGAGCTACTTCAAGACTGAAATCAATCGGCGCGTTCAAACGGCTCTTGATGAAGGCGCCACAGTGGATGAGGCCTACGCCGCCATTCCCGAAAAACTGGCCTTCTACGACTACGTCGGCAACAGCCCTGCCAAAGGCGGTCTGTTCCGTGTAGGCCCGATGGTTAATGGTGATGGTCTTGCGACCGGCTGGATTGGCCACCCTGTTTTCACTGACAAAGAAGGTCGTGAACTTCAAGTGCGTCGTCTGCCCAACTTCTTCGAGAACTTCCCCGTAATTCTTGAAGACAGTGACGGCATCGTTCGCGCTGACATTCCGTTCCGTCGTGCTGAAGCGAAGTATTCCTTCGAACAGAGAGGCGTCACAGCAACCGTTTATGGCGGCTCTCTCGATGGCAAGGTCTTCACCGACCCTGCTGAAGTGAAGCGCCTGGCCCGTAAAGCCCAACTGGGCGAAGGTTTCGAATTTGATCGCGAAACCTACAACTCAGACGGAGTCTTCCGCAGCTCACCTCGCGGCTGGTTCACCTTCGGCCACGCAACCTTCGCTCTGCTCTTCTTCTTCGGTCACATCTGGCACGGTGCTCGCACCCTCTACCGGGACGTGTTCGCAGGAATCGATCCAGATCTTGGCGAACAGGTTGAATTCGGCCTCTTCCAAAAACTCGGCGACAAATCCACTCGTCGTCTACCCGAGGGATATGTTCCTCCCACGGGATCCACACCCCTCAGCTGATCGCTCTCTAGGAGACTCTCGATGGAAAGCTTCGCTTACATCCTCATCCTCGGCCTGGCGATTGCCACCTTGTTCTTCGCAATCGCATTTCGCGATCCACCGAAGATCGGTAAGTAGTCCATCCAGCAGATCTAACCCCGCCTAAAAGCGGGGTTTTTTTATTGCTCAAATCAGATTCTCACTTCACAAACACTTTTCAAGGCCCCACATGTTCTATACAATGTGAACTATTCAAATCGGATTGATTAGGGCGTGCAGTGCCCCTCCTGCCAAAACACTGATAGCCGGGTTCTCGAATCGAGAGCAGCCGAGGGCGGAAGGAGTGTGCGCCGGCGTCGTGAATGCCTGAATTGTGAATTTCGATTCACGACTTATGAGCGGGTTGAAATGGTTCCCATCACCGTGATCAAACGCAATGGTCACCGTGAAATTTTTAATCGCAGCAAACTTCTGCACGGCCTGAGTCGAGCCTGCGAAAAAACCGAGTTAACCCCCAGCAAACTTGAATCGATTGTTGACGAGCTTGAACTCAGTCTCCAACAAAGCAATAGCCGTGAGATCACCAGTTCAGAGATTGGTGAACTTGTGCTTGGTCATCTCAAGGAGCTCAGCGAAGTTGCTTATGTGCGTTTCGCCTCGGTGTATCGACACTTCCGAAGCGTCAGTGATTTCGTCTCCACGCTTGAAGGGATGAACGCAGACAAAGCCGAGCTCGCCGCACTCGTCTAAAAAGCAAGGCTGTTCTGTAAAATTAAAAAATACTGATCCTTTGTCGGCGGGCACTGGGTCAATTTTTATCGCACTGTCCTCGGGCAGACCGCCAACCATCCATGACTGTTACCCCAACCGATCCGGCTCAGGATCTTGCTGTGGAGACCACCACTGCCGTCGACGAGAGCACAGCCGTCGAAGCCACAGCAGACCAAGCCGATTTTGGAACGGACGAAGATCTCAGTATTCCGGAAGATATTCCTACTGCGGATGACCCCAACAGTCGTCCCAACCTTAAGGATTTGGATGGGGCCGGCTTCACGATTGATGATTTCGCCTCACTGCTTAGCAAGTACGACTACAACTTCAAGCCAGGCGACATTGTCAATGGCACGGTGTTTGCGCTGGAAACGAAGGGGGCGATGATCGATATCGGCGCCAAAACCGCCGCTTTCATGCCACTTCAAGAGGTCTCCATCAACAGAGTGGAAGGTCTCAGCGACGTGCTGCAACCCGGTGAAATTCGGGAATTCTTCATCATGAGTGAAGAGAACGAAGACGGGCAACTTTCTCTCTCCGTTCGCCGCATCGAGTACCAGCGCGCCTGGGAACGGGTGCGGCAACTGCAAAAAGAAGACGCCACCATCTACTCAGAAGTGTTCGCCACCAACCGAGGTGGTGCTCTCGTTCGGGTGGAAGGCCTTCGCGGCTTCATCCCTGGCTCCCACATCAGTACGCGCAAACCAAAAGAAGAGCTGGTTGCAGACTTCTTGCCCCTCAAATTCCTTGAAGTCGACGAAGAGCGCAATCGTCTGGTTCTCAGTCATCGCCGCGCCCTCGTAGAGCGCAAGATGAATCGCCTTGAGGTCGGCGAAGTGGTGATCGGTACCGTCCGTGGCATCAAGCCCTATGGCGCCTTTATCGACATCGGTGGTGTGAGCGGTTTGCTTCACATTTCCGAAATCAGTCACGAGCACATCGAAACACCGCATTCCGTGTTGAACGTGAATGATCAAATGAAGGTGATGATCATCGACCTCGATGCCGAGCGCGGTCGGATTTCCCTGTCTACCAAAGCTCTGGAGCCAGAACCCGGTGACATGCTCACCGATCCTCAAAAGGTCTTTGACAAGGCAGAGGAAATGGCAGCTCGCTACAAGCAGATGCTTCTTGAGCAAGCTGAGGAAGGAGAAGAGCCCTTGAGCTCGATGATGGTCTGAGCTGCATGAGCCCATGGCTCATTTATCTCTTAGAGGCCATTCACTTGGCTTGATCCACGGGGTGCTGTTCGACAAGGACGGCACCCTTTCCCATAGCGAACCCCATCTCATTCAGCTGGCCGACGCCAGGACTGAGGAAATCATTCGCGTCTTTGCCTCCCGAGGTGCATCGAGCGACGTGCAAGCTGAACTCCAGGACTTGCTCAAGCGCGCGATGGGCCGATGCGACTCCGGCTTAATTCCCGATGGGACGTTGGCCGTCGCCTCGCGTCAACACAATCTGTTGAGCATAGCCACCATTTTCTGTCTGTTTGATCTCAGCTGGCCTCAAGCAATCGTGCTCGCCGAAGAGATTTTTGACACTGTGGATCGCCTCCACAAGCAAAGCCCAACGAAAGCGAGCTCCAGAACCCCTCTGCCTTATTCAAAGGAGTTGCTCAACGAGCTGCATAGCGCCGGTGTGGTCTGTGCCGTGATCAGCAATGACACCCACCATGGAATCGAGCAGTTTCTGCATGACCATGGCTTGAGCCAGTTCATCACAGGGATCTGGAGCGCTGATGACACCCCTTGCAAACCCAACCCAGGAGCCGTGCATGGGTTGTGCAAAAAGCTGCATTTGAATCCATCGGATTGCGCACTGATCGGCGATGCCGACTCAGATCTGTTGATGGCATGCCGCGCAGGCATTGGCTGTGCGCTTGGGTACGTGGCGGGATGGCATCGAACCCCTGACCTGACATCCCATCAATATTTGATCCATCACTGGCAAGAGTTAAGGGTTGAACAAGCTCAGTAAGGGCAACCCGTAAAATCCCACCACGCTTTAACCACTTATGAGTCGATACGTTTTCACTTCCGAATCCGTGACGGAAGGTCATCCCGACAAAATCTGCGATCAAGTCAGTGATGCCGTACTGGACGCTCTACTAGCCCAAGACAGCACGAGCCGGGTGGCCTGCGAAACGGTTGTGAATACCGGTCTTTGCATGATCACAGGCGAAGTCACCTCAAAAGCCCAGGTCGATTTCATCCATCTCGTACGTGATGTGATTCGGGATATCGGCTACAGCGGAGCGCGTGCCGGTGGCTTTGACGCCACGAGTTGTGCCGTACTCGTCGCCCTTGATCAGCAATCACCTGATATCGCTCAAGGCGTCAATGAAGCCGATGATCATGCAGGCGATCCTCTCGACAAGGTCGGCGCCGGTGATCAGGGAATCATGTTTGGCTACGCCTGCAATGAAACGCCCGAGCTGATGCCTTTGCCCATCAGCCTTGCCCACAGGCTTGCTAGGCGCCTGGCCGAAGTCCGCCATAACGGAACACTCGACTACCTGCTCCCTGATGGCAAAACACAGGTGAGCGTTGTCTATGAAAACGACAAGCCAGTTGAGATCGACACCATCCTGATCTCAACCCAACACACCGCCGAGGTGATGGGATTAACCGACGAGCAGGAGGTGCGTAATCGCATCAGCGAAGACCTCTGGACACACGTTGTGCTGCCAGCAACAGCAGATCTCCCTCTGAAGCCCGATCGCGCCAACTGCCGTTATCTGGTCAACCCCACAGGCAAATTCGTGGTCGGTGGTCCTCAGGGTGATGCCGGTCTCACGGGTCGAAAAATCATCGTCGACACCTATGGCGGCTATGCGCGCCACGGTGGTGGTGCCTTCTCAGGCAAAGACCCCACCAAGGTGGACCGCTCCGCTGCCTACGCCGCGCGATACGTGGCGAAAGCACTCGTGGCTGCAGGTCTTGCGAATCGCGTAGAAGTTCAACTGAGCTACGCCATCGGAGTCGCCAAACCCGTGTCGATTCTTGTGGAGTCTTTCGGCTCAGGCAAGGTTTCCAATGCGGAGCTCACAGACCTCGTGCAGGAGCACTTTGACCTGCGTCCTGGCGCGATCATCGAGCAGTTCAAGCTGCGGGAAATGCCTTCCCTCAACGGTGGTCGCTTCTACCGAGATACGGCTGCCTATGGGCACTTTGGCCGCCCAGATCTGAACTTGCCTTGGGAAAACGTCGGTGACAAAGCGGCATCCCTGAAGCAAGCGGAAGCAAACCGCATTCAATCCGGAAGCAGCCTCTAGGCCCAAGACCATGAGCCAAGATCCGCTGGTGCTCGGCATTGACCTAGGCACCAGCGGTGTGCGCATTGCTGTCATCGACAGCAGCTGTGCCCTGCTCCAGAGCGAAAGTGCGCCATACAAAATCGGGTTAATCAACCCTTTTGACTGGCGCGACCGATGTTGCACATTGATCGGGCGCCTCAATCCCGACTACCGACATCGGCTCAAAGCCATTGCCGTGGATGGCACCTCGGGAACATTGCTGGCATGCGATCAACAGGGCCTGCCCCTTGCGGAAGCGTTGCCCTATTCGTTCGCATATCCAAATTTCATTGATCAGCTCCAAACCTTGAGTCCACAGGGTGGACCAGCTTCAAGTGCCAGTGGAAGCCTTGCACGGGCGCTGCAGCTCGTCGACCAACACAAAGCTCCGCTTCTACTTCGCCATCAAGCCGACTGGATCAGCGGATGGCTTCTTGAAAATTGGAGCCATGGAGAGGAAGGCAACAACCTTCGACTGGGATGGGATCTCAGCAAAAGAGCTTGGCCAGATAGCTTCATCAGCCAACCCTGGTGGGATGCACTTCCCGAGATCTCTGCCAGTGGCTCAGTGCTTGGCCTCCTTTCGCCGCAACGCGCCAAAGATCTTGACCTTCCAGAGGATCTGCTAGTTGTTGCCGGGACAACCGATTCCAACGCGGCCGTTCTCACGGCTGATGCTGATGACGACGAGGGCATCACAGTGCTGGGAAGCACCTTGGTGCTCAAGCGGTTCACAGATCAGCCCATCGCTCCAGGGCCAGGGACCTCCAGCCATCGCGTGGGAGGTCGTTGGTTATGCGGAGGAGCCTCCAATGCTGGTGCTGCAGTGCTGAAACAACTCTTCCCTGACATCGATCTCGCTGAACTGAGCCGTCAGATCGACCCTGATCAGGACAGCGGCTTAAGGCTGCGGCCACTTCCAAGCTGCGGAGAGCGCTTCCCCGTTGACGACCCCCAGCTTGAACCCGTACTCACGCCCCGTCCTGTCAGCGATGCCCTCTACTTACATGGCCTGTTGGAGGGTCTAACGAAAATCGAACACGCAGGATGGCAGCGCCTCACAAGCCTCGGTGCTGATCCTCCGATGAAGATTGTGACCCTTGGGGGCGGAGCGCGCAATCCGCAATGGCGTCGCCTCCGCGAGCGCCAACTCGGTGTTCCGATCCGCAGCTGCAACACACCTCCAGCCGCAGGGGTGGCTCGTCTAGCTCTACAGGCTGTAAAACCACCAGACAAGACGATTCATCTAGGGGAGAATTAAACAAGCATCACCGAGCCCTTGCCCAACCGACTTCGTGACGGCCTTGCCCTTGGCCTGTTCATCGTGCTCGCCGGATATGTGGGATTCAGCGGGTTTCGGCTCGCCATCCTTCTCTGGCAACGCTTCAGCTGAGCCACACCCCCACTCTCACCTTCGCCCCTTTTCACCATGACCGCTGATCCGCTTACCCCCGCTGTTAGCGAACGCATCTGTCGTCACATGAATGATGACCATGGCGATGCAGTGCTTCGGTACGCCCTCCATTACGGCGGAATTAGTGCTGCCAGCATCGCCACCATGACGGCCGTTAACGCTGACGCCATGAGCCTTGAGGTGGACGGTAAACCCCTCAGGATCCCATTTGATCACACACTCACTGACAGTGAGGACGCCCACCGCACCATGGTGGCCATGCTGAGAGCCATGCCTTCTAACGAGAGCAAAGGGGAATCCTGAAGGCAGTCGTTCTGACACTTTGCTAGTCGCACTTCACGATTGCCTGCAAGACCTTTTCGTTGTGCCTTCTTGCCCGATTTGCAAGAAGGTGATCCAAACCCATCAACAAGCTGAACAACCTTGCAGAGAGTGCTCGCAAAAGCTTGGCCTCATGGAACGGGGGCTGAGGGGCGTCACTCCCGTTCGCTTCAACGCGGCAGGTTGGTATCGGGGAGAGCTTCGCCGAGAGATCCTGCGGCTCAAACGTCATCAAGACGTCTCTGTGTTGAAGGCGATGACATTCGCACTAAAGCAAACCCTTCCGACCAAGGCCCACTTGGTTCCGATACCAAGCTGGAAAGCGGAGAGAAGAGCCAATCCGCTGCCTGCATTGATCTGCCAGAGCCTTGGACGCACCACAAGAACGCTTCTGAAACGCTGTCGCCCCACCGTGGGCCAACACCATCTCAGTCGCCATCAGAGACTTGTGAACATGAAATCTGCTTTCGCGATCCATCCGGATCAGCAATCCTGCTGTGGCTCGCCAACGCCCATCTGGATTGTCGATGACATCCTCACAAGTGGGGCCACAGCCAAAGAAGCACTGAGAACATTGCAGAACTCTGGGTTTGAGGTCAGGGGATTGATCTGTCTGGGCCGGACCCCCGTGATTTAAGATTCCGTTGTCGTGAAAGCGACGTGCCGGGATAGCTCAGTTGGTAGAGCAGGCGACTGAAAATCGCCGTGTCCCCAGTTCAAATCTGGGTCCTGGCATTGATTGAGTTTTGACCCGACAAGACAAGCGGAGGCCCACCGCTGGCGAGGGATTGTGCCTGCAAAGCACCATCATCATGCTGAACAGCGGGCTGATTTCAGATTGTTTTGACCAAAGGCCCCTTCTTCACATCGAGTCGATCTCTGGACGTCGGCGCCCAGCGTGGATGGTGGCTACCTCCGTGATTTCCTCGATTACCAAATGCTTGCGCCAATCCTGCGAACCGTTAAGCAACTCATCAAGCTCATCTGACGTCATTTTCCTATCAAGACCGCCAAGGGTGCCCTTGATGGCGCACTTGATGATGACCTCTTGCTCGTACGTCATAAAGCGAACATTGCAGAGTCCATCTTGCCGAAGCACTGGGTCGGATTCATTTCTGGCCAGTCAATCCACACCAGAGACATAGGCATTGAACAAACAATGGGCATCTCCGTAGGACCATGGAATCAAGGAAATCGGGCATGATCCCTCCAGCTCGTGGATTGCGCAGTCACAAAAAACGACAAACCCAACGAGGGAATACATCCACCGTTCATTCAATTAAAGAGAAATGAATAGCAAACTCAACAAAGAACTTGTGTCACGGTCACTCCAATTAGCAGCTCTAGCCGAGATGCCACCTGACGACAGGATTGCGCGCATCACCTGGGACAGAATCCAAGATGACTTAGAGCAAGCAGACAGCATGGTGTATGGAATGCAGTTCTGCATCGCGAACATCACTGGATTCATCAAAACATCCTTTAAAGAAAATGATCACACCGTTGCGGCCCTTCGATCATGCCATCAACTGATTGAATGCCTTGGATGGGACAAAGAAGAGGTCTTAAAAATGGAACAGTCAAGCAAAATCTTTATTGATTACATCAAGGAAATTGTCTCACTGTATAACGATACAAAACAGAACCACTGTGAGAATGCGCAGTGTATTCTTGCCTTGAATATGAATTCAATGCTTTTACAAGATCTCGACTATGTAATCAAGAAAAGTCCAGAACGACAAAGCAGACTCTCGCCTGCACTTGAAACTGCAGCACGACTGAGGGCAGAAATGATTCAAGTCTTTGGCTGGACCAGCTCAGAATCGTAAGAAGGAAGCGATAGTCTCCAAAATCCGACTTGCAAAACGATGGATCCGGCAAACTGCTTTTGCCTTGCTAACCACTCGCGCCCACAAATGAAGCAGCCCCCAATACGCACTGACTGGTTCAACTGATCACTGCTACATTCGCTCATATCCTTGGAAGACTGCCCATAAAACCAATGTAATCCCACAAGGGGCGAGGTAAGATAAGTTGTAGAAATCATCAGGAAAGCCGTAATTCAGTCCCATGGGTTTTCTTATTTCTAGCCACTCCGGCCATCTCTGTGTTGACGGAAAGAGAGTCTTAAAGCCTCTTACTGATGGCCTCTTCCCATCGGATCAATTTTGTGATGGAGATCTATCCATTCCATCAACTGATCGCAACATTCTCACAGTCTCTCAGTGCTTCCTAGATCTCTACATAAATCCGATGGGCATGCTTCAAGAGAGCAGATCGAAAGGCAAAAAGTGGTTGCACTCTACCTCTGAAATTGAAATAAAATTTGGCAAATCAAGTCCAGCAAAAGAAAAAGAAAGTCCACTGAAATCGCCTACCCCAACAGCAGACAATCAAACAAGAGGCTGGCACTTATTTACCATACACACCCTACATCGCTTCTTTTGGAGAGATTTTGACTGCATCAGAGGTTCACAAAAACTAGAAGAAACAGATGACTATCACTGGTGGCTGGAAAACAGCAGTGGAGACATGATCGACCTAACGGAAGAGCAGTACAGGATCACAAAAATACCCACTCTACGAGAAAGTGGGAAAAGGCTATTACCACTAGGGCATCGATATGCCGCGACATCTAAAGCCATGGCGCACAGAATGACTGAACTCTTATCTTCTAATCAATACGACGCAAGCATGATTGATCAGTACGCCAATGCTTATATGAAGCGCTGAAAAATACTGTAAAGACAATAATTTACTAAGCGACCTAAGATCAACAAATGGCTCAAACCCGTTCAACTCTCTTCCAACCCATTGGCTTCCGAAAGGGAAATAATCATTTGTGCAGTTCCGATAGATCAGCAAAATAATAAAAATCACGCAAAACCGTCCTCATCAAAGCAAGGCATCACTCAAAAGCATTGAGATGCTCTTAATGCCATGTTTAAAGGGGATCAGAGAACAATTCGACAATCCTGAAGACACGAGTGAGGGAAAGAGTTCTGCTGTCTACGCAGCCTTCAGAACTGGGTTGGGCCGACCGAACAACCTGTACTGCGGATGATGAGACGTAAGCTAAGGAGGAAGCAACCACGCCTTTGAGGCGTTTAAGGCATCACTGCTCAACAAGTTTGAATGATTGAAGGGGCAAATTGTCGCAATGCTCCCAGTTCAAGCTTGGCCCATGAATTTGCATCCAACAGCTAATGATTCGCGTACCGATCGATGACGATCGCACCTTCAACAACCCTGACGGATTTGCGATGGTATTTGACCGAACTTGGAAGCAATCAGCAAAGACAGAACAATTTGCTGATCTTTCCATCGATCAACGCATCGAGGTCGTAATCGAATCGATGAACGACCATCCATTCCTGCAGGAAGAACCGGAGCAGGCACGTCAAATCGCCATCTTCAGAGTTCGTTTGCTTAATCTGGATCAATCAAACCACTCAAGCTGAGAGAAGTTCATCGCTCTCATCAAAGCCTTGTTCCAAGGTGTCTGTAAGTGGTTCTTGTGAGTCATTCACATATACGGTTTGCTCCAATTCAAACTCCACCCCAGAATCGTCGGAGTCCACCTGGCCATCGACCACCATTTCAAGCTGAGGTGCAGGGACTGGGATCTCCACATCAGCTCGCTCATCTAGCAAGCCGCGAAGTTGCACAAGGCGGTCGCTGCTATCAGCGAGCAATAAGAAACTATCAGAATCATCAGCTTGTGCAGGCTCAACAGACGCCAGACGTTCCGAGAGAACATTGTGACGTTCTTCGAGCGCAAGCAATCTGAGTGTCAAAGATTCAGCAATCTCACTAACCAAGTGCAATTGGCCGCTCAACTGCTGAATCATGTCTTGACTAGGATTGGCCATTGAAAAAAGCTCCATGCTCTTCAGAGACTGATGATATCGATCAAGATGAAATTGTCCACAGACGACCCAAAAATTGGTTCAGGCAGAGGTATTTGAAGGTCACAAAAGATGCAAAGATACGACATGACATAAAAGACAAATACAAGGAAACGAGCCTTAACAACGCGTCTTCAACCTGAAATCAGGACCCCGCAAAGGGAATGAACCGCCTGTAGGCGGGACAAGGCGCGCGGAAGCCAGCCAGGATTGATAAGCATTGTGCAACGTATCAAGCCTCTCCAAATTCAAACATTGAAGAGCAATCCCAAAATTGCCTATAGTTCGAATGACGGCGACGCATGCTCGTCAACCATACAAAAGACAACGAATATTGCAACGAAGCAAAAACATAAAAATCTAGAATCCTGAAAACAACAAAAAGCAAAAGTTAAAAACTATTGCAAACAACTCATCTACCAAGCAATCACAACCCTAGCCAAACAAATGCACAAACATTACTCAGGTCCTCACTTCAGAAGTAAAGCACACACGAAAAACTAAATAGCTAGAAAGCATATGCATCAAACAAGTGAAAAGCAATAAGAATTAAAATTAGCGAAAAGAAGAGGAGACAAGCAAAGTCCAAGAAAAATCACCCACCCCCAGAGCAAAAGAAACAAAAAGGGGTATCAATAGCTAGCTGATTGATGCGAACAAAGAGTTAAAAGAGAACTGTTTCAGAACCACCACCAATCAGAAGTGAATTTGAAGGGAAATCGAAAACGACAAGGCAAACAAAATAGGTTGCACCGACCTAGAAAAGTGGAGGCAAGGATTTATAAAGAATGATGATGAAATACGGAATAAGCGATGAAGGAACGATGAAGGCGGAGAGGATGAAAGCATAAATACTGAAAGTCGCGAGGGAGGGAAGATCTACAAATGCAGAACACAACCAAGCAGACACTGTCAAACCTCCTAAAGAATAGCTCTGAGGAGAAAGAGGTTCACTTCAACATCGGGGACGAAGTTCTAAGGCTCAACTTGAAGCCTGACGACATCACTCTATGGAGAGACACACTCAAAAATATTTCTAACCCGGGAAACATTCTACTAGCTTGCGAAAGCGACCAAGTAGATATCTCGACTACAAAGCTGACATGGATCGTAGGTGCAGCAATTCGTTCTACGAAAATCGAAAAAACAAGCGAAATAGTAGACTTACTGAAATCGCTTGATATACCAAACGATATTGCAGAGGCAGCCTGCAAATATTGCCCAGGACTTGGGTCAGAAGTAACATGGGCTTTCTACCTAGAACGCCATGGCTGGCTAACAGCATCACCAATTATTGACGTCAAGCAATTAGGAAATTCGTAAAAAAGATGGACAATACCCCATCTCCAGAATTCAAGGAATTGGTAAGGAAAGCTGAGCTATTTGGCTTGTACAAAAATACTGAGTTACAAGAAGCTCATCGAAAGATACTTGCTTCAGCCAACAGAGACAAAAGGTTATTGAATACAAAAGAAATCAACACCCTCTGCGAGAAGTCGCATTGCAATCCTGAAAAGCTTGAAGAGTTACAAAGAAGATTGCCACAACTGATCCATGAGGCAAAAGAAGCTCTTATAAGAAAAATACCAGATATTACAAAGCCAGGTGGATCACTCTATCCAAAAGAAAGAGCAGAGGCATGCTGGAGAGATTGCTTTCATCTTGCAAGAATAAGCATCTACGGAACAGCTGCAGGAAACACAAACATTACTGACAAGCAGGGACTGCAAGCAGTTCAAGAATTATATAAAAAACTAAAAGTACCAATCGATGCATTAACACTTTGCCTGAAGGAGCTACAAGAAAACTGCAAAGAAATATATTCAGAAGGCAATGAAAGCACGGATCTAAAACTTCTGGATGGATGTTTCAACCATCTAGTCGAAAAGATGGAGTCAATAAAATAAAAGATCTTTTGAAATAGACCCAGTCAGACGGATAATGAGACACGAGGAACGTCGTGGGGTGTAACACGGCTCCAGACGGAAGCAGTTAAGACTAAAATTTTTGTTGCGGAAAAAGAAAACACAGCAAAAAACTGGGGAATAGACGTAGAGTTCATTCAAATTCAGAATTCAATCTGTAAAGCTATGGTTGCCATCAAGCCAAAACGTGATTTCACGAATAATAATCGCACTTCTTTTACAACAACAAATAAAAAGGTTAAAGAGACCGCCGCCCTTACAGTAGAACAATTTAAAGAGAACCAATGCAAATCTATGGGCATTGGTATTGGGCCAAGGCACCATGGAGAGTGCCCATTTGGCGTGACAGCGGAAGAATATGCGGCCACTGGAAACAGTGCATTAGAAGCAGCTATAAGCAGTGCCTACAAACAGGTAATGGGCAATGCAAATCCAACTGATAGTCAACGCTGTAAAGAACTAGAGTCTCAGCTTAGAGACGGAAGAATTACAACGAGAGATTTCGTAGCTGGGTTGGCCAAATCAGAATTCTACAAACAAAACTACTACCACAAAGTGTCACCAATAAGAGGTATAGAACATAATTTCAAGCATTTATTAGGTCGCCCTCCAATCAATCAAAGTGAAATTGGTACTTGCATCAGTTTAATTGCAGACCAGGGCTACGATGTATTCATTAATAAAATGACCACATCAGGTGAATATCTTGAGGTGTTTGGAACGGACACAGTCCCCTACGATCGAGCATGGAAATCTGAAGCTGGGTTTTACTGCTCTACATTTGTCAATATGTGCTCAGTAAGTACAGGCAACGCAAGTTCAGACAAAGTAGTAGGCGGAAGAAGCCAACTCGTGATGTCATTAGCCAATGCAAGAAATCTAAGTACCTCTACAGGTAATTACGATGTCTCCGGATTTAGCTATTCAAAAGCAGTAAGGGATCCATCCTCAGGAGCGTTCCAAAGGATGTTTACACCTCAAACAACAAAAAAATAAAGCACACTCAAAATCAAGGATTAATAGAGCTAAAAAGCTACGGACGGTCCTTTTAATTCAGTTAAAATTTATGGTTCTCAGAGGGTAGTGATTTTCCCTTTGAGAGCCATTTTCATTTGCTAGCCAACAAAATGATAATATTTGACCTAGCAAAGAACACCAAGATACTTTAAGTTTTAGCAACAAAAAACAAAGCCTACTGGCTCTACGCTTAAAGTTGGTAATTCTACCTAGCAGAAACAAAAAAATCCATGGCTATTCCTGTTCGCAACTATTCTCTGAAGAGCCAGAACAGTAGGGTCAACAATCTTGCTGGTAATAATGATTCAATCAAATATCAAGTAACGGGTGAGATTTCGGGCTCATCGATAGGGGCACGCAGAGATGTAGATAGCTTGATCGAACAAACATACAAACAAATCTTCTTCCATGCAATGAGTTGCGATCGAGACACTTACCTCGAATCACAATTAAGAAGCGGATACATAACAATGCGAGATTTTGTGAGAGGACTTCTACTATCAGAAAGATTTCAACAAGGCTATTTCCAATGCAGCTCGAATTACAGGATGGTAGATCAAGTTGTGGGACGAGTACTAGGACGATCGGTCAATGGTGAAGGAGAAAGATTAGCCTGGTCGATAATTATTGCACAAAAAGGCTTCGCTAATTTTGTAGATCAAATATTAGAAAGTGATGAATATATGATCAACTTTGGATATGACGGCACTCCAGCACAGCGAGGCAGGTTGATACCAGGGCGGCCAACTGGGGACATGCCGATTTATCAAAGGTTTCCTCGTTACGGGGAAGAATGGAAAAATGCTCTTATTGAAAGAGAATTCGTCAATAAAACATTCACAACTGGTGGAGTAAGGAGCGAAATGAAGACACTGGTGGGCAAACCACCTGAATGGTTAATCAAGGCATGGTTACTCCTATTTGCAATCGGAGGCTTTGAAATTGCAAGAGTAATACTAACAATTGGATTCTCCATGGTTCGAAATTAAGATCATGAATTTCGACACAAGAAATTGGAAGCCACCTGAAGGGATGTCTCCCGATCAGATTAATCAATTTCCCGTAGATGCTAGAGGTGCAGACTGGCGCAACAAAGATATTGGCAATCTTGATTTAAGGGAAGCAAATCTGTGTAGGGCTGATTTAAGAGGCACAAATTTAACAGCATGCCAAATGGAAAATGTTGACATGAGGCTGGCTAAATACGACAGCCAAACGCAACTACCTGATGGTTTCAATATCCGTACGAGTGGAGCAATCGGACCGGGAGCCCAACTCAATGGAGCCTTCTTAAACAATGCTGATTTGAGAGGAATAGATCTACGAGCCGGTTCATTGATGGGTGCCTATCTAAGCGGCGCAGATCTAAGCGGGGCAATACTGGACAACATCTCATTGGCCGGTGCTGATCTGCGCTATTCAATTTTAAGAGGAGCCATGTGTAGAGGGACTCGATTTGGAACAAGCGAATTAAATATGGCAGACCTAAGAGGCGCTGATCTCACAGAAGCAAATCTAGAAACAATCGAATCGATCAAAGGCAGCGATTTCTCAATGTGCAAAGGAATGTCGCCTCATATCCAACGATTTCTGGAGCGACCTGCTTTGGAATTAGACCATTGGAATCCACTCACGCGAAGCACTACACGATCAAGCCTCGAATCCCTGCTTTTAGACACATAAAACAACGAAAAACAGGGCTCATACAAGGCGCTCGACGTCGCGATGGATCATTTCGTCGTTTCACGCAACAAAACTGAACACTTGATTGAGCTTTATAAAGAAGATGTCCGCTAGCGGAAGATTTGCAAGAGATTGATCAGAGATAAACGAGAGAGCAATTCATGCCCTTTGGTCCTGCCTCGCTACTAGGGGTCGAGCGTTTCTCAGCAGAGAGTGAAGCACCGCTCGAACTGCTCCCAGGCGACGACGACATCCAAAAGGAAGCCTTGATACGCGCTATCTACAAGCAAGTGCTTGGCAATGCCTATGTGATGGAAAGCGAGCGGCAGTTGGTCGCGGAATCCCAGTTCAAGCTTGGGGAAATCAGCGTTCGTGAACTGGTGCGACGAATCGCAAAGAGCGATCTCTATCGAAGCCGATTTTTCGAAACATGCCCGCGCTACCGCTATATCGAACTTGCCTTCCGGCATCTGATGGGACGGGCTCCTGTCGATTTTGAAGAAATGCGTGCACATGCAGAACGTCTTGACAGTCTCGGGTATGAGGCAGATATCGATAGCTATTTAGATTCAGACGACTATCAAAATACTTACGGGGAGTGGGTTGTTCCCTATCAGCGTGGCTGGAAGACAGAGAGCTGCAAAACCCTTCAAGAATTCACCTGGAGTTTCCAACTTCTGCGTGGAAATAGCAGTAGCAGTCTGAAGGGTGACCTATCAGGAATCACAGCCAAGCTTGGAGGGGCGGTCTACCAAAACCTTCCACTACCCGTTGTCCCACCATCCTCCAAAGAAGCAACAGGTTGGAGCTTTAGGCGAGCAAAAAATCTTCAAGATGCTCCAACGCGCCTGGGTGTGGGAGCAGGCCAAGAAGGCACCACCTATCGCGTGGAAGTAACTGGTTACAGCGCTAACAACGTACGTCGAATATCACGCTATACAAAATCAAATCGGGTGTATTACATACCATTCGATAAGCTCTCAGAACAATTCATAAGGATACATCGTGAAGGGGGTAAAATTTCCAGCATTACTCCAGTCACTTAGTCCTAAGCACTCTAATCGTCTTACAAACTCAACAATCAATCAAATTGAACATGGCCAACAACAAAACCTCATCAGGATTCGGCGCAGAGACTAAGTGGAATAATCCAGTCTCTTTTCAAAGGAAGGGGCAATCAAACAAGAAAGCAGCCTTAACGACAGGAGAATTCCTCAAGAATTCATGTGATCAAATGGCTATTGGCGTCGGGCCAAGAAGCCATGCAGACTGCCCTCACAGAGTCACCTCGGAATGCTATAGCCCAGATGACAATTCTTCTCTTGATGATGTAATTGCAGCTGCATATCGTCAAATCTTTGGCAATGCCCATGTCATGGATTTCGAGCGTTCCAAAGAACTCGAAGCCCAGCTACGTAATGGAGAACTTACAGTTCGAGACTTTGTTCGTGGCCTGGCGAAGTCAAGCTTCTACAAAAAAAGGTTTTTTACTGCTGTAGGACCTCAAAGGGGCATTGATTTAAACATCAAACACTTGCTTGGAAGAGCACCACATTCACAAGCAGAAGTTTCAGCAAAAATTTCAATACAAGCTGATCATGGACAGGAAGCTGTCATCGACAGCATTGTTGATTCTGCTGAATATCTCGAAGTATTCGGAAGTGATGTCGTTCCCTATGCGAGAGCCTGGTCTTCACCAGCTGATTTAGCAACATCCGCCTTCCCCCTACTCGCAGCGATTCAAAAAAACTTTGCAGGTAGTGATAGCGCCAGAGGCGGCAGTAGCAACCTCATTAGTAGTTATGCCAGTAGACGTGCGCCAAGAATAAATGTCCCATCTGAATCGATTGGAGTCAAACCCACGCCAAGCTATGCAGCAGGCCGTTTTGCAAGCAGAGCACCTGGTGTCACAAGTGGCAAAGATGGAGCACCAATGCGTGGTGATAGCTACGTCTTCTTTGGACTTGGCCAGCGGGAACAGGAAACATTTCAGCGTTGCCCAGGCGACTCTACTGATCAACTCAACGCCCTAATTCGGTCTACCTACAAGCAGGTCATGGGCAACCCACACCTGATGGAATTTGAAAGGTCTATCACAGCTGAAAGCCAATACGTGGACGGCTATCTAAGTACTCGTGAATTTGTACGAGCATTGGGACTTTCAGCCGAGTACAAGCGTCGGTTCTTTGAAACAAATGCTCCTTATCGCTTCATTGAATTAAACTTTAAGCACTTCTTAGGAAGAGCACCAAGTTCACAAGCTGAAATCAGTGAGCATACAAAAATACTCGCTGAAAGTGGTTATGAAGCAGAGATTTGTAGCTATGTTGATAGCGTTGAGTATCAAACTACCTTCGGCGAAGATACTGTGCCATTTGCACGTATTCTTTCTGAAAATGGACGGTCACAGGTTGCCTTTAATCGTCACCTGAAATTAGCTGAAGGCTATGCAGCAAGTGACACGGTTCAAACAGGATCTTCACTCGTAACCTCCGTTGCAACTGGGACAGTTCCAGGTGGTTGGAGTAATACCACGACTCGAATCAATCGGACTGGTACACAATCAGGTGCTGCGGATCCTACCAAGAAGAGATTCAGAATCGTTGTTTCAGCACAAGCTGCACGCAGCAGACAACGCACAGCAGGCAACACTTATCTAGTGTCTGGGAAAGACATGTCTAGCCAAATGAAGTACATCCATTCACGTGGCGGAAAGATCCTCTCAATTACGGAAGTAATGTAAGGGGGAATTAATATTCAATAAGGGGGGCCTTCCAAACGGAAGGCCCCCCTTATTATTAGCCAAACTCAAAAAAAACAATGTCACAGCCACTCACTCTTGCCACAAAAGCAAATGTTGATCTTGATCACTCAAATGATGTGATCAAAAGAATATACAGGCAAGTGTTCGGCAATCGACATCTCATGGAGTTGGACGTGAATAAATCATTAGAGGCACTATTCATCAATGGTGACCTAACGGTCCAGGGCTTTGTAACCGCGCTAGCACAGTCAGACACTTATAAAAAGCTCTTCCTTGAAACCAATAGTCCTTACAAGTTTGTTGAACTTAATTTCAAACATCTTCTTGGTCGCGCACCTCATGACCAAAGTGAGATTATGGAACATGTGAAACTCCTAAGTACTGAAGGCTTTGAAAATGAAATCGCGAGTTATACATATAGTTCAGAATATTTAACTGCGTTTGGGATTGATCAGGTTCCTTACAGTCGTGGATCAAATACAATGCAGGGTGGAAGCACTATTAATTACACAAGAACCAATGCATTTGATGTTGGGTATGCAGGATATGATGGAGCCCAGAAAGGTTCAAGATTACTAAAAAGCATTACAACAGGTTCAGTTCCAGACATCACTCAAAGGAAGGGAGTTGGAAACGGAGGAGCGCTAACCATAAGCTGGAGCTCACGTAGGCAAATTGGTGCCAATCGTCGTGTCGCTCAGAAATCTGTGGTCAGCCAAACATCCATGTCATCAACCATAAAAAGTATTCTTTCTCAAGGCGGCAAGATCCTTAGTATTACAAAGGCTTAAAGGTCATGGTTTTATGGCCTAGCTCCTTCTGTGCTAGGCCATAATTGAAACCATAGGAATTAAAACTCAAAACATAACAAACCCAAATACCTAAATCTCATGCCAATCATCCGCCCAAATTCCCAAAAGATTAAAAACGAACAAACCGCATTTGAGCGATCAGTAGATAAAAACCCTATGGCAATGTCAATGATGATTGATTCAGTTGTCAACATGATGCAGAATACAAGACCCCCCCTTCAGCCAGAACAACCAAATACTTTCGCGAACTAAAATGAATATTGAGCAGTTTGTTGCTCAGACTGAGGGTGAATGGAGATCAATGCGTTCAGCCCATTCGCTTGCATTTCAACAATTCGAAGATGTTCTAAGCGATATATCTGTACAAAAAATCAGTGAAACCAATTCTGATTTACAGGCGATACTAAAAAAAGAAGGTGACTTAAGTGTATCCGACATTGAGTCACCTTTTTTGATGAAATGGGCAGCTGAAAGTGACTGGGAACCTGATGACCCAAATGATGTTGCAAGTGGCCAGTGTATTATCGTGCCAATACCAAACAATGAAAAATCCGGGATATTACTTAGAAGTATAGGTTATGCAGAGTCTATAGCGGCAAGATCAGAATATAATTTTCTAGATGATGGAACTTTTGTCCTAAAAACTAAATATGATCAATCAATTGCAGAAGAAAGAATTTGGTTTATAAGTGAAAATGTTCGCTGCCGCTCCTCTGTCCTCAAGACATCTGAAGGCTCCGGGATACTACAAACATCATTCTCCTCAGAAGTGCGACGCCTAACCAAATCATAACTAAAACCAAATCTATGGATTCCACATTAAAGTTTGCTCAAACGATTGCAGGAATATACGACAACTTTGAGCAATCTCAAGAGAATCCAAAAGATTTTGCTCGCATTAATATCATCTTTAGACCACTACCTTGGACAATCTTTAATGGCCCAGGGTTCTATTCTGAACAACACTATGACTACGCACCATGGTCACCGTATAGACAGGGAGTGCACAGATTAATTGCACATAAAGAACACTCAGATACCTTCATCATGGAAAATTTTGGATATGCAGATCCGATGCGCTTAGCAGGTGCTGGAAGAAATCCTGAACTTCTTGACACCTTGAAAAAAGAAAAATTAACAGCACGATGTGGGTGTGCAATGCATTTCAAAACACAAGCAGATAGTAAATATATTGGATCAGTAGAACCAGGAAAAAAATGCATGATCCCAAGAGACGGGCAACTCACATATTTAGTTAGCGAAGTTGAAGTGACTCAAGAAAGCTGGACTAGCAGAGATCGCGGATATAATCCAGACACAAATGAACAAATTTGGGGATCTGAACACGGACAGTTAATCTTCAAGAAGATAGAAGATATTGGAGAGATGATTGTTAATGAATGGATCAACAAAGAAATCAGCCATGAAAGACAATAAAACCCAAATAAAATCTTGGATTCGATCTCAGCATCTGATATGTGAGGGTAGTGATTTTATTTTTGAAACTGTTGATCAAACTCAATTAGAAAAATTTGAGGCAATTATGGAGTCCATGGGAGGACGTGTTAGAGCTGTAAAAGCTGTAGGAAATTGGCCAATGGGGCCAAATCGATCATTTAAAATTCTAAGAGCAATTGCTTCAGTACCAAGACCAGGAGGAGAAGAGCTGGTAACTTATTGGGCCAAAAAAGGATCTACACAAACACGGTATTCAGAGATAAATTCATAATAATCAACCTTAATCTGAAAACCAACCCATCCATGTAGGCTGAGAAAAATCAGTATGCTCGCTCCATTTACGAAGCAAAGTCAATGAGTCAAAGTGAAACCCCCTTTCCTCTGCAAGTGCAATAAGTTCATCTTGGTTACGAGAAGACTTAATCTCGTCTTTTAGTTGACTATCGTTTTGAGCAAGCTGAATAAAATCTTTAAGAATTTGATCCTTCTGTGAATCAGAAAGGTGAGAATTCATGGATTTGGAATGAAGTTATAGATTTTAAGAAGAACCTTGATCGGCTCCTTCCATCAGCATAGCTCTCCAGGTCGAAACCTGACGAAAAGCCCAACTCCAGTGGTTCGTGTCATGAACATGAGCTGATTGTATTGCCTGAGAATTTAAAGACTCAGAATCTAAACGAATAAAATCATCCCAATCAGCTTTTGTAAAAGAAAATCCTATCGAATCTGCATAGTCAATAATTTGTTCATGTGATATCAGCTTTTTCAGCCCAGTTGCCATCTCATGACTCTGAACAACAGAACGAATAAATTCTTCAATAATGGGAAGAGAGGCAGAATTCAACAAGATTCAATCCAAATTGCAAAATTTGACTTCAGGCAAATGAGCTGAAGAACTAAAGGACCGCCAGTACAACGAAGAAGGCGCCAAGGGATTTTTTGACTTGTATAGCCAGAATCAACCAAAATTTTAGGCGGTCGAGTGGCTTGTTCTAATGGGATCAAAGCAGCACCAGTGAGCACTGGCTCTACTGACTTAATCAAGTTCTGCAGAGAGTTGATATCATCAACAGAATTAAATCGATCTTGTAGATCAATATCTTGAGTAATCAACCCTACAAAGCGAGGCAATGCTTTTTCGGCTTCAATAGACACTGACATCTTAAATCCAACCGTTGTTATCAATTCTACACCAATGCAGAGGGTGGAGAATACGATTACTCAAGCGAATCGGTAAAGAACAGAGAATCCATCAAAACCTACTCACTTGATGTCATCCCAATACAAAGTGGTAGATTCAGAAAGCTTAAATGTAGTCACGACGACTCAAAAGAATTATGGCAGAGCGATTCGATGTCTTATTCGAGGGGCTGTCAGAAGAGTCATCTCTAAAAATCCTCTTATCAGACCCCAGAGATCTGCCTAACCCTGTAGATAAATATATGGCTGCAACACGACTCGCAGCATGCTCAAGTGAAGAGTCATTGCAGGGTCTCATCAGCGCAGTTGATCTTGATCCAGAGGACCTCTTTAATAGAATCACAAGGCGAAAGGCGATAGAAGCCTTAGGACGGAGAAAAGACGTACAAGCCTTAGATTGCCTTTTTAAGGCTCTTGAATTTGATGATGAGCCGTCAGTTATCAATGCCGCCGATTCAATTACCCAAATATCTGCTCCCCTAACGGAAAGTCAATGTGATTCACTCCTACAAGCCCTGAAAGGAAGTGACCCACAAAGACGATCAGTGATTCAGGCTCATACAAGGCTGGGGCTTCAGAGTGGTACACCATTCATTCAAACCCTTATCCATGATGAAAACCCATTAATTTCAGGAGCAGCGAGGGCTTTTTGTGCTCGAGTCGAGGGTGACCTAGATCAACTGAAGCCACTGATTCCTCAACTCAATGATCTTCAAGCAGGCCGTCGCCGATCTGCCGTGATCGACCTTGGCGATGCTGGCGACGTCACGATGCTGGACTATCTGATCAAAAGTGCTGTATCGATGCCATTGCGCGCAAAGAGTGCCTTTCAGCTCGTTGATCCAGGCAAGAAGGCAGAAGTACCGGAAGAACACATCAGTACCATCACTTCACTTCTACAAGATGACCCTAGAAGTCTGTCCCTACGCGATGAATGGTTGAGCAATCAAGACCCAATAGAAATTGAGAACAACCTGCAACACCGAGACGAAGGCAAACAATACGGAGCAGCACTAAGCCTCCTCAAAATGACGAGGCCTCAACAAATCGAAATGATTGATGGTATTCGCTCGCGCCTATGGAGTGATTACGGGGCAAACTATTTGCTGACATCGCTGATTGGTCTTGGATCCATCGGAGAGAGAGAGGAGTTGATCAAAACATCTCTGGCAGAGACCCTTCCTCAATATGCAAAGTCAAGAGTTGCCGCAGCATGGGGCTGCCTGAGACTGGATCTAAAAGACCAGCTTGGTCTCCTCAAGAGCATCAGCACAAGCTCAAAGTGGGTGCCACTGAAATGGAGCTGCTCGCAAGTGCTTAAGCAGTTTTCATGATGGCTTACAAGCCACCCAAAAGCCCTGTGGGTAAGAGTTTGACGGCGAGCCACGCGTTGCTTTAGATTTTCTTCGGATTGGTGATTGCAAACTTTTCTGTCTTGACATCGCCCTGAACAGGAGCAGGCAGAAAAGAGAAGTAATGTCCTTTTGGCGGATACGCATCCCCCCAAAAAACTCTTCCCAACTCCTCATGCTCGACGCATTCTCCAGGAAGGCCGTCTCGGCCGATTCAAGCGGCGCCTTCATTGGCGGAGGCGAGCTTGCCTCTCTCAAGTCATTCATTGCTGACGGCAACAAGCGCCTTGACGCTGTTAACGCCATCTCATCAAATGCTGCTTGCATCGTCTCTGACGCCGTTGCTGGCATTTGCTGTGAAAACACCGGCTTAACTGCACCTAATGGTGGTGTGTACACCAACCGTAAAATGGCAGCTTGCCTCCGTGATGGCGAGATCGTTCTCCGTTATGTGAGCTACGCGCTTCTGGCAGGCGACGCTTCCGTCCTGCAGGATCGCTGCCTTAACGGCCTCCGCGAAACCTACGCCGCACTTGGCGTTCCCACCGGATCTGCTGCACGCGCAGTGGCCATCATGAAGGCCGCCTCCGCAGCATTGATCACAAACACCAATAGCCAGCCTAAGAAGGCAGCCGTAACTCAAGGTGACTGCGCCAGCCTCGCTGGTGAAGCAGGTAGCTACTTCGATGCAGTGATCAGCGCAATCAGCTGAACCTGATCTCATTTAATCGTCAAACACCACTAACTTCCAACTCATGAAGTCTGTTATCACCACAGTTGTCGGCGCAGCCGACAGCGCTTCACGCTTCCCCTCTGCATCAGACATGGAATCCGTTCAGGGTTCTATCCAACGCGCAGCTGCACGTTTGGAAGCTGCTGAAAAGCTTTCCGCTAACTACGACGCAATCGCACAGCGCGCTGTTGATGCTGTCTACGCTCAGTACCCCAACGGTGCTACTGGCCGTCAGCCTCGTCAGTGTGCAACTGAGGGCAAAGAGAAGTGCAAGCGTGACTTCGTTCACTACCTTCGTCTGATCAACTACTGCTTGGTTACAGGCGGCACAGGCCCTCTTGACGAGCTGGCTATCAACGGTCAAAAAGAAGTTTACAAGGCTCTCAGCATCGACGCTGGTACCTACGTTGCAGGCTTCTCAAACATGCGCAACGATGGTTGCTCACCTCGTGACATGAGTGCTCAGGCTCTCACTGCCTACAACACTCTTCTTGACTATGTGATCAACTCCCTGGGTTGATTAATACCTTTAGGTATTAATTTATTCCGCATGGAACAACGGGGTGGGCAATGCCCACCCTTTTTTTTCAGGAATTTACTTTGGCCAAGGCAAAGTCTTCCCTAAAGCATAGAAAATCAGGAAGGATATCGACATTGAGTTTTTCTTTCAAAAGAAAATACAACTCTTTGACGAGTCCTGATTGGGCAATATTACGCAATACAATTTCAAGGCATAATTGATTTCTTGCCCTGAGATGTAGAGGCGCATTCAAACCACCACACCCCCATCTTCAACATGCTCGGAGCAGAAACCAGCCTAAAATCCCTGACCTCGGCAACCAGGACAGGTCCAGCTTCATTCTCCACAGCTAACAAAGCTGGCAAAAGTACAGTTCCGTATACCCCTTCTGATGCAAGAGCGGAATACAAGAGAAAACACTGTGCTGCATCGGGAATTGGTATAGGACCAAGACTTCATTCTGAATGTCCATTCGGAGTCGTAGCTGACAGATACAGCCCAGGTGACACCGAAGCACTCAAGCGTGTCATCAAGGCCGCATATCGCCAGGTCCTGGGCAACATGCCCCCTACAGAAAGCCAGAAAGAGACATCACTGGAAGCAAGGCTCCTTAATGGAGAAATCAATGTCCGTAATTTTGTAAATGGATTGGCAAAGTCAACCTTCTACAAAGACAACTTCTTCCACGCAGTGGGAGCGCAGAGAGGCATCGAACTAAACTTCAAGCATCTTCTTGGTAGAGCACCCCTCAATCAAGCCGAGGTTCAGAATCACATCAAGCTACAAGCAGAACAAGGCTTCGATGCTCTGGTTGATGCACTGACTAATTCTGCGGAATACACCGAAGTATTCGGTAGCGACATCGTTCCCTACGAGCGCACTCAAGATTCATATGCAGGAATGTTCACTCGTTCCTACAACCTCATGAGGGATCTTGGAGGGATGAAAGTAGCGATCAGCGATAACGCACAGGGCAGACAAAGTAAAACCGTTAACGCTTTGGCAAATGCCCTTAGAGAGAGCACCAAGCCGCAGCCTTTCTCCTATGTATCTGTTACAAAAATACCTGTAAAACTGCCTCAGCAACAGTACACAGGCCATAACCCACCAGCAATGAGTGATTATGTGCCATTCCGTCCATTTGGAATCTTCTTCTAGATTCAAAATCTCGGAATGAATAGCAAAAGCCCTCATCCAAAATGGGGGCTTTTCTTATGAGCAAGTTTGCTCAGAAAAGATCGGCTAGATTCAAGCAGGAAGTACTAGCCTAAAAATGACAGGAGTCCAATCTCAGAGTGAAGACATGAAAAGCGAGACACTGACCCAAGAAGAAGCACTAGAACTTGCGACGACATTAAAGCAAAAATTGAGTGATGGAGAAATCCCAAATTCAGATCTCGAATCCATCAATAGAATGGTTGCTGGATTAGGTGACAATAGAGGGGAATTGAGATTAACCTTTGCGAAAAGCCTCGGCTCAGTTGGTGAAGAAGCCATCCCAATATTATGTGAAGCATTAAAAAACAGTTCTAATATCATCATTAGAAGAGCCTCAGCTAAAACACTAAATATTATTGGAGATAAAAAAGCACTCCCAAATCTCATCAAAGCATTTGAGACCGATGAAGATCCTGTCGTGCAAGGTTCATCAGCTGGGGCAATGGCCACCATAGGAGAACCATCAATTCAGCCATTACTGAAGATTTTAACTGAAACAAAGTGCACAGCATTTCAAATAGGATTAATCAATCTTGCATTAGGTTTCATAGGTTCTAAGAGCCCTATGGCCTTTCATTCGGCGGTAAGTTCTACAAATCCGGAGATAAGGATAGCTGCACTAAGTGCTTTAGCGGAACAAGCCCAAAAGCACGAAAATACCGAAGTACGATTATTAATACTGAATGCTCTAAAAGATCCAGATAGCGAGGTGCGTGCAGAAGCCGCAACAATCGTAGGGAAATCAATGGACCAAGAAGAGGCCGCAAATCAACTCCACGAATTATTACGAGACGAAAATGATCAGGTACGCAAAAACACTGCATTATCACTCATGAAAATGGAATCAGTGATTTCAATTGATTCTATCGAGAATGCAATTCTCAAAGAATCTGATGAGCAAGTTAAAGGAGTACTCATCGTTGCCAGGAATCAGCTGGTAAACCGGAGAGATACAACCTAACCACCAAAAAGACTTTGGCGACGAGACATACTTGATTCCAGGATTTCCCTAATCAATGGATCTGTAGAATCAGTATTAATCATACTCGAATAACACTGATCTACCTGTGTAGATTCCACTTCAGCAAGAGACATCACCGCTGATTGAACATGAGCTATATTTGCACTGTTACATGCCTTAATTAGAATTGGAACAACACGTTCCTTCTCATACTCTTGTTTTGCAAAATGCCCAAGAGTCATTAATGCAGATTGGGACACTACAGGATTAGCATCATCTAGGGCACTCTCTAATACAATGATGGCTTCATTTGGGAAAGTCACTTCTGGAAAATTCACAGCAACTTGAACAAAAGCCTTAATACAGCAGGCTTTGACCGTAGCATTACTGGTTGTTTTATAAAGTTCGAGGAGAGGAAGCACAACCCGATGACCAAACACACCTAGACCTTTAACAGCTGTGCGATAGATCGTGGGGTCAGGATCATTTAAAAGCTCAAGAAGTCGAGGCAGAGCCTCATCAAAATAATTTTCTGACATTACTACACATGCCTCCATTCTAATATTCGGATTAGGATGTGATAAATCTAGAAACAGATCATCTAAAGATATTATTGGATCCACAACACAAGAGAAATATTTACGAGCTTAGCAGGGGCCAATAGCAATGGCCTTTAAATAACAAATTGCAATGGCCTATATCGCTAGTGCTCTGCGTGCTCTGGCCTGAACAAAAAGATCTTTGTCATGCTCTGAAATTTCTAAAATCATCTTGTTTTTGGATGCCGTGTCTAGTTCAGAATAATTGTCTATAGCTTGAATCAATGCATAGCGCATATCCCAGGGCAAAGAATCATGAGAAGATAAAATCTCGGCCATTAACTCACAGAACATCCTCGGATACTGCTTAGCAAGTGCCAATGCAGATGCAGCTCTACTCTTCTGAAATTGCGGTCTGATGTTAAAAATTGACGAGGTAAGAACTTCAATAATCCAAGGCTCAGCCTCCTTAGGCCAATCCTTAATCATGCCAAGAAGAGAAACAAAGCAATAATGAGCGCCATAATCATTATGTGCTTCCCGAATCCATGAGTCCTTCAACAGCGGGAAAATTTCAGGAGCAGGACTCGTGGATAGAAATTTTAGCGCTAAATAACATCGACTAAAGTCAGTATTATACAAATCTCTAATCAGAAACTCTCCAGAGGGAGTCTCATCATATCGATGAACACAATTAATCACAGACACATCACAGGAAAGGAGAGAATCCAGAGAGGAAAGCAAACAGGAGTCAATTCGATCAACAACGTTATCGCCATATAAATTACGAACAGCACGCAATTTAAAAGCAGGCGAAACAGGAGAAGAAAAGATTTCAGGAATCTGATCGGTAGCATTCGCATCGATCAGATCTTGTATGGCGAAATGCCTATCCATTTGATTAGGCAAAAGCAAATTCAAAGAAATCTCAGAAACTCTTTCACAATTACGAGTTAGGTTGGCAATGGCAGAAATTGCTGCTCCTTTAATTCCAGGAACAGAACTAAACTGGAAAGGATAAATCACATCAACACTTTCGTGAACATCTAAAGAAGCCATGCATTGAATAATAATTCTCTGATTAGCTACATCACTTTGAAGGATATCGATCATTTTCTCAATAAGCACATGATCTTGACATTTCAGTATTTGCAATGACCAAACAGTATTTTCTACTAAATAGACATCGTCGGACCATAAGCACTTACCGATCGCAGGAACTGCATCCATGTATCCAAGACGCGCCAAAACTTCAACAATTTTGCGTTTGGCAATTTTGACTGACTGACAAGAAGATAAACGATATTCCAGAAATTCAATCAGTGCTTTTTCAGTCTCTACGCAAGGACAATTGATTAAGTGTGCTGCTGCTGTATAAAAATCACTTTCCGATTCTTGTTCACTGGCAGATTTCGTCAGTAAATATCGTGCATGCTCACAGGTCAGGCCGGGATGGATGTTGTTAAATCTTGCGGTCGTATGCAAAACAAGAACATAGGCAATGTTATTATACTAGCACTTCTTCATAAAACTTTTACCAATTCTCTGTCATCGAAAAGGTATATTCAGAAGCCTTGCAGAAATGATGATGAGGCCATAATCTTAGGCCAGTCAAGATTGAATCGATGGGACCCTTTTCAAGCAACTCATTTTTTGTAAAGACAATTGCCTTTAACCGATCAAGACCAACAACATCCACAAGTATTCAAATTCCTTTTAACTTGCTGAGTCAAAGTATTCAAGCAATGCGCAAGGCTGGCATCACTGTTACTGCTGTTACCAGTGTCAGTACAGGAGAGGAAATCAATAAAGCTGGTAAAAAAGCTGCTACTCCCTCGGAGTCAAGACAATCAAAGCGGGAAATGGAAAAAGTCAGTACCAAAGAAACTGCGTTGAAATCAGAACCCAGAAAAGAGAGAAAAACAACGACTCGCAGAACCAGGAAAAAGAGCTAGTAGTACTATCGAATACTAATTTCTATATTCGAAGACTGAATCCTCTGGCCTTGCTGACTTGAGAGCATCCCAATTGATACTCTCAAGGAACGCATCTGGGTTTAAGCACTCAACAACATCAACACCCCAATAGCCTTCTTGCAAGGGTGCAGAACTTGTCATTGCTGCAGAATCTTTTCGTCCTCCTAGAGCAATCCATGAATGATCAACTGAATGACCTTGATCAAGTCTAAAAAACTTCCAAGATTTAACGAGTTCAATTGCCATATCTGCTGGAGACAGATCAGATTCAATCCTTACTAGCCAATGCGAATGATTCAAAGCAACCGCAGATTTAAGGACTGATGAGCTACCGACTAGACCAGAAGCCAAAACTTCCCCAGAGAAAGGCGGTGTAGATTCGGAATTAATTTGTAGATTATGCGATAAAACGAAAGTGGTCATGGTTTCGACTATTGTCAGGAGAGATTGGATAGAGTTAAAACTAGGAATTATGGAGACGAATGGCCTTTCTCGGCGGTTGAATCCAACAGACATCCTCGAAGATAGTGGTTCTGCTGAAATACAGCTTAGCGATCAGGAAGCTCTTGATCTAGCCACTCATCTCAAAGAGAAACTAACGTCAGGATTGCCGATTGATTCTGATCCTGAATCAATAGATACGATGATAGCTGGACTCGGTGACCCTCGAGGGTTATTACGTCGCAGTTTCTCTGAAAGCCTTGGATCAGTTGGCAAAGCGGCTGTACCGGCCTTATGTCAGGCAATGAAAAATAGCAGTCAAGTCACAGTAAGAAGGGCAGCGGCCAAAACTCTTATTCTGATTGCAGATCCTGCCAGTCTGCCTGACTTAGAAACAGCTTTTCTTTCAGACGTCGACTCAGTTGTTCAAGGTTCAACCATGGGTGCCATGGCTGCGATGGGTGAAAAATCAATCGCAGTGATTTTGAGTATTGTTGAGAATCCAAACAGCACTGAAATGCAGATTGGCCTCGCAAATTGGGCACTCACTCTAATAGGCGACCGAGCACCAAGAGAACTGCGGAAGGCTGCCAAGTCAGAAAATTTGAATGTTCGAAAAGCGTCGATACTTGCCTTAAGCAGCCAAATTCAAACGTTAGAGATAGAAGAGGATAGGAAAATATTGATTAATGCTTTATCTGACTCTTGTGCTGAAATTCGTGCAGAAGCAGCAACATTCCTAGGTCAAATTGGTGATACAACACGAGATGCCCCACTTCTAATACCTCTACTTTCTGATCCTGATTCCTGGGTAAGAAAGAATAGTGCACTGTCATTGATGAAGCTTTGCGCGACAAATTCGATCGAGGCACTTCAGGACAGGCTTGACAAAGAAGAGGATAAGGTTGTCTTGAATGTTTTAGAGCTAGCCATTAATCAAATCAATAAAACGACTAACAAATAAATTAGGCAAAAAAAAGGAGAGCATATGCTCTCCTTGAGACAATAACAATGCTTCTCAGGAGAGAGCGTTGATCAGGTAGTCCAAATAGCTCTTGAACTCGTTAAGAGCTTGAGGGCTCATATCGCGAGGTGCACAAGCACGATCACGGGTATAAGTCAAAGCCTCAACATAAGGTCCTGTTGGGAGGGAAAGGCTACGGTAAACCTCACGCGCACCTGCAATACCCCACTCGTCCAAAGGACCAGTGCCACCAACAACCAAGCAATAGTTGATCAGGCGCAAATAGTGACCGAGATCCCGGTAGCACTTGTCCACCTTCACTTGGCTGTCTCCAGCTTCACCGGGCTGCTTCAGGTAGGAGTACTTGTTAAAGCAGGCATCACCAGCTTCACGCGTAACAGCGTCAAGGCCAGCAGCCAACTTTTCAGCAGCTTCAAGACGAGCGGCAGCTCGCTGAATATTGCCCTGGACGGCTTCAAGATCGTTTTGAGAAGGGAAGCGACCGGCTGCGTCAGCAGCAGTCACGACGGTTGTCACGACGGACTTCATTGAGGATTCCTAGAGATGAATAGTGTCTGAGAACGGAGAAAGTAAGCCTTTATTCCAGATCAGGAAATAGCGCCAACGACGCGATCGAAATAAGCACCTGCTTCTGCGACCAGAGCGGCACAGTCACCTTGTGTGGTTTCCATTTTACGGAAACGCTTTCCGCCTGAAGCAGGAGAGTTGGTTTCGCCGATGAGAGCAGTCGCAGAGGCCTTCATGATGGCCACGGCACGACCTGCAGACTGGGTAGGAACTCCCAGTGCAATGTAGGTTTCCTTCAGACCATTCAGGCAACGATCATCAAGAACGGATGCATCGCCTGCCAATAGGGCGTAGCTGATGTAGCGAAGAACGATCTCGCCGTCGCGCAGGCAAGCTGCCATACGACGGTTGGGATAGCAATTGCCACCTGCCTGGATCAGACCTGTGTTTTCACAAATCATGCCCGTAACAGCATCAGAAACGATGCAGGAGGCGTTTGAGGTGATGGCGTTGACGGCATCGAGACGCTTATTGCCGTCACGAACGTAGGAGCGGAGACCTGCGAGGTCACTACCACCAACGGGAGCAGTTTTGGCGTCGGCACTGACGACCGAACGTGAGAATGCGTCGAGCATGTGGGCCAGACAAATTTGGAGGGAAGAGGCTTCTCGATACCCGTTAAGGCTAAGCCTGAAGATTCCTCTCTAGAGAGGAATCCGTTGCCAGGACTAGCCTTTTCAGGTGAAGCACTCAACAAACCTAAGCGTAAATTGCTGATGGGTGACCAAGTATCTGCTGATCACGCAAGAGTTCGTCACTTTGATGGCTAGTGATCGATGAAACAGGAGTGCCAAAGCCCCCTGGCGCCGATCTTGACCATCTGTTTAGGGGCACTCACGACGACACCAGGACTGATCAACAAACACTTGATACAACAATTCCCGATTGATTCCAGGAGGTATGGTTACGAGGCGTGTTTGCTGCAAATCACAGGTCGACATGACGGAACAAACAAGTCAGGCACCTTCACTTGAAGAGCTGATCGAAACAATCACAGAATTGACTGCTTATAGAGAACGACTGTTCGATGATGTAGTGGGCCTGGGCAAAAAGCTTCGTTTATCACAAAAGAAAATCGATGCAACAATCAACGAGCATCCTGAACTAACTCGGATTGATGCAATTCTCACCCAACTAAAACTTCAACGAGATACGCAAGAGAGTCAAACATGACTTTGACAGACAATCCTCCGGTCACAATGGAGGACTTTTTCGAAGCCAGCCGCGGACTATGGCTTAACAGACGAGTTGTTCATCATCTTGATAGCCAAGACGATGAAGCGGCCGACTCGAATTTAGTGATTGAACCCTTCAATGCATCTGATGACGCAGTAGAAAAAGTTTGCAAGGTCTTTGGGATAGAAGCCAAAGAAGCCAATGGTGGAGCTAGATTTTGGTGGGAAAGCAACCTTCTGGCCGAAAAACGCAATGACGACTACGCAGCCATTGTCATCGATGTACCAAAGCCAGAACATTCTGGCCAAGGATATCTTTTAAGAGATATTGGCTATGTTGAAAAAAAGCCTGCTCTGAGCACATACGAATTCACTCCTGACGGAGTACTAACCATCAAGACCCGATACGACACTAATTTTGGAATTGAACGCTGCTGGTTTGTCAACGATCAAATCAGAATGCGAGTTAGTTCAGTTCAGTTTTTAAATGGTGCCGCAATGACCACCTACTGCACAGAATTTCGATGCCCAAGCAAAGCCGATATTGAGAAAATTGCCAACCAAGCCAAAACTTTCGCTCAGACCAATCCTTTGTAAGGACATTTAGACAATGTTTGATTCATTCCTCCATGAGCTTCATTCAGATATCACCAAGAGAGGCGGATCTCCTCTTCCTCTACCGGAAGGTCTGGAAGAATGCAGATCGTCAAAATCATCAAGCTTTATTCAAAGCTGGCTTTGGGACGTTCCCGGATTTCGGCGCTGGAGGGTAACACGTCTCGATGCAGGAGATAGCCTCCAAGTTTTTAATTCAGTTGCCTATCCTGACTACAACTATGACCACCCCCTAATGGGTGTGGATCTCCTCTGGTTCGGAGCCCGTCAGAAGCTTGTTGCCGTACTCGATTTCCAGCCCCTAATTCAAGACAAAGACTATCTAGATCGCTATTTTTCTGGCCTAAAGGATCTAAATCAACGCTTCCCGGATCTAAATAGTGCGGAAACAATGCGTTCATTTGATCCAAATCAGTATTTTTCGTCATGGTTACTTTTCTGTCGAGGTGGTGCAGAACAAGCTGATGTATCGCTTCCCAACGCTTTTAGTGCATTCTTAAAAGCATATTGGGAGTTGCATGACAATGCCAAAAGCATTGCCTCAACTATTCCTCCTGACGAAGTTAAGAGCCTCCAGGAGAAATACGATATTTACAGCGCCGAGCGGGATCCAGCTCACGGGCTCTTTACAAGTCATTTTGGGAAAGACTGGTCAAATCGGTTCCTACATGAATTTTTATTCCCCGCCTCTTCTCCTCACAAATGACAATTCAAAGATTACAAAGCACTGATCCTGTAAACATCGAGGGATGGTCATGGCAACCCTTTCTTGAAGATGCCATAAAGCGCCTTGAAGGCTTAAATATTGAACCCTACCCAGTTCCAGATCGGTTCTTACAACGCGAAGGTCAAACCGGATCAAAATCAAAACCAATTTCTGTTACGACAGCAACTTGGGCTTGCAAAACAGAAAAATTCAGGCAAATCAGAGCTGCCTGCGTGAGTGCTGGATCAGCAGCGTCCGTTTTGAATTTTGTGATCAATCCAAATTCCACATATGACCTACCTTTTTTTGGTGGTGATTTAGTAACTTTGCCTTCAGGGCACCTGCTTGCTCTGGATCTTCAGCCCGCCATCAAAACCGACGATGTTCACACCACTCATGTTTGGGATCGACTGATTCCAATTTTCGAGCGTTGGCGCGATCAACTTCCCTATGGAGGGCCAATTCCTGAAGAAGCGCAGCCCTTCTTCTCCCCTGGATTCCTTTGGACTCGACTGCCACTTGGGAAGGAAGGCGACGATTTAATTCAATCCGTCGTGCGACCTGCTTTCAATGACTATTTAGACCTCTACCTCGAACTAGCCGCTTCCTCCGAGCGCGTTAATGCTGAACGCAGTGATGTTCTGCTGCAAGGACAGAGAAAATACACTGATTATCGCGCTGAAAAAGACCCTGCGCGCGGAATGTTGACCCGCTTTCATGGCAGCGAATGGACTGAGGCCTATATCCACACTGTGCTTTTTGATCTATGAACCACCCATTTTTGGGCACTTGTGAGCCTGAGAAACCCTCAAATCCGACAAGGAGTTACACATTATGAACCGCTTCCAAGGGAGCCCTTGGCCTTTGGCGAGAATTGCGTTGAACCCGAAAGGACTTCCTTAGGATGTCCCTTCAGGTGCATAGACACCTAACCAGACATTGCACGCAGGAGTAAAAAATGTTCGACGCCTTCACCAAGGTTGTCGCCCAGGCCGACGCCAGGGGACAGTTCATCAGTGCCAGTGAGATTGATGCTCTGGCTGCCATGGTTTCCGGCAGCAACAAGCGCTTGGATGCCGTCAGCCGGATTTCCAACAACGCCTCCACAATCGTTGCCAATGCTGCGCGCGAACTGTTCGCACAACAACCCGCTCTGATCTCTCCCGGAGGAAACGCATACACCTCCCGTCGTATGGCAGCTTGCCTTCGCGACATGGAGATCATCTTGCGTTACGTCACCTATTCAGCATTCACTGGTGACGCATCTGTGCTTGAAGATCGTTGCTTAAATGGCCTTCGTGAGACCTATCTCGCATTGGGCACACCCGGGACCTCAGTTGCAACTGGTGTGAACCTGATGAAGGACGCAGCGCTTTCTATCGTTAATGACAGTGCAGGGATTTCCAGTGGCGATTGCGCTTCGCTGAGCAGTGAAATCGGTACTTATTTTGATCGTGCAGCTGCATCTGTTGCCTGATCAGGCGAATCAACTCCACTTCTCCTCCCTCTTCTCTCAATGAAAACCCCACTTACCGAAGCGGTTGCAGCCGCAGACTCACAAGGTCGTTTCCTGAGCAACACAGAAGTACAAGCAGCTTCTGGACGTTTTAACCGTGCAAAAGCGAGCCTAGATGCTGCCAAAGGCCTCACCGCAAAGGCTGACGCTCTGGTGAGCAGTGCCACCCAGGCTGTTTACACCAAGTTTCCCTACACCACTCAGATGGAGGGTCCTAATTACTCGGCCACCTCTGAAGGCAAAGCAAAGTGTTCCCGTGATATCGGCTACTACTTGAGAATGATCACCTATTGCTTGGTAGCAGGTGGTACAGGCCCAATGGACGATTACCTCATTGCTGGTCTGGACGAAATCAACCGCACTTTTGAGCTTTCTCCCTCATGGTACGTAGAAGCTCTTAAGCATATTCAAAGCAACCATGGCCTCTCAGGCGATGCTGCAACCGAAGCTAATAGCTACATCAACTATGCAATTAATGCACTGACCTGATCCCATCTAGCATGGATCAAATCAGTTAATGCATCAAAGCCCCCTATAATGGGGGCTTTTTCAATGTCACACGGAGAAAACTGCCTAAATGTCAGCAACGATTGGACATTTCCTTCGAAATCTTTGTGGTGAATACAGTAACCAACACCAGGCATTTGAAAACCCTCCATTGTTCGCGCATATTTTTTTACGGTACAGACCCATTGAGCATCTACGGCCAGGTTCAATACTTCTCGAGCAAACCTATGCAGTCGATCCAAAGCATCCCTACAGACTTAGAGTAATTCGCGCCGAAGAAGTTACAACGGGAATCATCAAACTTTGGAATCATACATTTAAAGAGCCGGACCACTTCTCAAGCGCCACATTTGATAAGGAATGTCGAAAAACAATTAAAGAAGAAGACCTTATTCTTCTAGACCATTGCCATTACCAAGTACGTCAATTAGATGGTGGGTTTCATGGCGAACTTGAGCCTGGATGTCGCTGCATCGTGCATCGCAATGGGAAAGAGACCTATTTGGTGAGCAGCTTTCACCTCCAGGGCGATGAACTAACCACATTGGATCGTGGACATGACCCTCACACCCACGAACGATGTTGGGGGTCCATTGCTGGTGAATTTCACTTTCAGCGCATCAACAATTGGGCTGAAAATATTCCAGATAAGTGGTTATAGAATGAACGATCCTTCAACGGAGAATATCAACCAGCCTCTCACAGAAGAGCAGGTCATTGAAAATTTACGCCAGACAGAAGACTTGTCTGACCAATATTACGCGGCATGGTGGGTCGGGCGGATGCGCAGCCGTCATCCGGAAACATTACCTCTGCTGCTCGCAGCGTTGCAGCCTCTACATTGCAATCCTATAAATAATGAACGTCGTGCTGTTGCACTGAATGCAATCAGAGCTCTGGGAATCCTTCAAGAAAGAAGTGCAGAAAAAGACCTAAGAAGCCTCCTGAAGAAAAACGATTACTCAATCCGTGAAGAATCAGCAAGAAGTTTAGGAATGATTAAAGCAAAGGCGGCTGTTCCAGATCTCTGCGCGCTGTTATCAGGGGACCCAGACGAGGCAGAACAATTGCAATCAGGATCTTCCAAGCTAAAAGAACCTTACGAATCTGTATTAGAGGCATTGGGAGCGATTGGCGTAGCTTCATGCAGCGTGATAAGTATGATCAAGCCATTCACAAAACATTCTCGTCCACTCATACGAGCTTCAGCTGGGCGTGCCTTGCTTCTACTCACAGGTAATCCAACATGGGCACCACCTTTAATTGAGCTTTTACAACATCATGATCCACTAATTCGCAGAGGCGTCCTTCTCGATCTAGGCGCAACAGGCTGGATGCCTGCGCTGCCTGCAATTCAGGCTGCAGCCATTGAAAACAGTCTCAAACTCGTAGCTTTACGGGGCCTTGCAGAGAAAAGCGAAGACCCATCCGTCCTCGATGCCATGGACGCACTCTTATGAAAAATGTCTCTCCCCTAGAAGTAGCTATTGCTGATCTGCAAGCGGCCACAACAACACCTGAGTTAGTTCGAGCCACTAAAAACCTATGCAACCTTCGTACGATTGAAGCAATTCCAAAACTGATTGAGGTGCTGGGATTTAATAATCCAGCCGTTGCATCAGTCGCGACAGCCGGTTTAATCGATCTTGGCAGCCAGGCTGTGCCCTCACTATTAGTCAGCCTTGACGAAAAGAATTACGGTTCACGTGCCTGGGTTGTGCGAGCCTTAGCAGCGATTCACGATCCTAGAAGCCTGGACTTACTTGATTATGCTTTAACAACAGATATTGCGCCAAGCGTAAGGAGGTCCGCTGCTCGTGGCCTGGCAGAACTAAATCTCATCTACCCTGAGGACAGCTTGAAGCTCAATCGGTGTTTATTAGCGCTGCTCACAGCAATCAAAGACGATGAATGGATTGTGCGCTATTCCGCAATCTTTGGGATAGAAATGCACTTACTCAAGTACAATTCCAAAAACAAGAATCTATGCATCTTGGGTTTAAAACAACTTAGTTCCAATTCTGAGCCGATCAAGGTGATTCGCCTGCGCGCCACCCTGGCTTTACAACGCTTGAATCCCTCATGACAAAAAAGGTGCTTTTTGTCTGTCTCGGCAATATCTGCCGTTCACCCGCCGCTGAAGGCGTGTTTCTTCACCTCATCGAGCAGCGAGAGCTCATGGACCAGTTCCTTGTTGATTCTGCTGGTACGGGTGGGTGGCATGTAGGAAATCCAGCCGATCAACGCATGCAAGCAGCCGCAATGCGACGCGGGATTCATCTACCCAGCCGCGCCCGTCAACTCGAACTCAGCGATTTAGAGAGTTTTGATCACATCCTCACGATGGATCAAGACAACCTGCGCAACGTGAACAGCATGGCCAAAGAGTTTGGTCCCCGAAGCACAGCCAACATTCGCTTGATGCTCAGCCATGCACGCCGAGCAGACACGCTTGAGGTTCCAGATCCCTACTACGGAGGGGAACAGGGCTTCGAGCATGTGCTCGATTTACTCGAAGATTCCTGCGAAGGACTTCTGGATGATCTTTTAGCTCCAACCAATCAGCACTAAACCGTTAGGCGGGAGTGGGCCAGACCTCCTCCCCCACACGACGACGGAACAGATCTTCCAGCGCATCAATGACCTGGTCGATGGCCATCCCATCGCTGATCAACTCGATGGCGTCGTCCGCCTGAAGCAGGGGCGCCACCTCACGGGTGCTGTCAAGGCGATCCCGTTCAACAATCTGGGCTTCCAGCTCGAGCAGAGCTGGAACCTCATGTCCTCTCGCTTCCAAATCGAGCGCACGACGTCGGGCTCGCTCGTTGGGAGTTGCAGTAAGAAAGACCTTGAGCTCTGCATCAGGAAACACTGCAGTGCCAATGTCACGCCCCTCTGCAACAAGACCACCCGCCTTGCCCATTCGTTGCTGCTGGGCAGTCATTGCAGCCCGCACGCAAGCATGGGCCGCAACCGCAGATACCGACGCCGTCACCCGCGGATCGCGAATCGCGTCAGTGACCTCATGGCCATTCACACGCACCACCTGCACGCCTTGCTGCAAGGGCTCCAGTTCCACCTGGAGATCATCCAACACAACATCAACAGCCTCAGAATCAGCAGGATTCACCCCCTGCTCAAGAACCAACCAGGTCACGGCCCGATACATCGCTCCCGTATCGAGATAGACAAGCCCTAGGCGCTCAGCAAAGGCTCGGGTCACCGTGCTTTTACCAGCACCAGCAGGACCATCAATCGCAACGAGGGGAGAACGCGTCATTAAAAAAGCATGATCGATCAGGCGGGTGCTGCCGCATCGAACTGCAGCTGCCAGCAAATTAAGTGATCCCTGATTGGATTTAGAAGGCTGCAACAACCAGGGATCAACAACCTCGACGTACTCAACACTGAGTCCGCTCTCCTCAAGACGACGACGAACCTGACCAGGGTCAAAAGGCTTAGCGCGCTGCAAAACAGCAGAACCCGCATCCCTTAAGACCTGGGCAAACAGCACCCCTTGCTGCCGCTGCTGAGCATTGAGATAGCGGTTTCGTGAACTGCTTGCCAGACCATCACCATCCCGCACAGTGGGCACACTGCGCACCCTGACGGCCAAGCCAAGGTCCAACACCATTCGACGCAAAATCGTGAGTTGCTGCCAATCCTTTTCACCCAGAAACAACTGATGCGGCTTGGCTAACGCCAAAAGACGGCAGACCACTGTGACGACACCATCAAAATGACCAGGCCTTATGGATCCGCACAATCCTGACTGCAACGAATCCGGGGCCTGAACCCTCCAGGTTTCAGTCTTGCCACCGGGGTAAATCTGCTCCTCGTCTGGGCACCAGATTGCTGAAGCACCAGACAGCTCTGCTAGTTCGCAGTCATCTTCAAAGGTGCGTGGATAGCGAGCAAAATCCTCATTCGGACCAAACTGCAAGGGGTTCACAAACACACTGACCAAGGTCTTCGCCTCACCTGCCCTGTAACGCGAAGCGGCTGCAATCAAACGTGCATGGCCGTGATGGAGGCCCCCCATGGTTGGGACAAAATGCACAGACCCATCAGATGCTTGACGCCAGCTTTGAAGGTCGTGCAGAGAATGAAGAACCCGAATGCTCAGCGCAGCACCTCCAGGCGGACTTGAGCAATTCCGCTTGACACCAAACCAAGGTGCTGGGCTGCTCCGTGAGCAATATCAATCACACGCTGACCACTAAATGGACCCCTGTCGTTAATACGAACGATCGTTTCTCTGCCATTTCTGAGGTTCGTCACCTTCACCTTTGTTCCGAAGGGCAAGGTTCGATGCGCTGCAGTCATGGTTCCAGGCCTGAACACCTCCCCATTGGCTGTGCGATTGCCAAAAAACCCAGGCCCATACCAGCTTGCTTCGCCCGTTGAAGTGGAAACCACCAACGTCTTAGGAGGTTTTGGTGGAGCCACTACGGGGGGGGGAGCAACCACTGGAGCTGTTGGTGCAGAAGCCTGAACAGATTCAGGCACTAGGGGCTCAAAAGGGTCATAGAACTCAGTGTTGGCAACATCCCGTGCCAAAACTGGAAATAAGGCGAAACCCGTAGCAAACAGGCCGGTAGCGAGAGTCGCGTAGGGGAAAGATCGGTGCATGCAAGTCGATAGTTCAGCCTTGAGACAGGGCCCACCGTCAAAAAGAGACGACATAGGTTGCCTTGTCCGAACGATCTCTCGTTTCAAACTTTCAGCAAGCTAAAAACCTTTTGAATTCGTGATCAATCGCTTTTGAACCGCTTTATGGGGCGAGATCACTGAGGCAACCCTGAGATGTCAAACCTGCACAGGGCTAAGCAACGCAACGGAGCTGACAAAGCATTAGCGAACCTGATCCCAACAACAAGCCGAACTCATTGCACCCTCAGACGATCCCTGATCAGGCACACCATGAGCCACGAAAGAGGAGGATCATTGAAGTGAAGCATTCTTGAATGGACTACAAAACCGCTGGGGTCGATGTGGAGGCGGGGCGCGCCTTCGTCAACAGAATCCGCAAGAGCGTAGAAGCCACTCACCGACCAGAGGTCGTAGGCGGACTCGGAGGTTTTGGCGGCCTGATGCGCCTTCCGGCAGGCCTGAAGAAACCTCTCTTGGTCTCGGGAACCGATGGCGTTGGCACCAAGCTTGAACTCGCTCAAGACCATGGCGGTCATTACAACGTGGGGATCGATCTCGTCGCCATGTGTGTCAACGATGTGATCACCAGTGGGGCTGAACCCCTCTTTTTCCTTGACTACATGGCCACTGGAGCCCTGAGCCCTGAAGCCATGGCCACGGTGGTGGAGGGCATTGCCGAGGGATGTCGCGTGAGTGGATGCGCATTATTGGGTGGAGAAACCGCTGAAATGCCTGGGTTCTACCCACCAGGGCGTTATGACTTAGCAGGTTTCTGCGTGGCCGTAGTCGAGGAGGAGCAACTCATCGACGGTCGGCAGATCCGCGCTGGCGATCGCATTCTCGGGATTGCCAGCAGCGGCATTCACAGCAACGGCTTCAGCCTGGTGCGAAAGGTGCTCACACAAGCTGGCGCCAACGCTGAAACCACATTCGGCAGCGGTAAACAACCTCTGATCGAGGCTTTGCTCACCCCCACACAGCTTTATGGGCACCTTGTGAAAACCCTGCTCGACACGGGAATGTCCATTCATGGAATGGCTCACATCACGGGAGGAGGGCTTCCTGAAAACCTGCCTCGTTGCCTTCCAGAGGGCTTACAAGCATGCGTGGATCCCTCCAGCTGGACACGCCCGGCTGTTTATGACTGGCTTCAGTCCAACGGCAACATCCCCGAACGGGACCTCTGGCACACGTTTAATCTCGGAATCGGCTACTGCCTGATCGTCCCTGAAGATGAGGTTTGCATCGCCGAGAAAGCTTGCGAATCAGAGGGGATTCAGGTCTGGAGCATCGGACAGATCGAACGTTCATCAGGCGGAGACGGGAAGGCGTCTGTCATGGGACTCCCAGCATGAGATCTGCTGCTTATTCCATGGATTCCGTCAGCTCCTGAAACTGGCTGGGCTCTCAAACCTTTTTAGGGTTTCAATCGTTAGTGTTGTTAAGGCACTTCGGCACTCGCCGCAAGCAGAGCGTTAAATCTTTAACTAGAAATGGCTTTCGATAGAATTCAAAGAACGACACGTAGACGATCTTCTGCTGGTCCAACGCCTCCGCGTCGGCCTCTTGGCGGAAATTATGACCGCGCTTCAGGTCATCGGCAAGGTCCTAGGCCTACGTTCCTAGCCCTTAAAGATCACGGGAAGGTTTTTGTTGCAGATATGCCGTTCCTGTCGGACGGCCAACTCGCAAACATCACAAAAGAAGCTGCCGAAGTTCTTGAAAGCCTCGAGCGCAGGATTGTTGAACTGGAAGAGATTGCTGATCAGCCGATTGCAGACCGCGACACCCTGATCAAGGCCTGTACCAAGCGGGATGTGACCCATCGCTTCCTTCGCGCGATTGAAGACGAGCAACAACAACGCCGTGAAAACCCAGCAGTCCTGAGTGCAGCTGGAGAGTCCCTACCAAGAACATTTCTGGAGATCGCCAGGCATCGTTTACCGGGGGCCACGTTTGATTCCCTTCTTCAAGAAGCTTTGAATGCCTGCGAACAATCCAAAGCTCAGGAAGAAACTCCCAATCCTTCCCCGGTGAAGGTCATTCCATTCCAGGGCAAATCATCATCTTTGCCTGTTGTGGTGAGTCCAGACCCCGACCCTGCTGATCAAGCACTCTGAAAAGGATTTGCTGGCATCCTCGCCATTGTTCGTTGACTGAGTTGATCCAACGCTTGCCTCTCGGTAGCACTCATCGACCAACGCAAAGCCTTGGCCGCATCATGGGCTTGGACGGGGCGCCTTAGTCCAGGTATCGGGCAAGCTCCATGGGCACGGCACCAATTCAAAGCAACTTGTGCCATCGAGGCGCTTCGTTGTGATGCGATCTCAACCATCAGTGAGCGCAAGTCCTCACTGGCTGGCAGCAAACGCTGAAACAACCTCGAACGCAGCAGTGTTGAGGTTGTTCCCTGCACTCCCGGAGGAATCGCCAAAATGCCTAGGGCCAGGGGGCTATAGGCCAACAACTCAACATCTAGCTCCTGGCACACGTGCGCCAACTGGCCATTGAGGACTGGTTCAGGTGCTAGTAGAGAGAGCTGAACTTGAACGCTCTGCAGGCGGATTCCTCTGGTCAAGAGATGTCCATGCAGGAAGCGAAGACGCTTCGGGCCCACGTTGGACAAGCCAAGTTCTGGCACCAAGCCTTGCTCGACTAGGTCAGCAAGACCATCAAGCAAAGGCAATTCTTGCCAGGGGGCATACCGAGCAGTGCTCCAATGCAATTGGATTCGATCTAAATGCCCTCCCAAACGCTTTTTACTGGCATCAAAGGCACGCTTGAAGCCACCGCGCCCCAACCGCCAAGGGAATGGAGCGAGCTTGGTTGCCACCTTGAGCTGTTGGGACTGATCCGGTTCCATGGCGCGGAGGAACTGACCCAACAACAGTTCGCTACGTCCATTCAGACGACCTGTGCCGTAGGAATCGGCGGTGTCCACGAGAGACAGCCCGCCTTGAACCGCTGCACTCAACGTGGCCGCAAGATCGGGATCGTCGCGCTCCGGCTGGTAACCCCACAACAATTGGTTGCCCCATGCCCAAGTCCCAAATCCAATTCCCGTCACGCCGGCCTTTCACTCTGCACGCCATGATCGCCGTAAAGCAGCGCTCGCCATGGCATCGAACGCAGAATCCATCATCAGCACGAGTAAACCATCCGGAGATGAGGCCAATGGAGCAGGCGATGGCATGACACCTGGCCAAAGTGAAAAGGTCCTCTGTCCCCACTGCCGTCGCACCGCCTCCAATGGCATCCGGTGCATGGGCATCTGCGTAGCCGACAACGATTACTAAACAGATGATCGATCACTCTTTCACTCTGCGCCTCAGCACCTTGCTCCTGCTGAGCAGCCTGCTGAGCTTTCCGATGAAAGGTGCTGCCGATCCGAATCCCAAGATTGGCCGCTACCAAACCGATACCAAAGAGTGTTCCTATACCGACAGCACGCAAGACAGCATTTCTTGCATCACCTTGCAGCTAAAAGGACGAAGTCCATCGGTTGTAGCGGTGCGATTCATTGGTCACGGCAGCAGCAAAAATTCCCGAAGGCAGCTCACGTTCGTGACCTTCACAACGCAAGGAAAATCGCCTTTGACATGCAGCACTGGAACCTGCCGCCTAGATGCCGAGTCCTGGCAAAGCACGGTCTCAAGCGTGGCCGAGGCATCCTTCAACTCCAATGGAATTGCAACGGGCTTACCAAAGGCTTGGGCCGCTAAAAGCGGAGAGTGCAGCTTGAAAGGCCGAGTTTTACGCTGCAGCGCTTTGCACATCAATGGAGAAATTTATAAAGCGGAGGCCTATATTTAGGATTTATAATTCTCATCTAGAGAACTACAGCAAACAACAAAATCCTACAATTTTTTCAAGGATCATCGACGAATCACGCCAATAACTCAACTATTCGCAGAATCAAAATTTGTTCGCTCTAATCTCAAAGAATCAGTAAAGCCAGAAGAAATAATTCCAATAGGGATGGCGATTACAGCAATCCCAAACAGTGCCGTCATAGCAGCAACAATTTTTCCGGCTGCCGTTTCAGGAGAGACATCGCCATAGCCAACCGTGGTTACGGTAATGACCGACCACCACAAACATCTGGGAATTGAGCCAAACTGCTCAGCCTGAACACCTCCCTCAACTAAATACATCAAAGCGCTACTAATACTAATCACGACAGCCGAGTAGATCGCAGAAATTTGCAATTCTTCCCGCTTCGAAGTAATGGCATGATTGAAATGTCTCACGCTTTTCCGAAAGCGCTTAGAACGCCCTATTCTCCCAATTCGCACAAGTCGAATAATTCGAAGAAGGTAGAGCTCAGGAGTAATAAATCCGAGAATTGTTGGCGCGATAGCAACAAGGTCAAGAAGTGCCATGGGAGTCATCGCGAAGTCCAAGGCTCCTCGCACTCCTCTCCTCGCCCCATCCCTCAAAGGCGCAATCCACAAGCGGAAAAGATATTCCACAAGGAATAAAATTGCGACAATCAGATC
>QCVQ01000009.1 GCA_003210315.1 Synechococcus sp. AG-686-F08 | reverse complement strand
GAATGGCTTGGCCATCCTTTTGCGGGCTGATAAAACCGTCGTGCTTCTCAGCCGTTGAGTTTGTGAGGGGATAGAAAACGTGTGCGTAATAGTGAGCTCCGTTGCTGACGGCCCAATCTCTCATCGCCTGAGCAACCGCGTCTGCCACCTCCAAGTTCAATTTGCCTCCGTCACGGATCACGCGACGAACAACCTTGAATGCTTCTTTAGGCAAGGCATTTTTCATCCGCGCCAGGGTGAAGACATCACTTGCCCAGATCTCTTCCAGGGCAGGAGTTCTGTCGCAAACCATTGGCTTGCGTTGTTGAATGGCCTGCAGAGCAGAAAGACGGGAGGGGTGGGGCATCGTTTATGGGCCTCAGGCGCGTATTTTTGCCAACCAAGTTAGGCCCTCCTATGGGGTTCATCCCCTTGCTGCTTGAGTTCCATGACATCTGTCCTTGTGGTGCACAGTGCCTTTACGGAGCTGTGAAACGCTAGAAATCGCCTTCTTAGACCTTTTCAATCTCAAGACTTGGGACTTCAGGGGTTGCAATCCAAGTTTCGTTGCACAGCTCTTCCACCTCAATTTCTCCATCCAGTCACTTGATTCAAGATAGATTGGCCGGTAAAGACTGCTTACTAAGGGGGGCATACTGACAAAGCGGCGTTTAGTCTATTGCTTTTTCTTTCGTGTTCTATTCCTTCCTGTTGAGTAAATAATTTGTAGATCTTGTTGATTAACGACAATAGTGATGACTTCTTCTGCTGATCAAAATCGTCTCTACTTTCCGGCAACGGAGCGCAACCGAGCTTCTATCGGAGATGCTCTTTCTGAAATGTTGCCTGAACAAGGAGCTGTCCTTGAAGTTGCCAGTGGAAGTGGTGAACACGCCGTTACATTTCAACGCCGATTTCCTGGTGTTTTGTGGCAAGCGAGTGACTCTGATCCGATCCATTGCAAAAGTATCAATGCCTGGATTGCCCATGAGTGTCTTGGTGATCAGATGCCGCCAGCGTTACAACTTGATGTTTTAGACCAGCCTTGGCTCATTCCTGAAAAAATAAGTGTTGAATTGAAAGTTGTTATTGCGATTAATCTGATTCATATTGCTCCTTGGAGCTGTTGTCAATCATTGGTTGAGAAGGCATCTGAATACCTCCCGACTGGGGGTCTTTTAATTCTTTATGGACCTTATCGGCGGAACCGATCACATACAAGTATGAGCAACGAAAGTTTTGATCAGTCGTTACGGGAGCGAAATCCCGCTTGGGGAGTGCGTGATCTTGAAGATGTTGAGACACTCTGTAGAGATGTTGGCCTCGGAAACATGCATATTGTTCAACTACCCGCCAATAATCTTATTATTGGTGCTTCAAAGGCTGCATAAAATGATCGCTAAAGTATTTCTTATGTGTGATATTTGATGATTTTATCCTATTTATTTCACCTTTAATCGTCTTGTTGCGTGTGCTTTGCAATGCGTTTATTGCTTCTATATAATTCCTGTTTGCCAAGATCTTTGACAATTTAGTTTCAATGTTATTTAGGATTTACTGTCTTAGTCTTTGCGGACAAGAGATTATCATTAATAAGTTTTTTCAATAGATAAAGATCTTTGTTTGGCATGGGTTGGCAGTACTACTAATTATTAATCGTAGTGCTTGCTTGCTTGTAATTGCGCAGTAATTATCTTCTGTTTTATAGCTTGTCTTTGCCATGAACCACCCAGGTTGGTGACAGTGGAATCGTTGTTCCTTCACAATTAAAAATCCCCTCGATAGGAGGGAGTGTTCACTGGAATGATCCCCATCACCCAGCCCATTAAAGGATAGGTCCATTCCAAGCCTGTAGATCAGCTGTTCTCCACGACTTTGATCTAGCCTTCCACAGATCAGCAGCGGCCAACCACTTTTTCCCACATGCTGTGGAGAAAGTTTCACGCGGAGTGCTGAATGGCTGATTTTGTGGAAAACGAGCCAAAGTGTGTCATGCTTATGGTTCCCCATCACCCGCCCCGCCTAGCTCAGCTAAGCGGGGTTTTTGTTGTGCGCAGCACAAAAAACAGCCAGTCTGTTAGTACGCATGAGCCCAATGAGTTTGGTTGATGAAGCTGGTTTTATTGATAGATGTGTTTGTGATATTTAAGAACAGAACACTTCCACTTGAAAACAACATTTTAAGTAAAATCTAAAAATGTAGAGAAAAATATTCTTATGGGTTTCCAAAACGACCTGTTTAATCGCAAAATAATTGATTTGATTAAAGTGATGAATCAGGTTGCTAAGAATGAGACTTCGCCTTAGCTGATAGGTTGCAGAGTCTGATTCAGGCTTTTGGTTCTGTATATCTCTGTTCAGTTTATCCGAGGTTAATCTTTTGCCCATCTCTGGTTGCAGCGACTGCTGCATTTCATCTCTCCATCTGGGTAGTCAAATCCAGCTCTTCTCGCATTTTTTTCGACCTCTGCTGGATTTGATCCACTGAAGTTGCGTGTGGATTTGGCTTGTGCAGGGTTGAAGTTCTGCATCCCAAGCGTGAATGCTAAAAATATCAAAGTTAAAAGATGAGATTTTTTCATGAACTAATGATTGATTAAACAGTAATGTACTCGTCAATACGCGCTTTTGCTGAATAGTTTATAATTTGGAATGGTTTAATTTTGAATTCGTTAAGCATCCAAGGACTGTAATTCAGGTGTTGAGGCTATCGTCAATCATCTGTTAAGTAGAGAACTTATAATGAATGATTTCTGAATGTGATTGTTGTTTCAATCCTGTAATTTGAAGCTCTTGCTAGATGGTAGAAGATCCCCGAAACGGTTTTATCTCAGAGTCTCGAGGAGCTAGCCGTCAGCTGTCGTCAGACCGACACAGTTTTCTCAATTTTGGTTTCTCCCATCACTTCTGAGCTTGCGTTGATCCAGATTATGCCCTGTTGTCGTACTAAACAGATCAAATCGTTGTTGCGTAGAACTCTATAGGTGGAGGGTTCTTCCTTGCAAAGTTCTTTCGCATGACTGACTGCAGCATGAATATCTTCCTGACACGCACTTGGCTTCCATCCATCAGGGGTAAGCCGCTCAATATCAACCATGAGTAATTTTACTTATTGACCATATCTTCTCGCACTTTGCTTGCCTACGGCAAGCAAAGTGTTCACATCAAAACCGAAGAATGACTACCGGTGTAGAAGGAATTTACCCAATGGTTTGATTTGATACTTCTGTATGATTTTATTTGTGTGTTTAAGTTTGCACTTTTATGTATGTTTTCCAGTTGCTAATGGGGTTTAGTTGTTGGCCGTTTGCAAATTATTTGCATTGGTGTATTCTCTTTGGCTTTTATTGACTTCCTGATTCTAGGCGTGGATTTGGATAAAGCACCTCTCTTTTGATATGTGAGCATTTTGATGTATGTGTCTTATTGTAGATTTAAAATAAACGATTCTTCCAGACGTTTGTTGAATATTTTTAGCCATTCTTTGTGGGGCCCATGTAAGATTTGCTTGATGGCGATAATATGCCTTTCTTGTTGAGTAGGTAAATGGTATTAGACAGGCAAGCTTATCTGTCTTGATACCCCTTGAAGTCCCCGATCTTATCGGGATCATCTTAACTTCGATTAAATCAGTGTGATGTGACTCTAAGGTCATTCATGCTTGTCGACGTTTAGTCAAGATCCGTGGCGATGTAGCAGCGTCTGCGTAGCTGATCAACAAAAGCCCTGGCATCCGTTCCTCTGTATTTTTCCTTGAGTTGATCAACGATTCCGCCTTGTTCCAGGTTCCTGCCATAAGCATCAACCACAAGATCTAGAGCAAAATCTATCAGTTCTGCCTCTTCCGCGCTGAGTCGTACATCGACAAAATTTTCCATTCGATTCAGTTCCTTTGAGTTGGCTCAATAGAATTCTGGACCACAGCCCCTCGTTGACGTGTGTGATGTGAAGTTATTCCCTTCTAACTCGTGGTTTAGGTTTTTAGGAACGCAGGTACGAATCGAAGCAACTTGGTAGGATCCTCAAAACACGACTTTGTTTGCCCTGATTCTGAATATTAGGTTTTGTAAGTACAACTTGGAAACTGATGGCCGACTGACACACTATCAATTTATGCATTCAGTCAACCTTTCGAATCTTAAAAATTTCCAATGTCTCTAGTTTTGTGTCAATCACTACTTGCCTGTGTAAGTTGTTCCAGCTAGCTATGAATTAGTCAAAACAAGCAACGCTATGACTGTTCTTATCGCGCCTCCTAAAACTCAGTCGATCTACCGTCGCTATTGGGCCTCCACCTCCAAGTAGGTCTCGGCGACATCTCGTTGACCTTTGATGCTCAAACCCTGTCATGCAATGGTGGCTTGATACCGATCTTGGGATCAAGGTTCAGGCCATCGATTGACAAGTTCAGCGCAAGGTAGATGATTTTCTAAGATCATGATGTGAAGTCAGCGTTCTTGGTGAGAATGGTTTTATGGCCACATTGCTTCCATTCATTATCTCACTACTGTCGCTTCACGCTGGCGCTATAAGAGCTAGTGACCAAAGCCTGCCTCTCGTTCGTTTTCAGGGGTGTTACGACGGGGACACGTGTACGACCACTGACGCTGAAAAAGTCAGGTTGGCTTGTATAGATGCTCCTGAAATAAAAAATCGTCCTCGCTTGAGGGCCACCAAGATGCGTCCTACTGCTTATGACAACTCCTCTTCCGAGCGATCCGCTGAAAATTTGAGGGCTTTAGTTTTAGGCCGATTAGTTGGTATTCGCCGTATTACTACGGATCGATATGGTCGAACCATTGCGGAGCTTTTCGTTGAAAACAGGAACGTTGGGCAGCAGCAAGTTGCCAATGGCCACGCATTGATCTCTCAGCGATACTCCTCACTATGCGCGTGGACTGCGCGCTTCTGACGATTCACTCTTCTTTGATTGGACCAAAGCAAACCGTAGATGCTTGGAGTCTTTCTAACCTTCGTAAGCCGCTTGGCACTTATCGACTCATTCAATCTTGTGCCAGTCAATCAAGTGTTGACGATCACTGGCACAGTGCCAGCTGAGAAGCACAATAAATCTGTGAGGAGGGCTTCTTCACGGAGTGGCAACTAGGTAACACTCCCAAAAAGAAGTCAAGAAACCCTGCCTTTGGCGGGGTTTTCTTTTGTTTGACCACTCTTTCCTTCTATTGGTTTCTCGCATCCCTTGCAAAGCAATGGCTTTTCAGTCCATGGATGGACAGGATCACTTCACGCAGTCCAGCTGGTTTCATCCGTGGAATCATGTTCGTCAATGACCGTATGTGGTTTTGATTCGAGCCTTGTGGTGAGAATGGTCGTAACCGAATCCCCCATTCATGTCCCAAGCACGCGAGATGATTAACGCTCACCTGTTCCCTGTTTTGGCTGTTGTTGCAACAGTGAGTTCTGTTTCAGTTGCGATATCACTTCGACCTATCGCTCAGCATTCGGCACGTTGGAACACCTGCTATACGGACAGCCTTTCCTGGTATCAAGCCAACAAACCCGACTGGACGATTCAAGATAAAGAAGTTTTTGCTTCTAATTTCTGTAATGGTGGAACTCCTGTCGCTCCAGGACCAGGCTTTAAACCTGCCAACAGATCCTGATCAGCGAATCAGGTTCTAGCCAGAGTTTCCAAAATCTATCTGTTCAGCCCTGTTTAGCGAAGTGCATTGATCTAAATAAATGTTTAATTCTTTAAAAGTTGGCTATGTATTCCTAAATGAGTTTTGTTGTGACGATAAATTTTTTAGTGATTGGTTGAAGGCTCTTATTTTTTCCTCTTTTTGGTCTTTCAAGGGGTTAGCATCTGACCTATTATTCTATAGTTGTTGGTAATTTGACTTGGGGTATTTCTCCGCTTAAAAGTACAGCTGTGCCACTGAGGGACACCATCATTATGCCTCCCTCCCCGAATACCTCGTAATCAATATCAACCCCGATCACTGCATTGGCTTTCATTATTGTTGCTCTTTCCACCATTTCATCTGTTGCTACTTGCCGTGCTTTCTCCAGCGCTTGCTCATACGCTCGAGACCGACCACCGATGATGTCTCTCATACTTGCAAGCATGTCTCGAAAAATATTGGCACCGATGATTGCTTCCCCCGTTACAAGACCCCGGTAGTGAATGATGTTTCTCCCTTCCACTGTGGGTGTTGTTGTAATAAGCATTAGGAGTTATGAAGGTGTCAATGGCTAAAACTTTAGAGGTCAGTGGGTCAGCGTCTTAGTCATCGGTTCTCCGCATACTCTCTATGTAATGATTCTGATTTTTTTATTTGAGTGTTGTCTGTAATTTGAGGTTTTTTGGTTGACTAGGAATTTATAACCTTCTTGCACCATATTTCAAGGAATAGAGTAGAACTGTATCTTCACTCTGATCGCTCCCCCTAGCTGTGACTGTCTATCAATTACGTCTTTTTTCCCTTTGCAAGGCCTTGATTCCACCGCTTTACAGCTCTGTGCTGATTGTGTGTTGCTTCATCCCTTGGCTTCTGCAATTGCATATGACCCAATGGCTACATCATCGATGAAAAAGATGTCCCTTCTTGCCTAGCTGTTGAGAAACATACGTGAAGTCAAAGTTTCTCTGGATTAAGCAAGTAGCCCATGCTGCACCCTGGAAGACTTGGACTTGCATGCCTGGGCTCCTGTGACAAGGTGAGCCCACGGCATGGATTCTTATTTTAGATCAAATTCCTATTTGCACATGGAAGCCTGAGGGACGGTAATACCTGGCTCCATCCCTGTAGCCATATCCATAGGCGTAGGCAGGACGAAGTGGCCTGTAACCGTCAACTCTTCCATTGCTATACCTATTACGGCGATATCGATTCCAATCCCGTCTGTCATGTCGTACGACACGACGTAATTGCCTGTTTTCACGGCGCAGCTGCCTGTTGCGTTGGTTCGCCTCAGCTGGCGGAGCTATGGCCACAGCTGATACTCCAATCACTCCGAAGCAAACAACAGCTGTTAATGCTGTCTTCCTGATGGTGCCTGAGAAAATTCTTGAGTTGATAGTCATCGCATTCCGTGTGATCTCCTGACATTGACGCATACTCAGCAACCAGAGACTCCTTAAGTGTTAGTCCTTCACTAAGACCTGCAGGCTTTGCCCTGATCCAAGAGGGTTTGTGGTTTCGTGAAAAGAGAAGGCTGTGGAGTTGCTCTCTTCCATGCTGAGTAACGTCTGCAGTTCACTCCAGCAACCGTTCAGTGGGGTCTTTCTGAGCAGAGACTTATACACCTGTCTGTATCAGCATCTATGGCTGCGAGCTGGAGGTTGTGGTTTAACGCTCACAGCTGTCACCGCTGTTGCATGGATACAGCGATCGAATTGATGCCAATGCCGGTATCCATCTGACCTGCGATTTCGTATCCAAGCTCGCCGAAATACTCCTCCGCATGGGCAAAGCTCTATGCGCACCAACCGATTGTCTAGTCCTCTTAATTCGATGCCTTTCCCAGACAACGGCAACATTGATCAATTCTTGGATGAGATGGGCCGAACTCCATTGCTCACAGCAGCGGAGGAGATCACGCTTGGAACGGCAGTGAAGATCAGCCATTCACCCAATGCAACTCCTGGCCAAAAACGAGCTGGTAAAAGAGCCAAAGATCGAATGATTCAGGCCAATCTGAGGTTGGTGGTCACGGTTAGCCGCAAGTACTTGCATCGCCAGCTCGGGCAATTGGAATTTGGCGATCTGGTTCAGGAAGGCTGCATCGGCCTTAACCGTGCAGTCGAGAAGTTTGATCCTGAGTTGGGATATAAATTCAGCACCTATGCGTATTGGTGGATCCGCCAAGCAATCAGTAGGGCAATCGATCAGACAGCTGCAACGATCAGGGTGCCTACGTCGATGAATCTGGTTCTATTGAAGCTTAATCAACTTCCGCAGGGCTTAAATGATACGCAGATTTGTGAGCTACTTGAGGTCAGCAGTACCCAGCTAAAGAATCTTCGTCACGCTGTTGTTGCTAAAAAAACAGCCTCTTTAGATATGAAGCTAGGTAGCGAAAGAGATGGTTCCACCCTCTCTGAAATGCTTTGTGATGAGCAATCAACAGTAAATTACGATGATTTCCAGTGGGAGGAAGTGAAGAAAAGCCTTGGGGACCAAGCAAAAATCGCTCTGAATAACGATCAAGAATTGTTGCGTCGTAATGTTGTGAATGAGGAGAGTCTTCAGTCAATCGCCAACGAAATGGGAATCAGTCGCGAACGAGTTCGTCAGAAGGTTGATCGAGCAAAAAAATTATTAGCAACCAAATTAATCGAACATCGGGAGCTTGTGGGATGACGGGGTCTTATCGATCCCCTCAGGCCAGAACTATAAAATGTTGACCTGCTTCTAGTCTGTTGAATCTATCCATTTACATTTCGGATTTTCAATGCCCTAGTTGTCCGTATTAGGTTTTAAACTGGTATCGAGGCATCGTAAAAAGGGAACTCTCTATCAATTTGAAACGGAATGGAAACGTATTTATCGTTCATGACGTGTATTGGTCAAGTCTATTCTAAATAGTTGTGTGAACATGTTTCCTTTAAATGCTTGTCTCTCCAATAGGCATGTCTAAATTAAATTGATGTTTCGCGATTGATGTCAGATTTTGTTGATCTGCTGTCGCAGATTTAGCTTCTTTCTTCATTGATACAACAGCTGCTATCGCTACACTTGCAATAAAGATTCCTATAAGTATCTTTGTATAGTTGTTGCAGCTGTGTCTATGCCGAATGATTTCTCTTCGTTGACTTTTTTCAAGCTGATGCCATGGTGTATGTGGTTTTTCCTTGTTTGAATGTGTAAATTCAGATATTTGCTTGTGTATGGTTGCATGCTCTTTCCAAATAGATTTGTTCATTAGTTTATTCAAGGTTAAATGAGAAGAGCGAAGTCCGAGATTTAGACTTGTTTGCTTCCAGGGCCAAAATCCATTCTATTCACTCTGTTGCCATAGCGCCACGTAATACAAGAATCTTCAGCACCCATGGTGCTTTCTTGCGATCTTCCTGTCTCAAAGTCCACGGGCTTATTTCTTTTCTATGAGCATCTGTTGGCCAATAAAGCATTGGCTCGCTGAGTTAAAGCGAGTGCTTGCTTGTAGTGATTCTGATTAATTGTCCTACTTTGTTCTGCCAATGCGATTGCCTGATCACGAATTGAGCGAGCGCTTGCGCATTCACGAGCAATCTGTGTTTTGAGTTTTTCCTTCTTGCTTTCTGAACCCCAATCCTCGTTAAGGGTTTCCAATGCCCTTTCAGATCTAGTCTCAATTGCATGGGCAGGCTGTTCGGCTAATAGTGCATCTAACAGGAAAAATGTCGATGCGCCAAGGCAACCACCAGCAATACAACCTAATAGAAGGCGATCAAGATCTTTCATTTTATTTATTTACTAATATTATTAAACCATATGAAATTTTATTTTTTATGGTTTTTATGAGTTTATCATTCAACTCTCAGCTAGCACTAATTAATTTCTAGTTCTTCGACATTGAGCTAGGCCTCTTTGTGATTATTTCACTTCAGTGCTTCCATTGAAACATCTTGGTGGATTCATTAATCGATTTGGAGACCTTGAGCAATGTGGACGTGCGGTAACTGATTACTGGTTGATCATTGCCACAAGTGGCTGCCTGCAACACTCGGCAGCAGTAGCACTTCACCAAGCTCTGCAAGCTCTACCTCTCAGATTGCTAAGCATTGCAGGATGGGCCCCTGCACTGCTGTGATTCAGGCAAGCCCCAACAGGTGTCTTCCTGTAGGGGCAGTCCTGGTCCTGGACGGGGAACTTAAAAACCTAACGTTTAGGCTTCCTATTCGTTGTATCAAAAAAAGCAAAGTCCCTCAACCTTTCGCGGGCTTCTAAATCGCAAAAGATTGATGGTTGTGGGACTGTTGACCCCGTCCAAAGAGTCACAAAACTATTTTGGGTCTCCTTCGCCTTTGTTTAGTGAGAAAAGTTCTCAATAGCTGTAACCATTGAGCGTCGAGCATGAAAAAAGGCGAGCCCTCTCGCCTTCATTCTGTCTTCTAGCACTGATCTGCTCTGGGGAAGAGAGGAAATTTTGACGAGCATAAAAAAAGATCTCTTTCCACAGAGACCTTTATTTGAGTTAGAGCCTCTTCCCAGAGGTTTCGTTCTGCAGATCCCGTCCAAGGAACGCTTTGTACATTGTAACACTTCTGTAACGGCTTGTAAAGGCCTCTGTGCGTCGATCTGTTGTTTCTTGCTTTTGTCCCGAGTGGTCGGGCATCAAAAACCATTTCACTCCTTGCATGCCATCGTGAAACCCTGTTTTGCCTGATTTTTCTTTGGCTTTTGCATAAAAAAGGAGCAGTTTGGCTTTGCTCCCCAGTCATGTGTTCTTGTGTGAGCAGCCATCGCCGCCAAATTAAGCATGATGTATCGCTACGAACATGTTTGTACCGATCCATACAAAGGTGCGAAAAGCTTGTGAGCAGGCTTAATTCATGTTTTGGGACTCGTGCTAGTTCTCCCCGCAAGCTTCTGATCTTGCTCTCCCGGGAGCAGACGGCTGAGGTGGATGCAGATTGTTGGACAATGGGATTACATTTTGGCTATGCCCAGACCAGACGCACAAAAGGAACTTGAGAGGATCGAGCAGGAGCTGAATGCAACAGCTTCTCCACCAATGGAAGAAGGCCGTGTTGCACTAGTCAACCGCAAACAGCCGCATTTAGATGCAGTACTGCTTGGTGTTGTTGCTCTGCTTGCTGCTTCATTCCTTCTTTCAATCATCAAGTCACTGAATAATGAAAATATCGATTCACTTAGTGCTGGCTCTCTTGGTGGTGCCATTGGGCTGGCAGTTGGTTATGTAACAGGCCGATCACGTCCGATACAAAAAAGAAGTCCAAAGGTCAAGTCTGGTTGATGAACAGGCATGAGGAGATGCTCGTCCAGATCAAATCCGATGTACGAACAAACTTTGCAGTTTGATGTGGTGAGCTTCCTTGGTTTGTCGCCAGCCATCACTGAAGTTCATTCAGGCCCGTCGACGACGATTGCGTCAGGGGAGGCATCGAGCGTTCTTGCTCTGGTGATTTCTGTTATTTCAAATCGTCCTTGGTCCATAAGAGTCGCTCTGCCTTCTTTGGTATCAAGCAATTTGTTGAGCTCCTTTCCAGTGAGTATTGTTTTTAATTCCTTGATTTTGCCCTTGACAGTCAGTTTCAGAGTGACTTCTTGTGAGTAGCTCATTTGTTGTTAGTAGTAGTTGTTTGCTGTCGCTTGCTCGTCTGTTCCAAGTCCGTTCCTTGCTCGCCTCGACATAGATGCAAATGGCAACTGACAAGCCTTCTTCTGGGTAGAGCTCGTTGAATGCCTCAAAGATTAGTGCAATCCTGTCAGCTCTCAACATTCGTTGCTTACTTTCCTTTTGGATGATGCTTAGCCAATTTTGGATCTAATTTGGAAGACATCTCGATTATGATCGGTATTTGGGACTGAAGGGAAATAAGTCGAACGTTTATGCACGCAAGGGATCATGGCTGTCTTATGTGCAGATGGTGATTCTTTGATTGAACACCATTCTATCGCTCTAGTCGATTAACCAGTCGTTGCTGTCCAACTCAGTCAATTTCGCACCACACGCAGTGCTTTGTTCGTTTGAACCATCTTTCCGCTGGTTACTTTATGGGTTGGCTTTTTTATATTTCTCCACAGCTATTGCAATGCAGTCTTCGTCAGATTCCGTTGCTTGATCATCATCAGCAACGGCTTCGAGGCAATTCTCAGTGATGTCACTCATGACATAGTCAGGCACACCAGGTACAGCTGTAACCGCAAGGGGTGCCGTAAGTGCAACAACGAGTGTGGCGAGTGCAGTTTTCATAGGACTGAAGATCACTAATAACGTCTAGCTACTTCAAGCACATCTAGGCAACGGCGATGGGTAGCACTCTCCACTCACCAAGCGCGAAAGTCGGTTTGCCTGCGTGGGCGCTGCAGCGCTGGTACATCCTGAGCCCTTCACCCTGCTCTCTGCCTCTAGGAGTTATCAGTTTTGAGTGGTTAGCTTGAGACAGATCTTGCGATCCGTTCTGGCTCATTCGCTTTCCGTAATCGCGCGCGACCTTTCATGCCAACGCTCTTGAGTGCTGCATTTGCGGCTGCCAGTAGCTCTGCTTGTTCAGAATCAGTTCGGAATACTGCGCTCGCAGCTCCATGAATGCCAAGGAACACTCCACAGGGCTTCTTCAAGACATTAAAAAACCCAGCGAGTGACTGGGCTTTGCTTACCTATTGAACGGAGAGGGTCGGATTCGAACCGACGGTGCCCTTGCAGACACGCTGGTTTTCAAGACCAGAGCCATAAACCACTCGACCACCTCTCCAAGAGGCATCGATATATTATCATCTCGACAGGATTAACCCTGGCAACGAAACTCTGTTTGTAGTCCGTACAATAAAAATTATTTTTTAAGTGAATGACATAGCCTCAAGCTATATTGCAAATTTGATCTTTTATTTAATTCAGGTTCTATCTAGTCTAAAGAGGGCTTGGACTAGGCCAAGCCCTTGATTCCACCTTTTAGCTATTGGGTTTTGCTAGGGGCAAAAGGCATTTATCAGAATCGCAACCAGCCGGACCTGCTTCCGTCAGCTCTCCACTGTCATACCTTTGCAATGCGTCGAAGAAGTCATTGTTGACTCGACGTTCAATGACTTCTTTCTGCATGCGTTCGTAGGTTTGTGCGTCGATTGGTTCGAATGGCAAACGAGGGAAGGTTGCATTCGCATCGAATCGAGCAAGGAGTGCTGCAGATATGTAACCTCCACCTTCTTGGATCGTCTGATGAAGAGCATCAGTTAATGGTTCAATCTCATGCTCACGAAATTCGATCGTTGCCGATGTGTTGTGGGCAGTGAAGTGTGATTGCACTTGCATGTAGAAGTCAAACTGTGCCAATGCTGAGAATGCATTGATGTCCACAGTGTCTGCTCCGGGCAGATTTGCCCAACTCACCTCGGTAGGAATTTCTACCAACCATTCTGTGCAGCGTGAATCGAACGGATCGTTCAAGAGACGACCTTGATCATCCTTATCGGACTGAGACGGAACCACTGTGTAGCCGTAATCCATGCAGGCCATTGCTACAGGATCGTTTTTGCGGAATGTAATCCTGCGAATAAAGCGTTGAGCTTTTGGTGGATGCCATCCAGGCGCAGCACCCGTAAGCAGGCTTTTTGTTCCAGCGGGCTGAACGGTGGTGCAGCGGTTCGGACGCCTGAGATCATGACGATCGCAGTAATCCCATACGGTTTCATTCACGATTGATTTCCACCGCTTTAAGTAGTCGGCCTCTTGCTTTTTGTAGTGCAGACCTTCTTCAGTCTCAGGCCTCCCTGCCTCCCACCATTGCAGCCATGGTGTACCAAAAGCATGAACGAAAAAATCGAATAAGCCAGTAAAGCTCACACCCACGATTGGATCCCAAGCTCGACTTTGGCGGTAACGCTCTACTTCAAACTTGTGATTGAGCAGGCAAGCAACGGAGAGTGCACCAGCTCGGAATGCATCACGCTGCGATGCTTCATCTTTGGGGTCAATTTGGTTGAGATGTACTTCTGCAAGGTTGCAATGGAAATCTGCACCGAGGATTTCACCGCATGGGTTTAATCCGTAGCGGCTCAGTCGATGCTCAAGTTCCTCTTCTGAGATTGGACCATAATTCTTTTCAAGCCAGCGCCCTGCTTCCTGACGACCTTGGTCGCAATAAATCTCGATAAATTCACTTCTCAATTCCTGTGTTGTCAGCAAATCTGCGTTCGAGCGGGCAAGCGCTTCAGGAGCGAATTGAATGGCTCCCTCTCCACTATGGAATTGACGAGTAACTGCTTCTAGAAGAACATCTCTGCTTGGGCGAGTGTGATAAACACGGGTGTGATTAGCCATCCTCAGCGCGTCGCGCTCGGGATCAATCCTCCAGTTACCTTCAGAATCCTGTTGCCACAAATTTTCCTTGGCGCCAGCAGCTGAAGTGTCATCGGATGCGAATTGACGCATGCCTGCACTGCGTCGAATGTTACCGGCCACAATCGTGACAGCTGCTTCGTCGATCAGAAGACAACATTCAATGGATGTGAGCTTTCTTCCGATTGCTTTGCCAAGCAATTTTGCTACACGGCCGTATAAATCCTTCAGTTTTACTGGGTTCGCCATTCCACCGAAACCCTTGAGGGTTTCGCCGACGGGACGTACGTCAGATAGATCTATGTTGACCTCAACTGTTTGCCCTTCGAAACGGGGGTCGCTACTCAGTTCCAATAACAGTTGGTAGCTATCAACCCAACCACGTCTTGTATCTCCCACCTTGATGGAAACACTGTGATCATTAATGGTGTAGGTCGTGGATTCTTGGCGCTTTTCTGCTGGTGTAATTCCGATATTTGAAACGCTTAGAACCTCGATCGGATTGGTGACGACTGGAAGCTGATCAATGAAGTGGGGCTCGATGATCGCGCCTGTGCCACAACCCATCATTGCCAGATCCATCATGAGGCCGAAAGCTTCCCAATCCACAAGATTGGTGGAAGTGCAGTTGTAGGCCCCTGAGAAATTTTCCGGCTTCTCGATCCATGGGGTGCCACCAATCCATTGCCAGCGTCCGGAGGGAAGCGCTTTTTTCTCAGACTGCATCCTCGCTAACAGGGTCATTTCCTCTGCATTGAGAGAACCAAGTTTGAGAAGCCCCGATCGATTGCGTTCTCCAACTTCGCTCCAGCTTTCTCTTCCTTTGGGCAAGCGACGGCTGTAGGTGCGATAAAACACCGGGTTGGCTGCGGGAGCGCTGGCTGGGAAGTCGCCGTTGGTAGGGGCGACCCCAGGAATTTGTGTATCTAGCTTTTCTGTGCGGCTTGGTGTGAGAGTCACTAGCTGTTGTCGGCTTGTCCTTTGCGAATCCTAACGCCACCAATGGGGTGTGTATGTCTTTCTAAGCACCATCAGCGGTGTTTAGCCACCTATTGAAGTCAGGTTTTTCCTTGAACTTTGCCTCGCTGGCACGATGGAACTGTCTATCAAGCGACAAAAGGCCATGGTTAAGCGCCGCCGCCGCAGTCATCCATTGAAATGGCGTGCTCTGGCTTTCGTGCTGGCTGTCGTTCTGTCATTGCTCCCAGCCATGGGACTCAGAACAGCGCAAGCACGATCAGTCGATTCAGTTTCAGCTTCAGTTTCCTCGAGTGCGATTTCAATCCAAGAGCAACCTTTTTATCCTTCTCTTGAAGAAATTTCATCGTCTTGGACAGACATTGTTCTGGGACAGGTGGTGGGGGAGAGTCCAAAAGTCACATTGTTGAATTTTTATGCCGTGATGGCAAAGGTTGGACATCGTGCTGACTCCCTAGGCCAACAAGCAACATTGAGCAAAGGATTGTTCTCATCTAGGCAGCGTCGAGAACAAATTGAAGATACAAATTAATTATTTAATTTAGCTGTTAAGTCGCGTGACTCTTCTCGTTTTCCGGAGAGCATTCGAAGTGATATGACTGATGAAGCAGCTATTCAGCTTAAACATGTTCTTGTTTATGTCTTTTCTCACAGTCATCAGCCAATTAACATTCCAAGCCTTGATGATTTGAAGTCTTCTGATGATGGTAGTTCCAATCCACCTGCATCCTGGCGAATTCCAGGAACTGCAATTGAACTGACCACTGTGATTGATCGTGATACCAACAATGAAAATTACTACTTTTCAAGTAATACGGTTTCTTCGATTCATGAAATGTACGATGAAATACAACATCAACTGCCAATTGATCAGCCTTATGCTACTCCCTATTTTTATAAGGATTTTATTTTTGCCCCGGGTTATTTGATTCCTCCAAAATGGTATTTGATGCTTCCTGCTGGGATCAGGCGTGTTATTGAAATTCCTATTGAGGGTCAGACGCTTTTCCAAATTAGTTGTGCGATTATAGTTTTTGGTTTCTATCTGTTTGCAAGTCTATGGCTTTTCGGTCAACTGATCGCTACTTATAGAGATTCTGGTTCTCTTCAGATTCCTGTTTCGGATTGGCCTCAGGATAATGTTGCTTGGACGCGGGTTCTTATTGTCCTGCCTGTTGTGTTGATCTCAAATTTAACGGATCAATTTATCGATAACGTTATTAACTTTACCGGGCTCCCATTGGCTTTTTCGACCTATTTCTTTTACATTGTTTTTTATTCTTCTTCGAGCGTTTTTGTTTTCTATCTTTTAGAGGCAATAGGCCGTAGTGGTGCTGAACTTCTCACCCGTTTGCGAGGTGGTCATTCAACGCTTCAATTGCAGCGGATCAGCAACCTAGTGATGCCTCTGAGCAGGGCTGCAGGACTTCTTGTCGCGGTTGTTCTGATTTATCGTTTATTGCTGTTATTGGGCTTGCCTGCTAGCACCGTCCTCGCTTTCTCAGCAGTCCCAGGACTGGCGATTGGTCTTGGTGCATCAAAATTGCTGGGCAATTTATTTGCTGGATTATCGATTCAGACGGATCGCCCTCTTCGTGTCGGTTAATTTTGTCAAATTGGCGAGAATCTCGGTTTCGTGACAAAAATTGGTCTTCGCTCACTAGAGCTTCAAACACTTGAAAGTTTGGTCAAAATCCCAAATTCTGTTGCTGATGAAGCCACTATTGTTAACTTTTCAAGGAGAGATAGTTCTCTGTCTCCTAATCCGCGACAGGGTGTGGAATTGCGATTGCAACTTCCTGATCATTTTTCACCCTTTCAGTTGGAGGAGCTTCTTCGCCAATCGCGTCTTCTTATAGAGGATCCTGAGCGCCTCGATGGTCTAAAAGCAGAGTCATTTCTGGTTGGTTTGGATAACGATTCTGGAGATGGAAAAACGTTAATTGTTTTTGTTTTGGTTGAACTTCATGGTTGGCCAGCCTATCTGCATATGAGAGAGACATTGCTGGTACAGCTTGAGGAATTGCTTGAACGGATTGATTTGTATGAAATCACGATAGGCGTTTCTTATTCCACAAGCTCAGAGCAGTTGGTGCGTGTCCCAGATCTGCTACGCTCTGCTGTTAATGCTGATCCCTATCTACATTGTGTTGCTTGTCGTCTTTTAAAAATTTCTGCTTGTAGTTATGATCATGAATTAGAAATATCTTCTTCGTATCGTATGCAGAACGATTTTGAGGACAGTATCCATAGGCTTCATCAGCGCTTTATTATGGTGCTTGGAGAGAACAATATTGAAATACCCTTCCCTTCTCAGACTCTGTTTGTTGAATCTCTTCATTCCAAAGCCTGATGCAACGTTCTCCCGAGCCAGAGTTGATGAATGCACCTGATCAGGTTATCGCCTATTCAGATGCCGATTTTAGTTGTGGTGATCATTCATTAATTGAGCGTTTATCGCAACTGATGGAGCAAGCCCTCCCTGTTTTGCCTGAAGCCGCTTTGATCCTGGATCTAGGTTGTGGGCCGGGGAATATTTCGGAGCGGCTTGCCGTTCGTTGGCCTCTATCCAATGTGATTGGTCTTGATGGAGCTTCTTCCATGATTGAAATTGCCAATCAGCGGCTTTCTGATGTATGTCCTGCTATAAAAAATTTAAGCTATTTACTTGTTGATTTAAGTCAATGTTGTCTTGGTGACATCCCCCAAATAAACGGTGCTTCCGTCATTGTTAGCAATAGCCTTTTACATCATCTCCATAACCCTCAAATGTTATGGACGTCTGTGAAGCAGCTCGCTGAACCTAACGCGCTCATTCTGCATCGTGACCTTCGTCGTCCCTCCAATGATCAGGAGGTTGATGCGCTATGCGCTCATTATGTAAGTCATGCCCCTACTGTTTTGCAGCGCGACTTTCGTGCTTCCCTGTTTGCTGCCTTCACGACAGATGAGGTTCGCGACCAGCTCGACCAGGCTGGACTGGGACACTTCACCGTGACGGAGATCGACGACAGATACCTTGAAGTTTGTGGTCAGATGTGATTTTGATGCTCCCATGACCATTGACTGTCAGGCTGGAGACGTCAACAGCTAGATCATGAGCACGCGTTTGGATACTGATAGCAGCCAGCCGGTGGACCTCTTAAGCAGCGAGGATGGTCTCGCTGAAGCCGTGGCTCGACGCCGCAATTTTGCGATTATTTCCCACCCTGATGCTGGGAAAACGACGCTTACCGAGAAGCTCTTGCTTTATGGAGGTGCGATTCAGCAAGCTGGTGCTGTGAAGGCGCGAGGTGAGCAACGCAAAGTCACCTCCGATTGGATGGAGCTGGAAAAACAGCGCGGTATTTCGATTACTTCGACCGTTTTGCAATTCGACTACTCCGGTAGCACGATCAATTTGCTGGATACCCCTGGTCACCAGGATTTTTCTGAGGATACTTATCGCACTCTTGCTGCCGCTGACAACGCAGTCATGCTTGAAGATGCTGCAAAGGGTTTAGAACCTCAAACACGCAAACTTTTTGAGGTTTGCAGGATGCGTGAAATTCCTATTTTTACGTTCATCAATAAGATGGATCGTCCCGGAAGAGAGCCCCTAGCTCTTCTGGATGAAATCGAGGCTGAATTAGGCCTCACTCCCTGGGCAGTGAATTGGCCGATCGGTAGTGGTGAATTTTTTCGAGGAGTGATCGATCGTCGTACGCGGCAGGTTGTCCTGTTCAGCCGTGCTGAGCGTGGTCGCCAATCTGAGGAAAAACTGTTGGATTTGGATGATCCAGAATTAAAAGATTTGGTGGAGCCAGAATTGCTAGATCAGGCCATTGAGGATCTTGATCTGTTGGAAGCAGCAGGGGCAGAATTGGATCTTGAACTTGTTCATGCAGGAGAACTTACCCCGGTCTTTTTCGGATCGGCGATGACTAATTTTGGTGTCCGTCCGTTCCTTGATGCATTCATGGATATGGCCCAAAAGCCAGTTGCACGAATTGGTACGGACGGCCCTGTTGATCCCTTACGTCCCGATTTCAGCGGGTTTGTATTCAAACTTCAAGCCAATATGGATCCGCGTCATCGTGACCGTGTTGCTTTCGTACGAGTATGTAGTGGACGTTTTGAGAAAGATATGTCTGTGCGTCATGCTCGTACAGGCCGCACCATTCGTCTTTCGCGGCCTCAGAAATTATTTGGGCAAGATAGAGCTGTTGTTGAAGATGCTTATCCCGGTGATGTGATCGGATTGAATAATCCTGGAATGTTCTCTATTGGGGATACTCTTTATACTGGAACAAAGGTTGAATATGAGGGGATTCCTTGCTTTAGTCCCGAGATTTTTAGTTGGTTGCGTAATCCAAATCCCTCTGCATTTAAAAACTTTCGTAAAGGCGTGAATGAGCTTCGTGAGGAGGGTGCTGTTCAAATTCTCTATGACACTGACGAAAGTAAGCGCGATCCCATTCTTGCCGCTGTTGGACAGTTGCAATTGGAAGTTGTTCAGCACCGATTAGAAAACGAGTATGGGGTTGATACGCGTTTGGAGCCTCTGGGTTTTCAGGTTGCACGCTGGGTGACTGGTGGCTGGACTTCTCTGGAGGATGTGGGTCGTATTTTTAACTGCAAGACCGTTCGCGATGCATGGAATCGCCCTGTGTTGTTGTTCAAAAATGAATGGAATTTGAATCAACTGATTGAGGAGCATCCTGAGCTTGATCTCAGTACAGTCGCGCCCGTTGTGAGCGGTGTGGAGCCAATCAGTCTTTGAGACACGAACACAGCTCTTCGTTCACTCACAACATTGCTTCACACTCGCCAGACTGTCCCAATGGATCTGTTTGCGCTGAGTCACGTCTGGCTGTTACGTCCATGCTCTGACGGAGGTACGGACTATGTGTGTTTTCGTCCAGGTCACGATCGTGTTGAGGTGGTTGAGGGCTATCACCTTCCTCCGCAGATGCCCTTAATCAAACGCAGAAAATGGCTCGAAAATGCTGAAGTGGCTCATTGCCGACGGCAACTTGAAAGGCTTCAAGGGTTCAAACATGGTCAGCCTCTGTTCTGATTCAACTCAGCTCTCCCGATTGTGCGCTCAGCTCGATACGCTCAGTACAGATTGAACTGAATTAATGGCGTCAGGGGTTGATCTCGGCTCTAGCTCAGAGTCCCAGGATCCTTATGAAAGGCTGGGGATTTCTGCTGATGCGGGGTTTGAGGAGGTTCAACGGGCGCGTGACACCTCTTTGAAGGCAGCTGGCGATGATCCAATGGCGAGAGCTCGCATTGAAACTGCCTACGACGCAGTGCTGATGGGACGCCTGAGAGAACGGCAATCCGGAACCATTAGCTCGGCTGCCGTGACAGCTTCTCGACTTGAAAACCAAAGCGCTTCCACCTCTTCAGCCTCACCTGTCAATAATTCCGCTCTTTTAACAAGAATTCGGAATTTCTCTTTGCCAAAACCCAGGTTGAGCTCCGCTGGTTTTCTTCCCAGCTTGAGTTTGGTGGAAGGTCAGGGCTTGCTGGTGAGACTGATCGCTGGAAGCATCGGTCTGTTGTTGCTTCTTGCGGCTCCAACAACAGTCGACTTGGTGCTTGCCCTCTCCACAATTGGCTTGTTCATCTCTCAAGTCAAGCGGGGTCGAAGACCCCTAGGTGCCTTGGGTTGGAGTTTGGCTCTCGTTGCCTTGGGTTTGTTTTTGGGAGCTGTGATCAGTGCCCTTCTTGCGACCCAAGCAGGATTGCCTGTAAATCCAATTCTCTTCGAAGCATTGCCAGCCTATTTAGTTCTGGTTGCTGGCATATTGCTGCTTTTATGAGTTAGCTATTTATAAGCTATCTATTAGTTCTGATAAGTCTTTCTCGTCGAGTTTGTAAATCTCATTACAGAAGTGACATGTAAGTTCAGCGCCTTTATCTTCTTCAAGCATCTTGTTGAGCTCTTCTTTACCAAATAATCTCATAGCGTTAATGCTTCGTTCTCTGCTGCAGGGGCATGAGAATTGGATTGGCTGTAATGGTTCTCCAGCGGGAATCGGTTGAGGGTCCAAATCAGGAAAAACATCTTTGAGAAGATCCTCAAGATGATCCTGATTGTCACGAAGGTGTTTGCTGAAGTTGTGGATTTCGCGACAACGCTCTTCGAGTAAAGCAACAAGAGCTGGTTCTTCTGCTGCTTTCGGAAGTACCTGCACTAAGAGTCCACCACTGCATTCAAGGCCTTCTTGACTGATGGTTTCGCCTACAAATACGCCTGATGGTGTTTGTTCTGAGTGCAGTAGATACGATGCAACATCCTCTCCAATTCCTCCACGAACCAATTCAACAGTGCTGCTGAATGGTTCTCCCTTCCCTTCGTCTCTAACAACATGAAGGTAGCCTGTTCCTGCCGCGGCATTGAAATCAAAGCTGTAATGACCAGCTTCATTTTCGATTGGGTCCAATTCAAGCTCGGGATGCCCTACATACCCGCGTACGCGACCATCTCTGCCTGCATCCACAAACAAGCCACCGATGGGTCCATCGGAGCCAATTCGTAAGTTCACACGGCCGTGTCGCACCTTCATTGAACTGGCTAACAACAGCCCAGCGCTCATGGCACGTCCGAGCATCACCGTTGTCAAATAGGACAGGCGATGTCTCCGCCTCGCTTCGCGTGTGGCTTCGGTGGTGGTCACCGCTACAAGCCTGATCCCTCCGCCAGCTGCCGTGGCCCGGACAAGGCAGTCACCCATGGCGCTTGTGCATCACAGCGGCAATGGTGACAGAGCGTGGAGACGTCCCTCTCTAAGGGTCCAATGATTTCCGCTCCACCCCTCAAACAGATCCGGTTCGTGAGTCACAACGATGAGCAGTCGATCTTGAGCGAGATCTTGAAGTAATTCGAGCACTTCTGAACGAACGGACCAATCAAGACCAGCGGTTGGTTCGTCCAATAGCAGCACTTGAGGGTGGCGTAGTAACTGCACGGCTAGGGCCAGTCGTCGTTGTTGTCCTCCGCTTAAACGTTCTGGTGCCTGTCGCAGATCCACATCACCGAGACCTACTCGCCTCAGCACATTGCTGCGCTCTTCACTCGTGAGACGTTTGTGGCCAAGTTTTAACTCCTGAGACACGTTCAATCCCAGAAAATGACGTTCAGGAAACTGAAACACCACGCCACACAGCCAGCGTCTTTGCCGTCGCGTGAGCGCTTCTTGATTCCAGAGAATCGATCCTTTCTGTGCTCCTGCTAAGCCACTGATCACTTCAAGCAGGCTGGTTTTGCCACTGCCGCTATTGCCTGAGATCAGCACAGGTTTGCCTGGCAATGCTTTGAGGTTGATCTCCTCCAGAACCACGCGTTCTGACGTCGCTGGCCGGAATCGAATGTTGTTCAGCTCCAGCATGCGGCTTAGATGCTTGTGTTTTTGGAGGTGCTGTGATCAGCATGATTGATCATGATCGTGGCCGATCTCTTTTGAGATAGCGATGATGCCAAGGTCTCCAATAGGCCATGCACGTTCGTTTCCGAGAGGTTGATCCGTTTAATTGCTGGGTGTGGCTTCGATTTAGTGAAATTCCTAGTCAAGGGGAGCGGAATTATGTGGATGGCATCTTCGACAGCTGGTATGTGATTGGTCGGCTCGGTGGCTTCAATGCCGAGAACCTTCAGGTCCATGAAGAAGCAGAGGACCTGAGCTTCATGAGTTACGACAATGACGATGCCGCCTCATCGATGCCGGCCTTGATGCACAACATGGGTCAGCTCGAATATCACGAGGCGTGGGCCCGTTGCTGGTTGGACTTGGGCACCAGTGACGGGATTGGTCTCGACGTCCTAATCAATGCTTTGAAGCAACTCAACTCTGATGTTGTGAAGCTGGATGAATTGCTGATCGGTGGAGTCAATGAAGATTGGCCCGTTGAGGATCATCCCGACAGTGTGTTCCCAAACATGAACTGACTCTTTGTTAAATTAAGGCGTCCTACTCAACCCGCACACCTGTCCGTTTCGGGTGCTGGACGTCGTGCTCTGAGTTTTTGCTCATCACACGCCATACCTGACAGGTGGAGGCGAACCCGAAACCCTCTACAAACATGGCTGTCGTCACTCTCGCCGAGATGATGGAAGCTGGTGCCCACTTTGGACACCAGACCCGTCGTTGGAACCCCAAAATGTCGCGCTACATCTATTGCGCGCGCAACGGAGTTCACATTATTGATTTGGTGCAGACCGCTGTCTGCATGAATAACGCCTACAAGTGGGTGCGTTCAGCTGCTCGGAGCGGCAAGCGTTTCCTCTTCGTCGGTACCAAGAAGCAAGCATCTGAGGTTGTGGCGCAAGAAGCCCTTCGCTGCGGATCGTCTTACGTGAACCAGCGCTGGCTTGGCGGAATGCTGACCAACTGGACCACGATGAAAGCCAGAATTGATCGTCTCAAAGATCTTGAGAGGATGGAATCGAGTGGCGCTATCGCCATGCGCCCCAAGAAGGAAGGTGCTGTTCTGCGTCGTGAACTCGAGCGTCTACAGAAGTACTTGGGTGGTCTTAAGAACATGCGTCGTATTCCCGACGTGGTGGTGCTTGTTGATCAGCGGCGTGAAACCAATGCAGTGCTCGAGGCTCGCAAACTCGACATCTCTTTGGTGTCGATGTTGGACACCAATTGCGACCCCGACTTGTGTGAGGTTCCTATCCCTTGCAACGATGACGCGGTCCGTTCCATTCAGTTGGTTTTGAGCCGTTTGGCTGATGCAATCAACGAAGGACGTCATGGCGGCCAGGATGGCCGTGGTGATGATGGCCAGGGCTGATTCTCAGCTTTTTTACGCTTAGTTTCCGCCGCTGCGTGCTCATAGCCGTAGCGGCATTCTCATAGACCTCCCACTTAATTCACCTCATGGCGGCCGTTTCAGCCAAGCTGGTTAAAGAACTGCGCGACAAAACCGGCGCAGGGATGATGGATTGCAAGAAAGCCCTGGCAGAAACCAGCGGCGACACAACGAAAGCCGTTGAATGGCTTCGTCAGAAAGGCATTGCAAGTGCCGAAAAGAAATCAAGTCGTGCTGCTGCTGAAGGTGCGATTGGCAGTTACATCCACACTGGTGCTCGCGTGGGTGTGTTGCTGGAGCTCAACTGTGAGACTGATTTCGTTGCTCGTGGGGATCTTTTCCAGGGACTCCTGCGCGACGTGTCGATGCAAGTTGCAGCCTGTCCCAACGTGGAATACGTCAGCACGGACGACATTCCTCAAGACATCATCGACCGTGAGAAATCGATCGAGATGGGTCGCGATGACCTGGACGGCAAGCCAGATCAGATGAAGGTCAAGATTGTCGAAGGACGTATCGGCAAACGCTTGAAGGAAATGTCCTTGTTGGACCAACCTTTCATTCGTGACAGTTCAATGTCCGTGGCTGATTTGGTTAAGGAGGTGGCTGGAAAGATTGGTGAAAACGTCAAGGTTCGTCGCTTTACCCGTTACACCTTGGGTGAAGGGATCGAAATCGAGCAGGTCGACTTTGCGACCGAAGTTGCATCGATGACGAACAGCTGATTTTGACGGCTGAGACGCACTCCACGAGGGGTTACGACCCTAAGGAACAGCTGTGCCGGCTTCAACAACGAAGCCGGCGTCTTGTTCCATTGTTGTATCGAGAGCAAGCGCTTTATCTACAACTTTTGCGCAACCTCCTGTTGCCGAGTGTTCGCAATGCCATTGGACATCTCTTGTGTGAACGAGGTGAACGCCTTTCACAACTATCAGAGGAACAACAGTCCGAACTCCAGCAAACCTTTGATGGCTTAGTTCAGCGCTGCTCCAGTCTGCTGACTGTTGAGCAGCTCATGGATCTGTCCAGGCGCCTTCAGAGGGAAGCACTGGTGTATCGCCAGCAGGCCCAACGCGAGGCGAGTCAGTCTCTTCAGGCTGATGTGGAGAGTGAACAGCCAGACGGCAATCGGGGCGGGATTGAGTTGAGCCTTAGCCCTCCCATTGAGCATCCTGATCTTTTGGAAGGCTTGCTTCCTCGCTTGGAAGCGGAGGTTGATCCACCATCGATTGAGTCCTTGGATGATCAACAGCAGGCTGTTCAGGATCCGATCGATTCAGAGTCTGCTGCAGAAGGCACAACATCCGACTTTGATCTCTTGCGCTCCCTCTTTTTGATGGCTGGTGAGGCGATGCAGCAGGGCGACTCTGCTGGTGAGCCGATCCGTCTTGAATCCGATGCCTCTGGCCTTGGTGCATCCGTTGTCTCAGGAGACAAGCCTGATGCGGAATTGCTGCCCTCGATGCCGATCGAGTTGGTGAATTGGCTGGATGGGCTGGATGCCGCCCTGAGCCGCAGGATTCGAAATTTATCCCATGCCCTCAATGTTGAGTTACTGAGAGCAGGTTTGGTGAGCAGCCTTCTGCCAACCACGCTTCTTGATGCTGCAATCGCAGGGCAATTGCAGGCGCTTCCATCGTCCTCGAATCTTTTACGACTGAAGCTTCCGTTCCCCATTCCCGCTCAAGACCAGCCGTTGGAAATCCTCAGCGTTTTGTTGAGGCCGGCTGATCTGGAATACGACAACGGTCCGCTGCGGCATAGCCGGCACCGATTGCGCCAACACCGAACCAATTTGCTCACAATGGTGCAGCAGCAGCGGCATTGGCAGAGCCGTTTTACCAGTCAGGAGGTGCACAGTCAGTGGTGGCCCAATCCGCCGACGACAGGTCAGGACTGACCCCTGCACTGGATCGTCAGGGCTTGGAGTGTTTTCTTGCCTGGCTTCGCCCGCTGCAGCAGTCCCTCTCCTTAGAAGCTGATCGGGGATTTCTCGATCTTCAAGGTCGTCATGAAAGGTTTCATGCTTTTTTGAGCCGCCAATTGGCAACGCCACCTCCGGTGACTTTGCCGAATGACAGCTTGATGCGACTGCAGTCTTTAGCGACTGATTTCGCTTCTTATCCCGAACTTGGTGATGCTGGTCGTCGGCGTCTCGTCACTGGCACCCGGCAGTGGCTCCATGGTTTACGCGCTCGCCTTGAGCCATCGGCACCGATGGCACCCCCGCGGATCAAGACGTCGTCGTCTCCACAGGCTGGTGGGCGATCAGCTGCCCCACCTTTCACGCTCGATTTGGAGTCACCGCTTGCCAGGGTGCATGGCATTGGTCCCAAGTTGGCGGAACGTCTGGCAAGCCTGGGTCTGCTTGTCGTTCGGGATCTGATTCAGCATTATCCGCGGGACTACGTCGACTACTCCGCCTTACGCCGTATTGAAGCCTTGGAGGCTGGAGAAACAGCAACGATTGTGGCCACGGTGCGTCGATCTCATGGTTTCACCAGTCCTCGAAACCCCAATCTTTCGATTATCGAATTGCAGCTGCAAGACCCGACAGGTCGCATCAAGGTGACGCGCTTTTTGGCGGGAAAACGCTTCAGCAACCCTTCTTACCTCCATGGTCAGACCCGTCAGTATCCAGTGGGAGCCACCGTCGCGGTGAGTGGTTTGGTCAAAACTGGGCCCTATGGCGTCAGTTTTCAAGATCCTTTGATTGAGGTGATGGAAAGTGCCAATGCCCCCTTGCGTTCTCGCCAAATTGGCCGCTTGTTGCCGGTGTATCCCCTCACCGAAGGACTCACGGCCGATCGTTTTCGAAGCTTGGTAGAAGCGGTTTTGCCGGCTGTTCGTCTTTGGCCTGATCCCCTGCCTGCACGGCGCCGGGATGCTCGTGGCTTGTTGGCTCGCGATCAAGCGTTGGTTGCGATCCATCGGCCGGAAACCAGTGAGCAACTACAGCAAGCGCGTCATCGCTTGGTGTTTGACGAATTCCTGCTTCTGCAGCTCAGTTTGATGCAACGCAGAGCTGCCTTACGTCAGCGTTCCGCTCCCCTGCTCCATGGGGTGGTGGAGCATGAAGGATTGGTCGGCCGTTTTCTTTCTCTTCTCCCGTTTGAACTCACGGGTGCTCAGAAGCGGGTGCTCGCTGAAATTGAACAGGATCTGGAGCGCCCCGAACCGATGGCGCGGCTCGTGCAAGGGGATGTGGGAAGCGGCAAAACCGTTGTGGCGATTGCCGCGTTGCTGCGTGCTGTGGAAGCTGGCTGCCAAGGAGCCTTGATGGCACCAACAGAGGTTTTGGCGGCGCAACACTATCGAAATCTGTGTCATTGGTTGCCTCCACTGCACGTCAGCGTGGAGTTGCTCACTGGCTCAACTCCACGCCGCAGCCGACGGCAAATTTTGAGCGATCTTTCTGGGGGCACGTTGCGCATTCTTGTGGGAACCCACGCCCTCTTGGAGGATCCAGTCGCGTTTGATCGTCTAGGCCTGGTGGTGGTCGATGAACAACATCGCTTTGGCGTGCGTCAACGCAACCGGCTTCTCGACAAGGGCCTGCAACCCCATTTGCTCACGATGACCGCCACACCGATTCCGCGAACGTTGGCGCTTTCGCTCCATGGTGATCTGGATGTCAGTCAGATCGATGAACTACCTCCGGGTCGAACGCCGATTCGTACCAAGGTTGTGAAGAGCTCTGAGCGAGAGGAGGCTTATGAACTCATCCGTGAACAAGTGCTTCAGGGTCAGCGTATTTATGTGGTGCTTCCCTTGGTGGAGGAATCAGAAAAAGTGGATCTGCGCTCAGCGGTTGATGTGCACCGTCATCTCTCGGAGGAGGTATTTCCAGAGTTCAGCGTGGGCCTGCTTCATGGACGATTAGCCAGTGCTGAGAAGCAGGCTGTGATTGCTGATTTTGCTGGCGGTGCCACGCAGATTTTGGTGTCTACGACGGTGGTGGAAGTCGGGGTGGATGTTCCTGAAGCCAGTGTGATGGTGATTGATCATGCTGATCGGTTTGGTTTGGCTCAGTTGCACCAGTTGCGGGGAAGGGTCGGCCGTGGAGCGGCCGCTTCTTACTGCTTACTCGTGAATGACAGCCGTAATCCATTAGCCAGACAACGCCTTGAAGTGTTAGTCCGTTCCAATGATGGCTTTGAGATTGCTGAGATGGACCTTCGCTTTCGAGGTCCTGGTCAGGTGCTTGGTACCCGACAATCGGGTTTGCCCGATTTGGCGCTAGCCAGCCTTGCAGATGATGGCTCTGTTTTGGAGGAAGCCCGGGATGAGGCGGCGAGCATCCTGAAGGAGGATCCCGACCTCAAGTCTTTCGAGCACATTCGTGTGCTGTTGGAACAGCAACGCAAGCGGGCTGCTGCAGCTGTGCAACTTAATTAGCCATTCACCGCATATCCATCGCCGGTGGGATGCGTCGTTCCCAAGAAACTGGCAATCTGCTCACAGCATTTTCAGTGTCTTTTCAGCATGCAGCGTCCATGGCATTCCGTCTCGATTGACGATTGCGGTGAATCCTTGCGACCGCTGCGCTCTGTTGTGACCTGCCTGGAGCCGCACCCCTATGTGTCATTAGGTGCTCCCTACGGAAACGGAGCAGACCCCTTTTGTCTTCGCCAAGGAGTGAGGAGCCGCTTGCTCGCTGCTCAAGTTCATCTCCAGGGCATCACGACGGGGGGTGGACTTCAACCGCTTCGGCTTGGCATTTTCGATGCTTGGCGTCCTGTGTCAGTTCAAGCTTTCATGGTGAACCACGCCATTGAGCAGGAGTGTGCTCGCCAAGGCATCAATACAGATGATTCAGATCAGCTGAATCGCTTAGAAAATGTTCGCTCCGAGGTGGCTCGTTTTTGGGCTCCACCCAGCACCGATTTGTTAATACCTCCACCCCACAGCACTGGCGCTGCCGTGGATCTCACTCTCATTGATGCCCAAGGCAGCCCCTTGGATATGGGGGGGGGAGATCGATGCGATTGGACCAGAGTCTTTACCGCTTCACCATGAAAAAGCAGCAGTTGATCAGCCTGATGGAACCGCAGCTTTATTTCATAGCCGTCGATGTTTGCTGCATTGTGTGATGATTAAGGCGGGATTTGTGCGTCATCCGAATGAGTGGTGGCACTTCAGTTTTGGCGATCAGCTTTGGGCTTGGACCGTTAATGCGGATTGTGCCATCTATGGGCGGGATCTCACTTTATTCAGCTTGGAACCTTGAGCATCTCTTGAACGGTGGCATCACCGAGTTTGGTGATGTGTTCGCCAAAGCCACGCCGACCTCCGGCATCTTTCCAGCTCAGGAGCAAGGGTTCGATGGTCGTTTCAAGGTCTTCTAAAGGCATTTTCTGTAGGAATGGACGAGCTAGTCGCTGCAAATTGGCGCTGCCCCCAAGCCAGAGCTGATATTGATTTACACCGCTACCTACAAGGCCAAGTTCGGCCATGTAAGGACGAGCGCAACCGTTCGGACAGCCCGTCATACGGACCAGGATGGATTTCTTGATTTCTAAATGATTGAGTTGGGAATCAAGTCTTTCAAGAACATCCGGCAGCACCCGCTCCGATTCGGTGACGGCCAGTCCGCAGGTGGGTAAGGCTGGGCATGCGAGGGCATGGCGGACCAGTGGAGCCACCTCTGCTGGAAGTTCAAAACCTAAGTCGGCAAGCTCACTTTTAATAGATGATTTCTGATTGGAACCGATGTTGCAAAGCAGCAAATCTTGATTTGGTGTTAGTCGAATCTCCAACTGATATCTTTCAACAATGGCGCGAATTCCTGCTTTCACAGATCCTTCGAGTCGACCACACATGAACGGAAGCCCCACAAACCAAAGGCCAGGCTTTTGTCGGTGCCATCCGAGGTAATCCATTAATTTCGCAGGCGATTCGTTAATCAAGCTTTTAATTTCTCTTTTGAAATAGTCCTTGATCAACGTTTCGCGAAACCACTCAATTCCTCGATTGTGAAGTAGATATTTCATGCGAGCATGCTTCCTAACTTCACGATCACCATGGTCTCTTTGTAGTGCCATGATTGATTGCAGAAGGTCAAAAATATTTTCAGCGTCGACATAACCCAAAGGCTCAGCGATACGTGCAAAGGTGTCTTCCTGATTATGTGTTCTTCCAAGGCCCCCACCAACGTACACATTGCATCCACGCATCGTTCCATTTTTGTTTGTGAATAGAACCAGTCCGATGTCTTGTGTCAGTAGGTCAACTGAATTGTCTCCAGGAACCGTAACGGCCACTTTGAATTTTCTTGGAAGGTACGTATCGCCATAAATTGGCTCATCCTGGCTTCCGGAAAATACCCCTTGTTCAAGCTGTCGTTCGCGGGCTTGCTTGACAGGTTTTGCAGGTTTAAATCGATAACTCAGGTCACCGTCAACCCACATGTCTAAGTAAGAACCTTCAGCAGCTTTTGGGCTTAGTAAATCGGCTATTTCGTCGGCAAGTTTTCTAGCAGCAGGGTATCCATTGTTTTCAAATGGTGCTGCTGGAGCCATCACGTTTCTATTGATATCACCACAGGCGGCTAATGTGGATCCTAGGTTCTTTATTATGGTTCCAATAACTGATTTAAGGTCAGATTTTGGAATGCCATGCATTTGAAAGGCTTGTCGTGTTGTGATGCGTAGCGTGCCGTTTCCGTATTGATTTGAAAGGTCGTCGAGAGCCGAAAAAAGTTGTGCAGGAACTCTTCCTCCTGGATTTCGGAGGCGGAGCATCATTTGCCAGCACTTAACTTTATCGGTTTTTCTTAATTCTCGATGATTCTGTTGGTAGCTCCCATGAAACTTTAGTAACTGAACTGCGTCCTCACTAAAGCGAATTTCATCGTTGCTCAGCTCTGTTAATAAAGGTTCTCGAAGATGACCGCTATAGAGCTTTCTCTTTTCAGCCTTGGACAGAGCTGTGTCAATCGATTCTGTAGGTGTTGAAGGGCCATCAAGCGTCCGATCGCGCCCTGCTTCTTGCGTCCCTGAGGTTGTCGTCAAACCTTCGTTCACGGAATCAAGGGATAGGTCTTTTGAAACTAGCGAAGCGGCTTCCAATACAGTCAATTCCTACATATCCAATCGGCGTGTCCTCAACATTCCTCCTTGAAATCGGTACCGAGGAACTGCCCGCGGAGTTTGTGCACTCGGCACTGAAGCAGCTTCAGCAAATGGTGATGTCCGATCTGAAGGACCTTCGCTTAAGTCATGGCCAAGTCAGGGTGTCGGGGACCCCAAGACGTCTTGCCGTGCTTGTGGACTCGTTGATTGATCGACAGCCTGATTTAGAGGAAGAACGCAAGGGACCTCCCGTCAAGCAGGCCCTGGTGGATGGCATACCCGGTCCCGCTGCTTTGGGTTTTGCTAAGCGATGTGGAGTTGATCCTGCCGAACTCCAAGCCCGTGACACGCCCAAGGGCCCCTGTTTGTTTGCCAGGGTTTGTACACCAGGTGACGTCACCACAACCCTGTTGATTGAGCGCATTACTGCCTGGATCAATGGGTTGCAAGGCAGGCGATTCATGCGCTGGGGCGATGGTGATCAGCGCTTCAGTCGGCCCGTGCGTTGGTTGGTGTCTCTTTATGGGTCTGAGCTCATTCCCGTGACTCTTTCGGCTGCGCAACCGCAGGTTCACAGCGGTCGCTTGAGTCGATCCCACCGTCTCCGCGACAGCGCAGTGGAAATCCAGCATGCGGATGATTATTTCGATGCCCTAGCGAAGGCTGGTGTGATGGTGGATCGATCCGAACGGGAGCAGTTGATTCGCTCAGCATTGGACACCGAAGCACAGGCCTGTTCGGCCTCTGTTGATTGCCCAGAAGGACTTTTCGAAGAGTTGGTTGACCTTGTGGAAGCCCCCAGGGTTCTGAGTGGGGAAATTGCTGATCGTTATCTCGATTTACCGCCAGAAGTGATTGTCACTGTGATGCAATCCCACCAGCGTTATGTCCCGTTGAAACGGGAGAATGGGCCACACGATCCTTTGGCCCTCCAGGCACGCGACGGACTGCTCTCAAAGTTTTTGCTGGTGAGCAATGGTCTCGATCGCGCGGATGAAACCATCGTGCGTGGCAACGAACGGGTGTTGGGGGCCCGCCTTGCTGATGCTGAATTTTTCCTCAATGTTGATCGGAAAAGTGCGAGCGAGGTGCGTCGTGATTCCTTAGATCGCGTCACGTTTGCGAAAGGTCTCGGAAGCCTGCGTGATCGATGTGAACGGATGTCTTGGATGACTGAGCGTTTGATCCAATCGTTGTCTATCACTTCAGACGTCGCCATTCATGCCAAGCGAGCAGCTCACCTCTGCAAGCATGATTTGGTGAGCCAGATGGTGGGCGAGTTTCCTGAGTTGCAGGGGTTGATCGGCGGGAAATACCTTTTAGAGGAGGGGGAAGATCGCCAGGTTGCACTTGCAGTGGCTGAGCACTACCAGCCCCGGGGTGCTGGAGATGCTCTTCCTTCCAGCGATGCAGGAGCGCTTTTGGCCCTTTCGGATCGATTGGAATTGCTACTCAGCATCTATGCCAAGGGTGATCGCCCCAGTGGCTCATCCGATCCTTATGCCTTGCGCCGGGCTGGAAATGGCATTGTTCAGATCCTTTGGGATCGAGGTTGGCGACTTCCTTTGCAAAGCCTGCTGTCGGATGCAGCGCGGTACTGGGCAGAACTCTTTCCCGCTTTTGCGGTGCAACCGGAGGTCTTAGTGACAGATCTTTCGCTTTTACTGCGACAGAGGATGGTGTCTCAGTTTGAGGAGGATGGTTTCCCAGCCGATTTGGTTCAAGCCGTGGCTGGCGAGGCCGTTGGCGATGCGCGTTTGCTTAGTGATCCAGTGGATGCTCGTGAACGTCTGGCCTTGCTGCATCAGCTGCGTCGCGACGAACGTCTGCAGGCTGTGCAAGCTGTCGTTCAACGGGCAGCAAAACTTGCCGAGAAGGGAGACCTCGGAAGCGATCAGCTCACACCTTCGGGGGTTGTACGACCCGATTTATTTGAATCAGCGAGCGAAACTTCGCTGCTGCAATCGCTAGAGAACTTGTCGCCTCTCGCACAAACGGGCAATTACATCCAGCTTGCAGAAGGTTTGCAGGATGCAGCCAAGGCACTTGAGGCCTTTTTTGATGGACCAGACAGTGTGATGGTGATGGCGGACAATCTCGATGTCCGCCGTAATCGCCTCAATCTTCTTGGCGTTTTGAAAAATCAGGCATCAGTTTTGGCGCAATTTGATTGCATCCAGTCCTGACGCCTCTTAGCCAGGCTTCAGCCTGCAGTGACCTTGGAACGCTCTTCCTCGATCTCCGCCTCACCTTTTTTGGGCGCATGCCCAGAGGACTGCGCTTTGATTGCTTGGGCGGCTTCGTCGGCAAGAAAGTCTCCATCCGATCGCCCAACGGCTGAAGGAACGGAGCCGTAGGTCGAGGGGGCTAGGGCTTGACCGCGCAAAAGACTGCCCAAAGTCCTAGCGGTGAGTTTGACCTGTTGCCAGGGATTCATCATCACCACCTTTTTGTACAGATAGCTGTCGAAGGTCAGCTTCTGGACATCTTGGTCATCGCACATTTCAACAAACGCTTCTCGAGCTGCATCGGTGCGATAGAAAATGCGTTGAAGAATATCGAGCACGATGTACGTGGCTCCGTATTTGCGATCCCATCGCTTTAGGTAGGTGTTCTTGATCTCCTTTTCAGTGGGCATCTGGGTGCCATTTTTAGAGATTTCAACGATCGCTTCTGCACACATGCGACCGCTTTTTGCGGCGAAGTAGATCCCTTCTCCGGAACTTTTGGTGACGTAGCCAGCTGCATCGCCCACAAGAGCCATCCGGCCCACCACCCTGCGAGGGCGGGGATGTTCGGGAATTGGGTGTGCTTCAACCTTGATCACTTCGCCTTTGAACAAGCGCTTACGGGCGCGCTCGCGAATGCCTTTCTGCAGACCCTTAATTAAGGATTGATTTTGTTGCATGGTTCCAGTCCCCACCGCAACGTGGTCGTACTTAGGGAAGACCCAGGCATAGAAGTCGGGTGAGACATCTGTTCCTACGTACATCTCGGCGAGATCTTCGTAGTAGGCCATCTCTTCTGGTGGCAGCTTGATGCGTTCTTGGAACGCGATCGCCACCTTGTAGTCACCTGCGTCCATCGCTTTAGCGACGCGGGAGTTGGCTCCATCGGCGCCGATGATGAGATCCACTTCCAGGCTTTTCATCTCGCCGGTAGGACCGCCTGCGCTGTAATCGGCGTAATGGAGGGTGTAAGGACCTTGGCGTTTGTCGCCGGTGTCGATCTTTTGCACCAACCCATTCACAAGAGTTGTGCCTAGGTCGGCAGCACGGTTGCGAAGGAAGGAGTCGAACACCTCACGCCGACACATGCCGATGTAGGCGTTGTCGTCGTAACCGAGTGGATCCAATTTGATATCCACCTCCCGATTGGAGGGTGAAATCATCTTCATGTTCCGAACTTTTCGGTCGATGATCGAATCGGGAAGATCGAATTCCTCAACCATGCAAAGAGGAATCGCTCCCCCGCAAGGCTTGGCGTTATCGAGTTTTCTCTCGAATAACCAAGTCTTGATGCCGGCCCGTGCAAGCACTTCTGCGGCACAGGATCCGCTCGGTCCACCACCGACAACGGCAACTCTCAGCATCTCAGCAAACTCCGCCGGGTCTTTGATTTCAAACTAATCACGCATCCTGAAAAGTGGTACTAGGCCCTGGCGGACCCCCTTACGATTGAAACAACACTGCATGAATCCTCTGGGAAGGGCCGTCGCCACTCGCCGAAGCGCCAGGGATGACATCCCTGTCGCCCGTCGCTCGAAACCTGCTCCGCGTCAGCGCCGCAGCGGGTTTGGTGTCCTTTTGGCGTGTCTTCTTGTAGGGGGAGGCAGTTTGGCTGCTGTTTGGCTCGGCCCCGGGTTGCTGGCGCGTCGTTCTTTTTTGTTTCCCTCGAATCCGGTTCCAGTGGTGGAGGGGATTGAAGCGCCGCCCGAGCAAGACGGTCGTCTGCTCGGACATTTTCCTTATGAGGAAGCGATTGTCAGCCAACTTGTCCCTGTTGAAGCTGGTATTGAGTTGCATCAGGATGCAGCACTTGCCCTGGATTCGATGCGTCGTGCTGCTGCCTCCGATGGAATTGATCTAAGGCTGATCAGTGGCTATCGATCTCATGATTTGCAGCAGGGAATTTTCTTTGATGTGAAATCAGAACGAAATCAAACGGCCGAAGAACGGGCAAAGGTTTCTGCTCCACCGGGTTATTCCGAACACAGCACTGGGTATGCGATTGATCTTGGTGATGGCAGCCGACCAGACACCAATCTTTCGGTTTCGTTTGAGACGACTCCGGCCTTTCGGTGGTTGCAGGATTACGCAGCCAGCTATCACTTCACGCTGTCTTTTCCTGAGGTGAATCCGCAGGGTGTGAGTTATGAGCCTTGGCATTGGCGTTTTGAGGGGTCTGCCGAGGCTTTGCGTCTATTTGAACCTGCTCGTCAGCTGGCTCTTGGGCGTTGAACACAGCATCTTTCCCAGAATTACTCTCCCCAGCTGGGGATTGGAAGGCCTTGATGGCTGCTGTCTCCAACGGTGCTGATGCTGTTTATTTCGGCGTCGAGGCCTTTAATGCTCGACTTCGAGCTGACAATTTTCAGCTTGCAGAACTTCCCGAGATCATGGCTTGGCTTCACGCCCGTGGAGTGAAGGGATTTCTCACAGTGAACGTTCTGATTTTTGCTGATGAGTTGGGTCAGGCTGCCCATTTGCTTTTGGCTGCTGATCACGCTGGCGTTGATGCTCTGATCGTGCAGGACTTAGGGCTTTGCCTTCTCGCTAAAGCTCTTGTCCCCAACTTGTCCTTGCACGCATCCACCCAGATGTCGATTACGAGTGCTGCTGGTGTGGCCCAGGCAGCGGCAGCGGGTTGCGAGCGGGTTGTGCTGGCGAGAGAGCTAGCCCTTCGAGATCTTGAGCGCCTCCAAAACCAACTGCGGGAGAGATCCCTTGCGATGCCCCTAGAAGTGTTTGTGCATGGAGCCTTGTGCGTGGCCTATTCGGGTCAGTGTCTTACGAGTGAATCCCTTGGCCAGCGCAGTGCCAATCGGGGTGAATGTGCACAGGCTTGCCGTCTTCCCTATGAACTAGTGGTGGATGGTGAATCCCTCGATCTCGGGGATCAACGCTATCTACTGTCTCCCCAGGATCTCGCCGCTTGGCCACTTTTGTCGGATCTGGTGAAGCTCGGAATCAGTAGTTTCAAAATCGAAGGTCGCCTCAAGGATCCCACCTATGTGGCCTCGGTAACGGATGCCTATCGACGCAATCTCGATGGCTTGGATTGTGATGCTGTGGACATTCAACGCCAGCTTGAGCTTGGTTTTTCTCGGGGTTTGTCCACTGGCTGGCTCCAGGGAATTGATCACCGTTCGCTCGTGCATGGGCGCTGGAGCAAGAAGCGTGGACCGGTGATTGGGGCCTTGGTTCGAGTGGAGCCAAAAGGTTGGTTGGTGTTGCGATGTAAAGAGAGCCTTCGAAACGGTCAGGGTTTGGTTCTTGAGGTGAACAGCCGTGAGTACGACCCTCTGACCCCTCCGCGTGAGATCGGTGGACGGGTGATGGAGGTTCATACGATGCCTAGGGGATTGATGCGGTTGCGGCTTGGTCCTGGCCGTATTGATGTATCGGGCTTGCGATCAGGCGCTTCGGTTTGGCTTACCAGCGATCCGCAATGGCAAAGCACCTGGCAGCGACGAGCTGAACGGGTGGTGACTCCGCTTGAACGAGGACTTCGCGTTCGCGTCAGTGGGCATCTAGGTCAACCTCTGCTTCTTGAGTTGGTTGATCCTGTTTTGCCTGATGGAGTGCCCTGCAGCGTGTCCAGTCAGGCCGTTTTGGAGACAGCCCGTGATCACGGTTTGGATCGTGAGCGTTTGATTGCTCAGCTAGGGCGTTTGGGTGGAACGGGCTGGTGTCTTGAGCATCTGGAAACCGACCTTGATTCGGCTTTATTTCTTCCCGTTGCCGAGCTGAACAGGATGCGCCGCTCACTGTTGCAGCAAATGTCCGATGGCGGACTCACCGCGGTCTCTCAACAGCCTGGAATGGATTCGGGTTTGGAGCCAGTGGATTCTCAACCCATCGTTGCTGCCACGCTTAAGCGCTTGGCTGATTGGCGAGACTCAGCAGTGGAGCAGTTCGATTCGCCGTCTTTGGTTGTGCTTGTTCGCAGCCTCGAGCAGTTGCGTGCCCTCCAGGAGATTGGCAAGGGACCGATTACCTCGGTGGTTGCAGATTTAGAACATCCAAAGGAACTTAAGGAAGCTGTGGCCATAGGCCGGGGCTGTTGGCCAGAAGGGGTTTGGTTGGCAGGACCTCGGATCACCAGACCTGGTGAACGCTGGATGTTGGAACCGCTTCTCAAAGCGAAAGCGGATGGTTATCTCGTGCGCAATGCGGATCAGCTTGAGTTACTCACGGGCCAGGCCCCCTGCGCTGGCGACTTCACTCTGAATGTTGCGAACCCACTCAGCTTGCTTTGGTTCTTCGAGACCTGGGGACTGAATCGGGTCACAGCCAGTTGTGATTTGAACCTCAGCCAATTGCTTGATTTGGTGCAAGCTTCTCCGCCAGAACGCATCGAAGTGGTCTTGCATCAACACATGCCGCTCTTTCATATGGAGCACTGTTTGTTTTGCTCGTTTCTCTCAGAGGGCCACGACCACACCGATTGCGGAAGGCCCTGTGAGCAGCACACCGTGATGCTCAGAGACCGAAGTGGGGTGGAGCATCCACTGAAAGCGGATCTTGGCTGTCGCAATACGCTTTTCAATGGCAAGCCACAGACAGGAGTCGAGGCTCTGCACGCCCTACGTCAGGCAGGAATTCGCCGCTATCGCTTGGATCTTCTCGATGAAGACGCCAAGGCAACGCGTCGACGAGTTCAGCTTTACAGCGATGCTCTTTTGGGTCGCACCCTCTCAGCCGACGTATGGAAGAGGGAGCAAATCGATCATAGGCTCGGTGTCACGCGTGGCAGTTTGCGCATCGGCAATGAAAATCAAGCGTTACAAGTCTCACTTTGAGATAGCATGTCGCGGCTACGCCTGCAGGCGTTCCCAAGTTTCCCTTATAACGTTACGGACCTCATGAGCGCCCAGAATAAGGCGATTCGCAATATAGCGATCATCGCCCATGTGGATCATGGCAAAACCACTCTTGTGGATGCTCTGCTCAGCCAGTCCGGAATCTTCCGCGACAACGAGGCCGTTCCAACCTGCGTTCTTGACTCCAATGATTTAGAGCGGGAACGCGGAATCACCATCCTTTCCAAGAACACTGCGGTTACCTATAACGACACGAGAATCAACATCGTTGATACGCCTGGTCACGCCGATTTTGGCGGAGAAGTTGAGCGTGTGCTCGGCATGGTGGATGGATGTTTGCTGATCGTTGATGCCAATGAGGGGCCTATGCCCCAAACCCGCTTTGTTCTCAAAAAAGCCCTCGAACAAGGCTTGAGGCCGATTGTGTTCGTCAACAAGATTGACCGTGCGCGTGTTGATCCAGAAACAGCTGTTGATAAAGTTCTTGACCTTTTTATAGAGCTTGGTGCTGATGACGATCAGTGTGATTTCCCTTACTTGTTTGGTAGTGGTCTAGGCGGTTTCGCGAAGCCCGACATGAAAACAGAGAGCGACAACGTGCGTCCTCTCTTTGATGCGATCTTGCGTCATGTTCCACCTCCTGTTGGTGATCCTGAAAAGCCACTACAACTTCAAATTACTACCCTTGATTACTCAGATTTTCTTGGACGTATCATCATTGGACGAGTTCATAATGGTGTTATCAGGCAGGGTCAAAAAGCATCTCTTATTAAGGATGACGGCAGCGTAAAAAGAGGACGTATTAGTAAGCTTTTGGGCTTTGAAGGTCTGCAAAGAGTTGATATCGAAGAAGCATCTGCTGGCGATCTTGTTGCAGTTGCTGGTTTCGATGATGTCAATATCGGCGAAACGATTGCATGCCCGGATGAACCAAAAGCGTTACCCCTGATTAAAGTTGATGAGCCCACGCTTCAGATGACCTTTGTGGTCAATGATTCTCCTTTTGCAGGAAAAGAAGGCAAGTTTGTCACCAGTCGTCAGCTTCGTGATCGCCTGCAGCGCGAATTGCTCACGAATGTCGCTTTACGAGTTGAAGATACAGATTCTCCTGATCGTTTCTCTGTATGTGGTCGTGGTGAACTTCACCTCGGAATTTTGATTGAGACGATGCGCCGTGAGGGATTTGAATTTCAGGTGTCTCAGCCCCAGGTGATTTTCCGCACGATTGATGGCACACCTTGTGAGCCTGTGGAAACACTGGTGATGGACGTTCCTGAAGCTGCTGTTGGTAGCTGCATAGAAAAGTTGGGAACGCGTAAGGGTGAGATGCAAAATATGGAAACCGGCGCCGACAACCGCACGCAGCTTGAATTTGTTGTTCCGTCTCGGGGACTCATTGGTTTCCGCGGTGAATTCATTCGCGCTACTCGCGGAGAAGGAATCATGAGCCATTCATTTTTTGAATATCGCCCAATGCAGGGTGATTTTGATAACAGAAGGAATGGAGTTTTGATTGCTTTTGAAGAAGGCACAGCTACTTTCTATGCTCTAAAAGGAGCTGAAGATCGTGGACAATTCTTTATTACTCCAGGCACAAAAGTTTATAAGGGAATGATTATTGGTGAGAACACCCGTCAGCAAGATATGGAAATTAATATCTGCAAAGCCAAGCAAGTAACGAATATTCGTTCTGCTGGCGCTGATGTTTTAGATTCGCTTCAGTCACCGATTCAGATGACTTTAGAGCGTGCTTTGGAATATATCGGACCTGATGAAATGCTTGAAGTCACTCCTGAATCGATGCGGTTAAGAAAATTACCTGCAAAAAAAATGGCTAAGCGTTGAGCACTCAGGTCGATCCGCGATTCCAGCAGGCCGTCGATCTTTTCAATCGACGGTCCTGGTATGAAGCCCATGATGCTTTTGAGGAAGTGTGGCATGAAACAGCTGGGCCTGACCGCCGTTTGCTTCAAGGTATTCTGCAAATTGCAGTTGCTCATGTTCACTTAGAACGGGGTAATCTGAGAGGTGCAACGATTTTGTTGGGTGAAGGTGTAGGTCGCCTTTCCGCAGCGATGCCAGGAGATCTTGGTCTTGATTTGCCTTTGGTTCGAGATCAGGCTCGTTTGAGATTGGAAGCGCTTCAACGGGAGACCGATCCTGTCGCACTTCCAATTCCTGAGTTACGTGTCCACTCTTAGGTTTATAGGTACATTGGCTGGAATAATGAGGGTGACCTGATGCTTTTTTCTTCCCTCAGATCTGAAATGACCACTTGGATTGCCAAATTATCAACCGTTGCTGCCCTGTTGGTTATTTCTGGTGCTGTACTTCCTGTCAGTGCCCAGACAGCGGCAGGTGAAGACAGCTTGATCACGATCGAATCCGATACACAAAGCGCTGACAACATCACGGGTGTTGTCACCGCCGTTGGAAATGTTCGGATCGTTTATCCCTCCCGAGGGATGGTGGCAACGTCCCGTCAGGCTCAGTACTTCAGCAGGGAAGCGATGCTTGTATTAAGTGGGGATGTGGATGTGGTTCAGGAAGATGGAAACAGTATTCGTGCTGAAAGGGTTACTTACAACCTTGATGATGAACGCGCTCTGGCGAACCCAATCCCAGGTCAGCAAGTTCAGTCCACTTTGCTGTTAAAGCTGAGTCCCGACTCGCAGACTCCCCTAACGCCATGAGTTTGAGTCTTGATCAGGTCACTCTGACCCTTGGAGGCAGAACATTGGTTCGCTCCCTTTCGCTCACATTGAAACCGGGTGAGGTGATTGGCTTGCTTGGACCCAATGGGGCAGGCAAGACCACCAGCTTTAATTTAGTGATTGGGCTTCTGCGTCCTGATCGAGGTCAAGTTCTGCTTGACGGTCATCCGGTTGCGGATCTGTCAATGCCCCAAAGGGCTCGTCTTGGAATTGGCTACTTGCCACAGGAGCCCAGTGTATTTCGCCAATTGACTGTTCAAGAAAATCTTGAATTGGTGTTAGTTCAAAGCGGACTTTCTAAAGTTGATAGTCATCAGCGCCTCCAACAATTAATCGAGGATTTTCATCTTGAGCCTTTCATTCACCGCTGCGGGTATCAGCTTTCGGGTGGTGAACGAAGGCGCTGCGAAGTAGCTCGAGCCCTCGCTGTTGGTTTGGAGGGTCCTCGCTATTTACTCCTCGATGAACCCTTCGCTGGGGTAGACCCACTGGCGGTGGCGGATCTTCAGCAAATGATCCACGGATTACGCCAGCGAGGAATGGGCATTCTCATTACTGACCATAATGTCCGCGAAACCCTTGCAATTACGGATCGGGCTTACATTTTGACGGATGGGAGCATCCTTGCTTCTGGTCGTTCCGATGAAGTAGCCAACGACCCACTCGTACGACGTCACTATCTCGGGGAGGGTTTCCAGCTTTGAACAATGAACTTTGGATTGCAGCCAAACGTCAGCTGCGCAGGTTTGTTCATCGAATTCCCTTAATTGATCGTTGGCTTCTGGGTGAACTGATCGGGCCCTTGTTGTTTGCCCTTACAGCATTCACGGTGGTGTCCCTCTCCGTAGGGGTGATGTTTGATCTAGTTCGCAAGATTGTTGAATCAAACCTCCCTTGGACGATTGCTGTTCAAGTGCTATTGCTTAAGTTGCCAAGCTTTTTGGTGATTTCTTTTCCGATGGCCACATTGATGGCCTCCTTGCTTGCATACAGCCGTCTTTCTGCAAATAGTGAGCTAACTGCGCTTAGAAGCGTTGGCGTTACTGCCAGCAGAATGATTGCACCCGCGATTGCTTTGGCAATGTTGATGACAAGCCTATCTTTTATTTTTAACGATGTCATTGTGCCGCGAACTAATCGTTCGGCAGAATTTACATTGCAACGTGCTCTTGGGAAAGCTATTGCTGCTGAGAAGGGAGAAGATATTGTTTATTCCCGTTTTGGGAGAGTTACTGGATCAGACGGTGTTGTCGGGAATGGTTTGATACAGTTATTTTATGCCACTAAATTCTATGATGGAAAGATGATAGGGGTTACTGTATTGGATTTCTCGAGATCTGGTTTCACCCAGATGCTCGTAGCAGAATATGCAGTCTGGAATGAATCTCAATCTAAATGGGAATTTAAGGATGGGAAAATCCTTACGCTTACTCCATCTGGTAGTACAACATCAGCTGATTTTGATCGCTATTTATATCCTTTGAGTCCTGCTCCATTACGGATTGCAAAGTTGCCTAAAGATGCCAACAACATGACAGTTTCTGAAGCCATTGAAGCTGAACAACTTCTTTCCGATGCTGGGGACCGCAAGGAAGCTCGCAGGCTCAGAGTTCGAATTCAGGAGAAATTTACGGTCCCCATGGCTTGCTTGGTGTTTGGTTTAATCGGTTCAAGCCTTGGTGCAAAGCCCAACAGCAGAACAAGTCGTAGCCAGGGTTTTGGCATCAGTGTTGTGCTTATTTTTGTTTACTACGTCTTGAGCTTTAGTTTTAGTTCACTAGGTGTCAAAGGGACCTTGGCTCCCCTTCTGGCCGCTTGGGGGCCCGTTTTGATTTCTCTTGCAGGTGGCGGAGTGTTGTTGCGGCAGGCCAGCCGGTAACCAGACACGTCAGAATTAAGTTGTTTAGTGGTGTAGTGGTTCATGGAGTTGGCTGGGATGGATCCGGTTCTTGGGCTCGGATTGTTTGCTTTTGCGCTTTTGCTGCTGGCCTTACCGCTTGCCTTTTGGAAAGTGAGCTCAGAAAAGACGTCTGGTCTTGTAACGCTGTTGATTGCAACAGCGAATCTCGCCTTGACGGCTCAACTCGTTCTCCGTTGGTGGCAGTCGGGCCATTTCCCGATTAGCAACCTCTACGAATCGCTCTGCTTTCTGGCTTGGGCCTGTACCCTCACCCAATTGCTAGTAGAGCGATCTTGGCCAACACCAATCGTGGCGGCAGCAGCGACTCCGATGGGTTTGGGATGCATTGCTTTTGCAAGTTTTGCGCTTCCTGACCAGCTGCAAGAAGCCTCTCCACTTGTACCAGCGTTGCGCTCCAGTTGGCTCGTGATGCATGTGAGCGTGATCATGGTGAGTTATGCCGCCCTTTTGGTTGGCTCTCTGTTGTCAGTTGCTGTCTTGGTCACTGATCGAGGCCATGCCTTGGAACTGCGCAGTAGCTCGATAGGCAGTGGAGGGTATCGCCGTGCAGAACTTGCGACTCCCCTCGGAAGTGTGAGCAACTCTGAGGTTCAGTTGTCTTCTGTTCAGTTCACTCGGAACGAGCTGTTAGACAGCCTTAGCTATCGCACCATTACGGTTGGTTTTTTGCTGTTAACCGTTGGGATTATCAGCGGCGCCGTGTGGGCCAATGAGGCCTGGGGTAGTTACTGGAGCTGGGATCCCAAAGAAACTTGGGCTCTGATTTGCTGGATGGTTTATGCAGCTTATTTGCATACAAGGTTGAGCAGAGGATGGCAGGGTCGGCGTCCAGCTCTAGTCGCTAGTGCGGGATTGGTTGTGATTGGTGTCTGCTATATAGGGGTGAATCTTCTTGGTATTGGTCTCCATAGCTATGGCTGGTTCTTTGGATAACAAGGTTTTATGTTGTGTGTTTTATTGATATTCCAAAGAAGACCAGTTGCCTATTATTACTGAGGTCGTAAGAGGCTGACCTTAGACTATTGTCTTTCACTGGTTTTGGTACGAACTAAGCCAATCAACTGATATCATTGGTCATATGGTACTAAAAGGAGAATTCCTGATAAATTTTTTATCAGGATATCGTTATTTAAACGAGGACAGATTTTTTATGTACGTTGAGGTTTTAGTTTGCCCTACGTGTGTTTAGCCAATGGCTATTTCTAGTCAAGAGCCTCCAGCACAATAACGTACACTACCCATTATTCTTGCTGAATTGATGGTTTCACTTGATTCAGTTGATGTCCTGGCATGATGGGAAATACAAGTATTCTGAGATGATGCTTGTTTGGCAATTGGGATCAGTAAAATGAAGCCTCCGATGATCGCTAAACCGACAAGGCAATTTTCGGTAAGTTTAGACAAGCGTTTTTAAGCTATCAATTGATTAGAATACATCAAAGACGTCTCACTTAGTTGAGAATAATTCAATTCTCATGTGTTGCTCACAGCTAGCAGAATTTTAATTTCAAAGCTATTGTTTTTATTCGCCTTATCTTTTTGGTTTTTTATTGGCAAATCAATTCAAATTTGGTTGCTTCCCTCTGATCTGAATTGTTTTTGGCGTCTCTGAGGTGTTTTAGGCAATGGATATTTTTATCTTAACTGGCTTTTCACTTTTTTTTGCTGTTTTTGACCTTTTTAACCATAGTGAGTGTTTCCTGTCGCGTTTTCAGTGGAATTCATCGATTAAAAGCCTTCAGAGAATGATGTCAAGCTTATTCAATGAAATACACACAATTGTGCCTTCATTCCCCTGTTTATTGTGAGAGTTTATACTGGGATGCTTGATTGACATATTCATTTAATCAATTGGACGGAATGACTGGTTAAGATGGATTAGTTCTAGTTTGATCACCATGGCGGACATCACCGATAAGTACGAAAAGTTCAAAGTTCCCTACAGCACCAATGAAGAGCACTCCGCTGACGAGTTTGACCCTAAGGAGAACGGTGGTCTAGACAATCCGGCCAACCGCCATAAAGACAAAGTGTTGGATGATATCTGTGATACTCATCCCGGTTCACCAATGTGCAAGGTGTTTGATTGCTAATTGCTGCTATTTCCTGAATCAACTCTTGAGAGTGTGCTGCGAGTCAAATTTTATCGTTAGGATGACTCGCAGTCTACATTCTTTGTATATAACTCTTTTAGGACCTACTGGTCCCTTTTTTTTGACTATTATTGTTTTTCCTCGTCTTGGTCGAATATCTTAGACATTTACAAAATTGTGGGTAATTTTTTATATCAATACTCTTTTATTTCAGCTCCATTTGCTGATTGACTTGACTTATTGCACTCAGATTGCTGTCGACACTGTGGCTTCAGTTCATTTGATCTCATCTGTTTCTTTTTTGGTTGAAGGCTTTTTTTCTAGTTGGCTGTTGATTTTGAGGTCAAAAGCTCCTTCCCTTCAGATTTCCTTTACATTTCGCCATCCAAAGTGGCAGGTTCCGCTCTTCATGGGTTAGAGCTAAGGAAGATAGGACTGAAGTCATGAGTTATGAAGCTAAGGAGCGTACGCCATTTCCCTATGGACAGGTTGCTTACCCAGCTTTTCTAGGTGTGAAGCCCGGTGACTACATTATTGTGAAGGGTGAAAACCAGGTTGAACTGAAGAAGGACCACAGCTGGTGGATGGGACAGGTGGTGTCCTGCAAGAAAGAGGCCCGGGATCCTAGTGGTCACCATGTCATTCAAGTTGTCGATGTTGATGATGAAAAGATCAGTTGGGTCAACGTGGATGAAATTTCACATGTTCTTTATGGTCTCGATGGATTATCTAATGATTGACAATTAAGCGCTTGGGCTTCTGATTTGTCTTCTGCCTTCTTGTTCCTATATCATTAATTGATTTGCGCCTATAGTAATATTTGTTTATACATAGCGCTTCATGAATTCAGAAAGAGAGATACCTTCCTTCTTGGCGGAATTGCAGCAATCTCTAAATAATTCATCATCAGTTTCTGTTCTTGCTAGGTCGCGGAATTGTTCGGAATTTAATTGATTCTTCTCGATATTCCTTTCACACATTGAGTTCCATTTAGCACAGAGTGAATCCACCATTTCTTTTCTTGAATAGGGATGGATGATCTTTTTCTGCTTGGCCAAACTCTTGGGATTCGATTCTGGCTAACTTTAGAGACTCTATGGTTTTTTGACAATCAGCTCTAGTGGCCAGGTTGTTATTTATAGAATATCTTGGATTGAGTATTTCTTTGCTAACTAATGGATAGGCTCTGTATTCATGATTTTATACTGATTTACTGCTGCCCTATATGAATGTTCGTGTGATTTTGGTCTAGTTTATTTAAACTTCTATCTGACCAATCACTAGCTAGCCAGTGTTGGATGCGCCTGTTCATAGCTCCGTGCCCTTGATCGTACCCTTCGAATTTCATGGTGATCAAGCATGGAGCGGCGTGATTTTTCTGCTTTGGCTAAGCGGCTGATTAATTTATGGGAGTCGTGGACAGAAAGCTCTCCGTTTGAATCCCATTTCATGCAGACAACACCTTTCTTTTGAGATTTGTCCATTGAATTGCCTCCCTTCTGTTCTGTCAGGATATGCCCACACAGCCTCTTCGCTATGGAGCAAATCTTAAGAAGACTCGGATGCGACTGCTGGGACTGAGCCAACTTATTGGTTTCAAGCGCCCTTCCCCAGGCTTTGCCTTTCTGGGTGGGGCAAGTTTGTGTACCTGCCCCACTCTGATTGTTGCGGTCCTGATGCCGCTTAGGTGTTCACTTGGGCGATTCGACAAATTCAGCATCAATCACATCATCGTTCTCATCATTTGCTTCTTCACTTTGAGGTGTTTCGCCCTGTCGTGAGTACAGGGTTTCACCCATTTCCATCAAAGCAGTTTTCACTCCTTCAAGTCGTTCTTCGATTTGTTGTGTGTTGTCCGTTTGAAGGGTTTCTTTGAGTTCAGTCAGAACTAGCTCCACTTTTGTCTTGGATTCAGGGGTAACCTTATTTTCGAGTTCTACTAGTTGTTTCTCAGCTTGGTAGATCAGTGATTCTGCTTGGTTTTTGGTGTCGATCGCTTTTCTCTTTCGCTGATCAGAGTCTGCGTTCGTTTCTGCGTCCATCACCATTTGTTTCACTTCATTGTCACTGAGTGTTGAGGCTCCACTGATCGTGACTGACTGTTCTTTCCCTGAACCTTTGTCCTTAGCCGTGACACTTAGGATTCCATTTGCATCAATGTCAAAGGCCACTTCTACTTGAGGCACTCCACGAGGGGCGGCAGGGATTCCATCTAATCTGAAGGTTCCAAGGCTCTTGTTATCAGATACCATCTGGCGCTCTCCTTGGAGAATGTGAATTTCTACTGTGGTTTGTCCATCCATTGCAGTGGAATAAATTTCAGTCTTGTGTGTTGGAATTGTTGTGTTACGAGGAACCATCACATTCACAACGCTGCCCATGGTTTCCACACCCAGTGAAAGAGGTGTTACATCCAGTAAGAGGATGTCTTTTACTTCACCTGACAGCACACCGCCTTGAATAGCAGCTCCAATGGAAACAACCTCGTCAGGATTTACGGTTTGATTTGGCTCTTGGCCTGTCGCGACTTTGACGAGCTCAAGAACTGCTGGAATCCGTGAACTACCACCAACCATGACCACTTCATTCAGATCACTCTTTGAGGCTTTGGCGTCTTTCATCGCCTGTTGAATTAGCTGCTTACATCGGTCAATCAAGTTTGTAGCCAGCTCCTCAAATTTTCCTCGTGTCACTGTCATCGTGAGATGCTTGGGGCCATCAGCGGTTGCTGTTATGAAAGGTAAATTCACTTCGCTCTGTGTGGCAGAGGACAGTTCAATCTTTGCTTTCTCAGCTGCCTCAGTGAGTCGTTGTAAGGCCTGTGCATCTTTCCTGAGATCAACACCCTCTTCCTTTTTGAATGTTTCAGCCATGTGATCTACAAGTACTTTGTCGAAGTTGTCACCTCCAAGGTGCGCATCTCCACAGGTGCTGATTACTTCGAAGACACCATCGCCTACTTCAAGGATGGAGACATCAAATGTTCCGCCACCCAGGTCAAAGATCAGGATTTTCTCTGCATCTTTCTTATCCAACCCATAGGCAAGAGCTGCAGCAGTGGGTTCGTTGATGATTCTTAGAATCTCCAAACCAGCGATCTTGCCAGCATCTTTAGTTGCTTGTCGCTGAGAGTCATTGAAGTACGCGGGAACAGTGACTACCGCTTGCGTGACGGTTTCACCGAGATACTTCGACGCATCATCCGCCAATTTCCTAAGCACATTGGCACTGATCTCCTCAGGTGAAAATGATTTTCCCATCCATGTTGATTTGATCTTGACTTTGCTTCCTACTGACTCCACGTTGTAGGGAACTTCTTTGCTTTCTGTTTCTACTTCCTCTGTACGCCTTCCAATAAAGCGTTTGACCGATCCAAAGGTGTTTTCTGGATTCATGACCGCTTGACGTTTTGCGATCTGGCCGACCAATTGGTCTTTGTTCTTGGTGAAAGCCACGACTGAAGGAGTTGTTCTCAATCCTTCTGCATTTGCGATCACGGTAGGTTTTCCACCCTCCATGACAGAGGCACAACTATTTGTCGTGCCCAAGTCAATACCAATTACTTTTGTCATTTGTTTGGTTTAAGTGAATCTATTCTTATTGCCTATGCCTGATTGAAGTGAGAGGGTTAACCCGCACTCCTTGTTGGGTTTACCCTCGTTTTTAATTTGTAGGTTCGGTTGAAGTACGGTTTCTACGAATGCTTCATGTGCTTTTTTGAAACGGGTTGATTATTAGCTTTGTTTTGGCATAACGCTTATTAGTTGCTCCTCCAGCAGCATGTTGAATTCAAATAGTTGTTCGTCGCTGAGTTGTTGTCTTGATGTTGCTCCTAGCTTTGTCTGCAAGAAATTTTTTGCCTTTTCTTGATCCCATTGCAGGGTCGTCAGCATTTCATCGCCTTGAGTGATCAAGTCGCTTCTACGTAGAGGTGTTGGCGCTGATCCGGCGTTTGCTTCGTCATCGAAGCTTTTTAGCTTGTTGAGATAGGAAACTAGATCGCTATACCTCGTTAATTTGTGCCTACTCCCGTGGCCATAGGCTCTTTCTAGATATTCGGACTCATGTTCACGGGTCCAACGAATGCGCTTGAGTTGAAGATCGATCGCTGTGAGCTCTTCGCTCCAATCCTCTGGATCTGTGGGTGCTTCGCTCGGCTCCAGATTGGTCACCGTGAGCTTGTCGTTCGTTTGAACGGTTAAGGGAGGAGCTTGCCTTGCAGGCTTGCTTGGCTCTGAATCACTGCTGCCTGTCTCTTTGTTGTCAGAGACGCTGGCCGGTTTTGATTGTTGCGGCTTGATTTCTGATTCTTTTTTGTTGGGAGGCTGCAGTTGCCGTTTGAGCTCAATGCTTTGCTTCGCTTGCATCTCACGCTCTTCTAGCCGTTGCCTCGCACGGTCTTCAGCCTCCTCAGCGTCGGCAGCTTCTCCTAGTGAGCTTCCAAGGTCTCGTTCGCCATCAAAGCCACTGACACGCACCACACACCGATTGCTATCGATGTGGCAAATCTCCACCTTTGTTTTCATGCCTCTGGAGGGGGGTAACCATTTCTAAGCTGTTGGGATGGATTCAGCAGCCCTACCGTCACTCACGCCTCTTCTTGATGGTGTTGATCGATGGGCTGAACTTTGGCCCCTCCTTCCAGTGCTCGTGGCCTTGGAACTGGTGCTTTCCGCTGACAATGCAATTGCATTAGCGGCTGTAGCTCGAAAGCAAAACGACCCAATTAAGGAAAAGAAGGCTCTCGACCTCGGAATTACGATTGCTTTTTTTCTCAGAGTCGCTCTGATTTTATTGGCTCAGTGGGTATTGGCGTTCAAGCCATTGCAACTTCTTGCTGGTGTTTATCTGCTGTGGCTATTTCTATCCCATATCTCGGTCAAGTCATCAGGCCCTGAGGATCCGGATGGATCTTCTGGGCATCCGCCATCAACCTCCTTCTCACGAACGATCGTTGCCTTGGCGCTAACGGATCTTGCTTTTTCTGTGGATAGTGTTGCTGCTGCTGTAGCGATTAGTGATCAAATTATTCTTGTAATTACTGGGGCTTTTATTGGAGTTATTGCTTTACGCTTTACCTCAGGATTATTTATTCGGTGGCTTAAAATTTATACTCGCTTGGAAACAGCTGGTTATTTAGCGGTCGCTTTGGTAGGAGTTAAATTAATTTTAACGTTGCTCTTGTCTGGCTTCCAGCCCCCCGAATGGTGGACGCTGCTAATCGTTGCCTTGCTAATGGTTTGGGGTTTTTCCGATCGAAAGGATTCGTTGGGTCAGGAAATTTGATTGAATGCTAGTTGAAATGCGTCATTCAGTCACTCAGGTTCTTCTCGATCGCTTTGAGTTGGGCGATCCTCCAATGCCTGGCCAATGGTTTTTTCATCAACAGACCAGTTATCTGGTTATGCAGCGGAAACATCGCTACAAACTACATTCAGGTCGTTACGAGCTTTCTTCGATTGTTCTGCTTGTTAAATCTCAAAAACAACCTGCTGATGCACGGCTTGTTGGTCATGGTTGGGTGATTGGAGATGCTGATTGTCGATTTAATGCCTTGAGGATAAGGAGTCGTCTGTACCGCACCAGAGCTCAATGCTTGACCTGAGGCGACACCGTGCCCCTTTAAAAG
>QCVQ01000008.1 GCA_003210315.1 Synechococcus sp. AG-686-F08 | reverse complement strand
AGGGGATGCAGGCTGTGACCTTGAAGAGACGCATCAGTTACCAAGACCAGAACAGATGTAGTCGAAGTAGACACCCATCTCTTTGCCAGCATCAGGACCGACCAAAGAAGCGGTGACTTCCTTCATGGCTTGGATGGCCTGAACGGTTGCGCCGATCGGCACACCCAGGGAGTTGTAGGTCTCCTTAAGACCGTTCAGAACACGCTCATCAAGGATGGAGGTGTCACCAGCGAGCATCGCGTAGGTGGAATAGCGCAAGTAGTAATCCAGGTCGCGAATGCAAGCTGCATAACGACGAGTGGTGTACATGTTGCCGCCTGGGCGTGTGATGTCCGAGTACAGCAGGGATTTGGCTACAGCTTCTTTGATGATTGAAGAAGCATTGGCGCTAATCGTTGCCGCAGCTTTGACCCTCAGTTCACCACTGGTGAAATACTGCTCGAGGCTGGTCATGGACGTGGTGTCCAAATACAGGCCTTGAACGTCCGATTTGTTGATGACGTTGGTGATCGCGTCTTGCATGGATCAGATGAAGTGGCGTGGAAGATTGATGATTCCGATGATTCAGGCGAGAGCGCCGATCACGTAATCGAAATAGAAGCCAGCCTCTTCGGCATCTGAGCCTGTGAGGATACTCATGGCAACTGATTTCATTTCGCGCACGGACTCAGCCATGGCTTCAAGAGGTGTTCCAAGAGAGCGATAGAGCTCACGGGCACCAATCACGCCAATCTCTTCGATCGGTGTGACATCGCCAGCAACAACCCCGTAGGTGACAAGGCGGAGGTAATAGTCCATGTCACGCAAGCAGGTTGCGGTCATCTCTTGGCCGTAGGCATTGCCACCAGGGGAAATGACATCGGGACGTTTCTGGAACAGCTGACCGCCTGCTGTTTTAACGATGCGCTCACGGCTCTCGCTGAGAACCTGAGCTACACGCAAACGGCGTTGTCCGCCACTGACAAAGGACTTAATCTGGTCCAATTCGCCAGGATTTAGATAGCGGGCTTCGGCGTCCGCGTTGATGATCGAGTTGGAGACGATGCTCATGCAGTTCTACCTCGAAACAAGCGGCCGCCCGAAGGAGGCCGATATGCCGGTGAATGTGGGGTGAATTTGGTGATCTCTAGGAGATCAGTTAGCAGCTTAAGGGCTGCTTGGGGGTTGGACGGGGAATCCAGGCCGAAAAGGGTGCAGATGTTGTATCTGTTGACCTTTCTCGAAGAAGTTGGAAGTGGCAGCAGCCGTATCCAACTTTCGCCTCTTTATTCTCCTTCAACAGCAAGAATCGCTTCTCAGTCGGTAACAGATCTTCATTGCTGCGGAACTGGCTGCAAGGCCGCTCGTATTAAGAAGTTTTCAGGCGATACTTTTCTATTCAAAAATATGAAAGACAAAAGGCTGTGTCGAGTATTTGAAACCCTTTTCTCTCCATTTGACAGCCGATCGTATTGATTTATAGGTACTTTCGTTAAGGGTGAAAATTTGTTAATTTCCTCGTTGAGAGTCGATATATGCGGACGAGTTTTTTCTGTGGATGGGGAAGTATTTCCCGATTGGATTTAATCAATCATTGAATTTACTTATTGTCAGTAGCTTCGGTTGTTGTGTGGTTATGTCCCTAGATCGTTGAATGAAGCTCACTCAAGCTCACAGTGGCGAATCCATGGGTGGGTTAAGCCCTGCATTTCCTCTATAAAGCATTGACGTGCGAATAACTGTGGCTTGATCTTGTCCTGGCGTAGTGGTCATGCCACTTACTTGTGGGACATCATTGGCTTCCTCTTGCTTCCTTTTGTTGAGGAAGTAAAGAGTTGCTTGTTGTTGACCGTCGCGTGCGCGGGTGATCAAAAACTCTGAGACTTCTGCCGGTGTGCTTGCGCGGCCGAGTAATGCAAGCCCTGCTGCAGCAGCTGCGCGGAGAGGAGACATGCTGAATAAGCGGTTTTGAAAGGCCTCGCTCATCGCTATGGATTTCACAAATCCTGAGAGGTCAACATCCATGTTGCGCAATTGCGATTCGGCTGTGCCCAAGCGCTCATTGTCGAGAGGTATGCGGTTCAGGAGTTGTCTGTAAGTTTCACTTATGGCAATTTGAAGCTCTTCCTCTGTGAATGGGACTTTGAGTTGAATGGCTGAGGAGATTCCACCTCGACGTGAGAAACCACTTGCGTCTTTTGTCTGAAGAGCATTTGCTAGACCAGACTTTTGTCTTTCCTGTGTTGGAACTGCAAATGTTTGATCACTAATGGATTGACGTGTCGACGAACCAAATTTGGGTCTTGGGCTTTCTGTAGAGGGAAAAACTAAGGGTTCAAGTTGCGAACCAGTAGTCAGTTGTGTGGGGGCAAGGATTTGATCTCCCCTCATCTTCTTCAAATTGCTGAAAGGTGTCCGTCCTGAGAAAGAGCTGAGCTTGATCTGGAGAAGGCGATTGCAATCTGCTGGGTTACGACGTTTCATCATGTTGGTGATGGCTTGACGTTGACCTTCCTCCGCTCGTGTCTTCAGAAATTCTGCTACCTCTGATGGGTTAGCCGATCGACCAAGCAGGGCAAGACTTGCTGCAGGCGCAACCCGCAGGGGGGCGATTCGAGAGAGCCTTTGTTGGAAAGTGTCGCTCATTGCGACGGCTTCTATGAATTCCGCCAAATTAATATCTAAGTTGCGCAGTTTTGACTCAGCACTTGTAAGCCTGTCGCCTTCAAAAGGTATGAAATTAAGTAATTGTCGGTAAGTCTCTTCGATGGCATATTTTAATTCGTCTTCAGTAAATGGAGGCTTGAGCTCGACCCAAGACGAAGTACCTATTTTGCTGGCAAAGCCTGCTACATCCTGACTGTCAAGGGCGCGGCTTAGGCGTGCACCTGGTACCTCTGGAGATGCAGAGCCTTTGAAACTAACTTTCGCTGTCCAAGTGGGTTGCTTTTGACTGGTTGTAGTGCTGCCAGGTTTGGTCAGTGCAATAGACGATTCACGTGAGTCAGATTTGGAGAGTGGTTCCGATCTCACCCAGTTGTTAATCGAGCTGTTTGCTTTGGACTGAATATTTCTTGGGGTTATGTCACCAGAAGTCTTGAAGCTGTTCCCTGATTTAATTTCAGGACGTGTTCTTAGATTGAACTCAATTTGGGCTTCAAGATTGAGTTCCTCTTTCCATGTCGGGGCACGTCGACTGGTGAGATCCTTTGGAGTGATGAAGCGTTCATAGGGAACGGTGTCATCACCAAAGCATTCTGAAAACTCTGGACTATTGATAAGAGCATCGACTACGCCATAGAAACCCTGTCGCGCCGCGGTGTCGAATAAAGCGTCGATTTCCCAGCGGCCAAATGTGGGGCGGCCAAGTAGACGCCGGTGCATGACTTCGATGGCCTTGGTGATGTAAAGGCCTTCCCAGTAGCGACGACGGAATGGACTCGACCGAGCAACTAGGCGAATGAATTCACGCAGATTGATATCACCGTTCTCAAGTCTGTTTTCGGCGCTTTCAACTCTCTCGGTGGCGTAACCGGTATTTCCAAGAACCTGTACATAAACAGCTTTAATCACTGCTTGTGTACTTGACTCAGTCCCTCGGATGCTGGGTTGTCCAGCTCGGCGTGGAATCGAGTTTCCACCCGTTGCGATCTGTTGTAGACGCACAACCGTGGGCCCAAGTCGGCGAGGTCGGCTACTGCGGAACTGGGGACTGTCCATTTGTCCCGGTTGGGTCAGGCCATTACTCACCAGTAACCGTCGGGTGTCATATCCGAAGGGGGCTGGGCGTGTGGAAACTGATGCAGTCGCTGACGGGAAAATCGCTCCGTATTGATTGCCGATCGGATCATTCCCACCGCCGTAGACGTGCTGGTCTCCTAGAGGCTGGCGGTAGGCCGCATAAAGGGTGACGTATTGAGGTGCAGATTCAAAAGGAGCGCTGAATCGGAATAGGCGGCGGTTTGAACCCCAGCCAGCACTTTCCTGCGCCTCTTCGCCGAGATCACGGAGGTAAGGAACGGTTTCTTCTCCGAAGGTTTGGGCGTACTCCGCACCATTAATCAAGACATCGACAAGACCATTGAGGCCTTGATTGCTAACGATGGAGAAGGCCTTGCGAAATTCTTCGAGGGAACTGATTCCCCGGCCAAGAAAATGTCTGTAAGCAAGTTCTACGACTCTGCTGTTGACAAATCGGCCATAAAACTGGGTCCTGTATTCCTTGCTTTTCCCGAGTGCACGAATGAATTCGCGCATGGATAATTTGCCCTGCAAGAGCTGGCTTGCTTCCACTTCACAAGGGGTTTGGGAGTACCCCTTAGCGATATCTCGTTCGAATACCTGCCTGTAGGCAGCGCGAACAATCTCAGCCTTTTCAGCACCGGAAAGTCCTGAACGCATTTCAAAACGCTGAGCTGTTTCGGAAGCCAACGCATAGATCGCAGGGAGTTGAAGACCCTGGCGTACGGAACTTCCTAAATTCTGACGGGTCGAAGGTGTTGGGACCGCGAGCTCTTTGAGCAAGACGTCAAAGCACTCGACGGTGAGACGACGGGCCTCAGGGCGATCTCTTAATAATGCGGCAGACGCTGCACGCATTTCTTGGAGGGCCACGTTCGTGGCCAAAAGGGAGCAACCCTTTTCAAGCAGGTCTCTTAACCCGCGTGTATTAACAGCAAGAATGCTTGGGTCTCCGGCTACTAAGGCATAGCCCACATAGCGAAGGAACCAGCCAAGATCGCGCACGGATTTGCGCATGTTTCCTGGGCCGTATTTCGCCACACTGATGGCTGTAAACCCTGTCGGCAAAACGATGCGTACATCACCATCGTCGTTGCCCTGGAGCAGTCTGCTGAAGAAATTTCCCTTGTTGCCGCTGGACTCAGTGCCTGTGAAGGTGCGAATTGAGTCCTGGAATGCAACCTGATCAGCTGCTAATGGAGTGGCGTCCCTGGATGACACCTCACCAGTGCTGAGGGGCTCCTCCAAAAATGAGAGAGGTGTGCCGCCTACAAAAATCCGATTGGCGGCACGGGCAACGATGGATTCTGCATTGCTTGCTAGGAGGCGCGCTGCGTCAAGTCGATCATTCCCGCTTCGGAAAAACGTGATCAGAGTGTCGAGCTCACCACCGTCTGGGAAGCGGTCCTGCTGCTCAGCCTGACGGACACTGGAGAGCGGCAGGGTGTCGTACAGCTGAGGAGAAACCCTTGGGCTGCCGCTACTGGCGGTCACTGTCATGAACGAGAGCAAGCCGGATTGCGTCAGGTTACGGCCCATCTCTCGGGGTTCTGGGCAGCCTTGAACAAATGTTTGCAGCTCTGATGAGGTTTTGGGTGCAAGGGGGAGCTCCCGTGAAATGCTCCCTTGAACGACTTCTTCCAGAATTGGCGTCTTTATGAACACTCCTCCCTCGGATGTTGCGACCCCAGTGGTGAGCGCTTTTTATGACCGCTTTCCCTATCCAGGAGACCCCCTTCAAGACGGCCCTCCCCCTGGATACAACTGGCGCTGGTGTCACGAAAGCGTGCTTGCTTTTGTGCAAGGAGGCCTGAAATCGCGGGACTCAAACCCGGGTTCGATTCGAATTCTTGATGCGGGATGTGGCACAGGTGTCAGTACGGACTATCTCTGCCATCTCAATCCAGGGGCAGAGGTTTTAGCCGTGGACATCAGTGCGGGAGCACTCGACGTGGCAAGGGAGCGCTTGCGTCGTTCAGGGGGCGCTGAACAGGTCCAATCCCTTCGTCAGGAACAACGAAGCCTGCTGGATCTTGAGGATGAAGGTTGCTTTGATTACATCAACTCCGTGGGTGTTTTGCATCACCTGCGCGACCCGTTGGCGGGATTGAAAGCGCTTGGACAGCGTCTAGCTCCTCACGGACTTATGCACCTGTTTTTGTACGCCGATGCTGGCCGTTGGGAGATTCACCGTACGCAGAAAGTCCTGGAGCTTTTGGAAGCGGGGGTCGGTGCGGACGGCTTGAGATTGGGGCGTGAGCTGTTGTCTGAGTTGCCTGAGACCAATCGTTTGCGCCGCACCCACGAACAACGATGGGCGATTGACACCCACGCGGATGCCAACTTTGCCGACATGTATTTGCATCCTCAAGAAACCAGTTATGACCTCGAAAGGTTGATGGCTTTAATCGAGTCGTCAGGCCTTTACTTTGCTGGCTTTTCCAACCCTTCTGTCTGGGACCCCGCTCGATTGCTCAAGGGTGACTTGCTATCACGAGCGCAATCTTTACCGCCGTCGGATCAATGGGCTCTTGTAGAGCAGCTTGACCCTGATATCAGTCACTTTGAGTTTTTTGTGAGCGCTCAACCTGTTCATCCTTTCTGCTGGGAAAACGAGGAAACGGTGCTGCAAGCGTGTGGTCGACGTCAGTCATGTCTGTGGGGGTGGCCCTCCAAAAGCATGTTGGGCCCAGATTTTGAACCTATCTCCATTTCAGATGAGGAATTGAGCTTGCTCCGTCTCGTCGATGAAAACCCCGATGTTCCATTAGGAATTCTCAGTGGAGACCAAACAACTGCTTCTTTAGCGAGAGGCCTCATGAGCAAAAAATTGCTCTTGCTGAAAGCTGATGTTGCGTTACTCGGCGGAATCACGTGATAGATTCCGGCCGCTTTCTCAGGCGCAATTTGCAAGCCTTGCCCTCCTCAGATTCAGCTGTGGTGCACACCCCGGCTGAAAATGGAATGGAGTCTTTCGCTCGGCTTCAAGTGCGTCTGATGCTGGCCACATTGATCGTGTCTGCCGTTGCGACTTTGTTCGCATCGTTTTACTTCGATCTTTTTGTTGCCAGAAGCCTGCTTGTTGGAGCTGTCGCAGGTCTTTTTTACTTGCGTCTACTCGCCCGCAGCGTGGCCCGGCTCGGGGGAGGTTCCCGTCAAGTTGGTCGTTTTCAGCTCGTTGTTCCGATTGTTCTCATCGTTGCAGCTGCTCGATTGCCCCAGCTCGATCTCTTACCTGCATTTGTAGGTTTTCTCCTGTACAAGCCCGCCTTGATTCTTCAGACCGTTTTTGACGGCTGATCTCGCGCATCCCTCTTCTGCATTCATGGCTTTGCTGCCTTTCACACTGCCGTTCGCCGAACTAGAGGTCGGTCATCATCTGTATTGGCAGATCGGTGATCTGAATCTGCACGGCCAGATCTTCCTCAGTTCTTGGATTTTAATCGGCGCCCTTCTTGCATTTGTGCTGGTAGGTACCAAAAATCTTAGTCGCGATCCCAAAGGTGCGCAGAACCTTCTTGAGTTCTTGTGGGATTACATTCGTGATCTCTCCCGTGATCAGATCGGAGAGAAGTATTACCGCGAATGGCTCCCCTTCATTGGCACCCTGTTTCTGTTCATCTTTGTCAGTAACTGGGGTGGCGCACTGATTCCTTGGAAGGTGATAGAACTCCCCGAAGGCGAACTTGGTGCTCCAACTGCAGACATCAACACCACGGTGGCGATGGCTCTGCTGGTGACACTTGCCTACTTCTACGCCGGTTTGAGCAAGAAGGGTTGGAGATTCTTCGAGCTGTACGTGGAGCCGACCCCGATCATGCTCCCGTTCAAGATCATCGAGGAATTTACAAAGCCTCTGTCTCTTTCTTTCCGTCTTTTCGGAAACATTTTGGCTGATGAACTGGCAGTAGGTGTGCTTGTTTATCTAGTGCCCCTGATTGTTCCCCTTCCTGTGATGTTGCTTGGCCTCTTCACCAGTGCAATTCAGGCTCTCATTTTTGCGACTCTTGCGGCCTTCTACATCGGTGAAGGTCTTCACGAAGCTCACTAGTTGATCGACGGCCTTTTCGAAGGCTCGTCTGCTAGAAAATTCTGCGCGCAGGTCCGACCATCAACATTCGGGCCCACTTTCCTCAGTGACGGTGTCCCTGCGCAGGGTGATCTAACTCCCACTTCATAACTCTCAGCGCCTTCCGGCGCGCCCCCAAACGCACTCAACATGGATTCCATCACTTCTGCAGCCTCCGTCGTTGCTGCTGGTCTGGCCGTAGGTCTGGCTGCCATTGGTCCTGGTATTGGTCAGGGCAGCGCTTCCCAAGGTGCTGTTGAAGGCATTGCTCGTCAGCCTGAAGCTGAGGGCAAAATCCGCGGCACCTTGCTGCTCTCCCTGGCATTCATGGAGTCTCTGACGATCTACGGCCTTGTGGTGGCACTGGTTCTTCTGTTCGCCAACCCATTCGCATGATGCAGAGTTGGGGAGCGTTCCGTTTTGTGGTGACGCTCCCTACCTAACTCTCCACGCAATTTCTCGCTCCTCTCCAGCTCACCTCTTCCATGACCTGGCTTCTGTTCGCTGAAGCGGCGGTTCCGGAGGGAGGTCTCTTTGACCTCGATGCCACCTTGCCTTTAATGGCGCTTCAGGTGGTTCTCCTAACCTTTCTGCTTAATACTCTGTTCTTCCGGCCGGTTGGCAAGGTTGTGGAAGATCGTGAGGGATACATCAATACGAGTCGTGCTGATGCCAAGCAAAAGCTTGAGCAAGTACGACGACTCGAGGCCGACCTTCAAGATCAACTACGAGGCGCTAGACAGGCTGCTCAGGCAGCGATTGTTGATGCAGAAACGGAAGTTGACTCTCTCTACCGCGAGGCATTAGCTACAGCGGAAGCTGAGGCGAATCGCACTCGAGAACAAGCTCGGAATGAAATTGAGTCTCAACGTGAAACTGCTCAATCAAAGCTGATGGCTCAGGTTGATCAACTCAGCTCACAGATCATCCAACGACTGCTCGCTGCCTGATGACTGTTTTATTTCCATTGATTGCTTCTGAGGGTGGATTCGGAATCAACCTCAATCTTTTTGAAACGAATCTGATCAACCTGGTCATTGTGATCGGTGTTTTGTATTGGTTCCTGAAAGGATTTTTGGGGGGCATGCTTGAGCGCAGACGCGAGACCATCCTTAAGGATCTTCAAGATGCAGAAAATCGTTTGAAGACGGCCACCGTTGAACTGTCTAAAGCTCAAGAAGAGCTATCGGCAGCTCAGCAAAAGGCTGAAAAAATCCGACAAGATGGCAAGTCTCGTGCAGAAGCCATACGTGTTGATGGCGAGAAGCGAACGATTCAGGCCATGGCTGCATTGAAGCAAGACGCTTTAGCTGATCTCACTGCTGAAGGTGCTCGTCTCGCTGAACAGCTCCGTCGTGAGGCGGCTCTCTCCGCTATCGACAAGGCCTTGGCTGAACTTCCCAATCGCCTTGACAGCAAGGCTCAATCACAGCTCATCGACTCTTCTATTTCTAACTTGGAGGATGTCTGATGCCTCTTTTAAATTCTCTAGCTACTCCTTACGCCGAAGCCCTGCTTCAGGTCACTGATGTTCGTAAGGAATCCGAAGAAGTCGCCACTCAGTGCAAGGCCATCCTTTCTGCTTGGGAGAGTTCAGAGCCGCTCCGCGACGCGATGACTTCTCCTGTGCTTGAGCCTGATGCAAAGAAAAAAGCTTTAACAAGCCTTCTTGCTGAGCAAATCACGCCTTCGCTGTTGAATTTGCTCAAGGTTCTGGCTGATCGCCAGCGCCTTCCGGCTCTTGAAGCAGTGCTCCTTCGCTATCTCGAGCTTTATCGAGAGTCCCGAAATATTGCTTTGGCGCATGTTCGCTCTGCTCAACCACTATCCGATGAGCAGCAGGCCGCACTAACCACCAAAGTCCAGTCAATGGCTGGAACCAATGACGTTGAAATCGATCTAGAGATCGATCCTTCGTTGATTGGTGGTTTCATCGTCAATCTCGGTTCTCAGGTGATCGATGCCAGCCTTTCTGGTCAGGTTCGACGCCTAGGTCTTGCCCTCGCCAAGGCGAGCTGAGCTAAGCCCCACCTTCATCTCGCCCCTCCACTCACCACCCGCTCCTGGGTTTTCCCGACATGGTTTCCATCAGACCCGACGAGATCAGCGCCATTCTCAAACAGCAGATTGAGGACTATGACAAGTCCGTATCTGTCAGCAATGTCGGCTCAGTCCTACAAGTAGGCGACGGAATCGCCCGTGTATACGGCCTGCAACAGGTGATGGCTGGTGAGCTGGTTGAGTTCGAGGACGGTACTGAAGGGATTGCCCTCAACCTCGAAGACGACAACGTTGGCGTCGTGCTGATGGGCCAGGGTCTTGGCATCCAGGAAGGAAGCACTGTGCGTGCGACCGGCAAGATCGCCTCAGTTCCTGTGGGTGATGCCCTGATCGGACGGGTTGTTAATCCTCTTGGTGAAGCGATTGATGGCAAGGGTGATCTTCCTTCTAATGAAACCCGTCTGATTGAGTCTCCGGCTCCAGGAATTATTCAGCGCAAGTCTGTTCATGAGCCGATGCAGACGGGTATTACCGCTATCGACGCGATGATCCCAATCGGCCGTGGCCAGCGCGAGCTGATCATTGGTGACCGTCAGACAGGCAAAACAGCTATCTGTATTGACACGATCCTGAACCAGGCGGATCAGGACGTCGTCTGTGTCTATGTGGCAATCGGACAGAAAGCAGCTTCTGTTGCCCAGATCACCGAAGTGCTGCGCGAGCGTGGTGCTCTGGATTACACCGTAGTGGTGGCTGCAAACGCATCAGATCCTGCTGCACTTCAGTATTTGGCTCCTTACACGGGGGCTTCGATTGCTGAGTACTTCATGTACAAAGGCAAGGCCACTTTGGTCATCTATGACGATCTGACCAAGCAAGCCCAGGCCTACCGCCAGATGTCTCTGCTACTGCGTCGCCCGCCCGGTCGTGAGGCATATCCCGGTGACGTGTTCTATTGCCACAGCCGTTTGCTTGAGCGTGCTGCCAAGCTTTCCGATGCCATGGGCAAAGGTTCGATGACCGCCCTGCCGATCATCGAGACCCAGGCCGGTGACGTTTCTGCCTACATCCCTACAAACGTGATTTCAATCACGGATGGCCAGGTTTTCCTCAGTTCTGACCTGTTCAACTCCGGCCTACGTCCTGCGATCAACGTGGGTATTTCTGTGAGTCGTGTTGGTGGTGCAGCACAGACCAAGGCGATTAAGAAGATTGCCGGAACCTTGAAGCTTGAATTGGCGCAGTTCGACGAACTGGCTGCTTTCTCACAGTTTGCTTCTGACCTTGATGCAGCCACACAGCAGCAGCTCAGCCGGGGTAAGCGTCTCCGTGAACTGCTCAAGCAGTCTCAGTTCAGCCCTCTGAATTTGGCTGAGCAGGTGGCGATTGTTTATGCAGGCGTTAAGGGCCTGATCGACGATGTGCCCGTTGAAGAGGTTGTTCAGTTCTCTCGCGAATTGCGTGAGTATCTCAAGAGCAATAAGCCTGACTTCATTAGCAAAATCCAAACAGAGAAGGTCTTGAGCCCTGAAGCTGAGACCACTCTGAAAGAGGCAATTGCTGAAGTTGTGTCCACCATGATGGCCTCCGCCAACTGAGGGCTTAAGCCATGGCAAATCTCAAAGCAATCCGTGACCGGATTAAATCCGTCAAGAACACACGCAAGATCACAGAGGCCATGCGCCTCGTCGCTGCGGCCAAAGTTCGTCGAGCCCAAGAACAAGTCTTGCGAAGTCGTCCGTTTGCTGACCGACTCGCGCGTCTCTTAGAGAATCTTCAATCGCGTATGCGCTTTGAAGATGCTGATGCTCCTCTGCTAGAGCAGCGGCCTGTTGAAACCATCACCTTGATGGCCGTCACTGGTGATCGTGGTCTCTGTGGTGGCTACAACTCCAATATCATCAGACGCACCGAGAAGCGTTTCGCTGAGCTTCAACGCCAGGGTTACAAAGTTACTCTTGTGTTGATTGGACGCAAAGCGATTGGCTATTTCACCAATCGTAGTTATCCCATTCAAGCTACTTTCACGGGCTTGGAGCAGGTACCTACTGCTGATGAAGCTGGTTCAATCGCTAGCGAAATCTTTGCTGAGTTTCTTTCTGAAGCATCAGACCGTGTTGAGATCGTTTACACCAAGTTTATTAATTTGGTGAGCTGTAAGCCAGTAGTTCAGACCCTTTTGCCCCTTGATCCCCAAGGGATTGCTGAGGCAGAGGATGAGATCTTTCGTCTCACAACGAAGGAAGGTCGTCTGACCGTGGAAGCAGGAGATGCTCCTGCTAATTCTCAACCTGCTTTGCCCTCAGACATTGTCTTTGAACAAAGTCCTGATCAGCTTTTGAATGCATTGTTGCCTTTGTATTTACAGAATCAACTTCTGCGTTCCTTGCAAGAATCAGCAGCATCTGAGTTGGCAAGTCGTATGACTGCGATGAATAATGCCAGTGATAATGCCAAAGAATTGGCAAAAACACTCACTCTTGATTACAACAAGGCGCGTCAGGCAGCGATTACCCAGGAAATTCTGGAAGTTGTTGGTGGCTCGGCGGCTGCAGGGGGCTAGGGGCTAGCTCTCTGCTAATCATTAAAAAAGCCGGTCCTAAGGGCCGGCTTTTTTAATGGAGTGATGACTTTCACTCTTCTCCAGCTTTTCCCAACGGTTGTGGCGACAACCAAGCTGGTCATCGATCCGCTTGATCTTGCTGGGCATTTGCAGACGCTGCTGGCTCTTAGGGGTGGGGCTAGTGGCAACCCCAGTGAGGGATGCGCTTGGACTGGTGATATCAACGGTGTTTGGCAGTTGCATCACCAAGCCGAATTTGCTCCCTTGGTGCAAAAGGTGTCAGAGCAGGCCACGGGTTACCTGGAGGCCGTTGGCTTTGATAGCAGCCAAGTGGCTTTGCATCTCCAGCGTTGCTGGCCTGTGCTGAGCGATTGGGATCAGCTCGTTGGCCGCCATCACCATCCCAATGCCCACCTCAGTGCGGTTCTCTATCTCACTGGAGATGGTTCAGGGGAGGAGGGTGTGCTTCGTGTGCATGCCCCTCATCAAAGCAATGAGCTGGTGCCAGGACTCGTCGCAGGTCATGGCGGGCCAATCGCTTCTGATCACCCTTTTAATTCTGAAAGTTGGGATCTTGCACCTGAGGTTGGCTTGCTTGTGCTGTTTCCTTCCAGGCTTGATCACAGCGTGTTGGCGAATGGTGATCCTGAATCGCTCCGCTGCTCGATCAGTTTTGATTTTGTGATCACGGCTCCGGAGCAGGGCAACCCACCGGAATACCTGGCGCCCCATCCCTCGCAATGGACTCCCTGCTCAGATCTGTCGTCATAGGGCCTGTTGCCCTGAGAAGATGAATGATCAAGGCATCTCTTTCAGGATGAGCGATCTCGCCAGTGCTGCTGTCACATACAACGTCAGCATCGAAGTGGATGCTGTTGAACACAGCTTTCCCTGTCGTTCTGATCAAACCGTGTTGGCGGCTGCGGAAGAAGCCGGGGTCATGCTTCCAAGTTCTTGCTGTTCAGGTGTTTGCACAACATGTGCAGCCCGTCTGAAAAGTGGATCGGTGGAGCAATCTGATGCGATGGGTGTAAAGGAAGACCTGCGCGCTGATGGATTCACCTTGCTTTGTGTTGCTTTCCCTTGTTCTGATCTGCGTCTTCTGGCTGGTCAGGAGGATGCGCTTTATGAAGCTCAGTTTGGTCAGTACCAGAAATGAGGTTGACCTCGAAAACGTTGACATTGTCTTGGCCGAAAGATCTAAAGGCGTCTGATTTGCGTCGTTGGGTGAAAGATCAATTGAGCATTCATGGTGCCCCCCTGCGTTGGGCGATTACCTCTGTCAATCATTCAGAGCAGGATCATGGCCCTGTCTTAGAAATTGAAGCGGTTTTGATTGAGTGAGGGAGAGGCTGTCTTTGGTGTCTCCCTTGCCCACGTTGATGGTGGTCCCAACAGGGATTGGTTGTTTGATCGGCGGGTATGCCGGCGACGCGCTTCCGAGTGCAAGGCTTCTGGCGGCGGCCTCTGGGTGTTTGATCACCCATCCCAACGTGATGAATGGGGCTTCCTTGTATTGGAAAGACCCGCGCATTCACTATGTGGAGGGGTATGGCATCGACCGCTTTGCAGCCGGTGATTGGGCGCTGAGGCCTATTCGCAAGCAGCGGATTGGTTTGCTTTTGGATGCCGGAATCGAACCCGAGCTTCGTCAACGCCACCTGCAGGTCGCTGATGGTTGCAGGGCAACGCTGGGCATTGAGATCGGCCCTGTGGTCTCTAGCGATGTGCCCTTAGGGGTTCATTTGGGATTGGGCCAGAGCGGGGCGAGTTGGGGCACCCTCGAGCGCCCCGATGCTTTATTGCGGGCGGGTGAACGTTTAAAAGCCAATGGTGCAACGGCGATTGCGGTCGTTGCCCGCTTTCCCGACGATCAGGGCAGTGAGGCTTTGCAGGCCTACCGCCATGGCAGTGGTGTGGATGCTTTGGCGGGCGCCGAAGCGGTGATCAGTCATCTACTGGTGCGCCATCTAGAGATTCCCTGCGCCCATGCGCCGGCCCTATCAGTGTTGCCGCTGGATCCGCAGCTGGATCCTCGTGCTGCTGGGGAAGAGTTGGGTTACACCTTTTTGGCGTGCGTGTTGGTGGGTTTAAGTCAGGCACCCGAATTGGTCCAGCGCTCATCGGCCAACATCCGTGATCTTGTCGCTGATGATTTGGGAGTGTTGGTTGTCCCAGAGGGCTCTTTGGGTGGAGAAGCAGCGTTGGCTTGTCTTGAGCGCAAGGTTCCTGTGATCTGTGTGACCAATCCGTCCTTGTTGCAGGTCACCTCAACAGTGCTCGGCTTGGGATCTGAGGTGTTGCAAGCGAGTTCTTATGCAGAAGCGGCTGGAATGGTGTTGGCCTTGCGCGAAGGTGTTTCCTTGTCTGCATTGATGCGACCCTTACCAGCTTTGAAGGAGATGGAGTGATGGCAAGCGCTGCTGGTTTTGGATCATCGAAAAGCACAGAACCTTGCCCGTGCTTAAGCGGAATGAGCTACGAAACTTGCTGTGAACCTCTGCATCGTGGGGAACAATTGGCTAATACCGCTGAACAGTTGATGCGTTCGCGTTATTCGGCTTTTGCGCTTGCTGAAGTGGATTATTTGATGGCAACGCATCCGGATTCATTGACGCCATTGGGGCAACGCCGCAAAGAGTTACGGAAGAATTGTCGCGAGGCGCGTTGGTTGGGACTGAGGATCAAGGCCGTGGAGGCTGGCGGAGTGGAAGATCTTGAAGGCACGGTGACGTTTGAGGCAACATTTGGGGCGGGTGGTCAACGCAATGTGATGACTGAAACGTCGCTCTTCCAACGGAGGGATGGGGATCGGAAGGGGGACTGGTTGTATATCAAGTCTCTGTGACTTTCCCCCTCTGGTTACGTCAACAGAAGGGCTGATTAAAAGTTGTTTGAACCCTTGAGGATGTTGTCGATGTGAAAAGAAAACACCACTCTATTTAGAGCGCTATTGTCATTTTTCAGTTGAAATTTATGAAAAATGACCCCTTTGTAAAATCAAAGAGGTCATTCCAGTAAATAATCAGTGATAGCTAGTTAATTCACCTTGATTGTTTCCATTTCGTCGAGGGCTTTTGGGACGCTCCTGAAATCAAAGCCCATACTCCTCAATGCATGCCAGAAGTGTCCCTGCAGGAAGAAAAAGGCCAGGTAAAAGTGAGTATTGGCGAGCCAGGCTCTGGCAGTATGCCCATCATTCAACACAGGTACTGTGTCGCTAAAGTAAGGTGAGAATGCAAAGTTGAGTTTTAAAGCCTCTCCGTAGAATTCAACTGGATAAATAGTTGTGTTTTGTGCGCACCATATACTTGTCACAAACCCCATGAGCGCGATTCCTGCAAGTGAATAGGAAAGGATTGCTTCTCCGGAGTAGATAAGTATTTTCTTGAAGGGTCCAAATGGGCTTGTGACAATGTGCCATACCCCACCAATCGTCAATATAAAAGCCAATACAGCATGGCCCCCCATTACGTCTTCTAAACTGCTAATAGATAGGAAATTAGTCTGATAGCTCCATACCATTCCCAGGTCAATGTTGGGTTCAACCTTGCGAACTGCTCCAATGGCAGTGTCATAAATTCCGTGGTGCTGTGCCCATTCAACGAAGGCAATAGCTCCAAGACCTAGAAAGATGAGATGGTGGCCAAGAATAAAAGTGAGTTTCTTGGGGTCATCCCACTCGAAATGAAATTTTTCGGCACGGCCTTCTGCTTTAGAAAGATCCTTAGGAGCTCTGAGGAGATGCCAAATACCAGCAGCTCCCAATACCGCGGAAGAGATCAAGTGAAATGCGGCTATGGCGATGTATGGCTCTGTGTTCACTATCGTTGCCCCTGCACCGAGGCCTAAACCCAATGAAGCCATATGAGGGAGAAGGATTAATCCCTGGTCCCCCATGGGTAGCAACGCGTCGTAACGAGCCAACTCAAAGAGTGTGAATGCTCCTGCCCAAAACATGATTAGGCCTGCATGTGCTGTATGAGCAGCAATGAAGGAACCGGATCGTTTCGCTACTCCAGAATTGCCAGCCCACCAGTCATAACTGACTGATGGTTTCCCATAGGATTGCATTTGTTGATTTACTTGGGCATTCTCAGATTAGATAGCCAAGCAGCACAAATATGCAAACCTTTAACATATTTTGATTGAACAATTTCACCGTAAATAAGATATCTTGGCTTGTTCAATTGTTGCATTCTTTTGGCTAATATTTTCATCGTCCTCTGCCTTGTGATGCCGAGTATTGGTACAAAACGTACCCTTGATCTCTTCAAAAGCTTCTTTCCTAGACATCAAATGATTTCCAGGTACGATTCCCCTTCGCGTACTATTTGGAATTCCTGTTTTGTAATGGCGTTATCGGAATTTGAAATCATTGTTGGTGGCTTAACTTCTATCCCTGTAGTGGCAGGTATTTTCTTTCTAATTGAAAAAACATATGGTTCTAGGAATTATCTAAGGAAGCCAGTGAAAGCTTCGCCCGCTCCCAAGTCAACGGCTCCTAAGCCTGCTGCCTCCAAGGCTTCTACTTCTAAGGCTGCTACTTCAAAGACTGTTGCTTCAAAGCAACAAGATGGATCCAGCGTTAAGCCTCCCTCAACGAAGACTCCATCAGCGAAGCTAAAGACATCTATTCCGACTAAGAAAAGTGCCGCTCCAACTCCTGCATCGGCACCTGACCAGGTTGAGTCCATTCAGTCAAAAGTTTCTACGCCAGCTGAGAAAAACTCTGAAAGCTCCACAGATACTTCCTCATAAAAGATGGACTTAGATATACTTAAAGGCCTACTTATGAGCTAATGCCTTAGCTATTTTTCGCTTTCTCGGCTTAAGGAGAATTGAAATTTTACCAGGCATTTGTCGATATTTGGTTTGTCTTCCAGTCATGCGATCATCGCCTCACCTGTTTGTTCTTGATGCTTTGATTAGATAAAAAATGTCCAAAATCTCTTTCTTAGGGCATATCGAATCCAGAGTCCAATGCTGACCAGCATTAATGCTAAGAACGTCATGCCCATGACCCATAGGCTTGTCTTTTCAGTGCCCAGAAAATCAATGCAGTGATAGTAGCTACCACATAAAAATAATATGAACCCGATAGTTCTAAAGTTTTCGATTCCGTAAGGAGAGCTTGTTGATTTCTGCATGATTCAATTGACGTATTTGTTGATGAATGTAAACCAAAGAATCATTGTTGCTACTGCTGATGGAATAATTGCCAACAAAGCGCTTTCTGCCTCACTTCCGTCGACGATTAATGGCATGACGATAAGAGCAAAGAACGATACGAATATTGCATTGAGGATTGATCTAGATCGAAAATGTGATGCCATGAAGCCTGCTGTTTTTAGTTTGAATGCAGTTGCAAGACCTTCCATTCATCTATCTGCTAACTCTTGAACTGTAGTGTTCCTACGTTGACAAGCCTGCATCCTTATACATGACAGAGAATCATCTGATCGCTCTTGAACCTTTTTTTGTTGTATTTGGATAGATGGTAAAGCCCAATGCTTTGGTTGATCTCCTCTTGTTTTTAATCTGCCTGACAGCATTTCAATTTAGTTGCCTATTGGCCACTTCTTATACCCTTTTCTAGCATCTATGTTTCATCAAGTCTTAGGCAAGCAAATCCTAAATTACTATCGGCGCGAAATGATTGGTTTTGTCTACTTGTTTTATGGCTATTAACTCGGCAGGCATACTCCTCCTAACCTAAATGACTTGATTTCCCAAGCCTTGACCATAGGCATTGGTAATACCTAATTCCTAAATTGCATTAGCGGCAAGTTGCTGAAGAGGGCGCTGTGCTTGTAACTCCGATGGGTTATTCTGACTGGTAAGTGAATTACTTTCAACAAAAAAGCCTGCACGGATGGTACTCCTTGCAGGCACTTTTTCAATCACTAATAGTTTGCTTGGTTTGTCTCCTAGAAAAGGTTGGCCGTACTCACTAGTGAAGTCCATAGATGGCGTATGGCTATGTTGCCTCCAATGCCAAGTACTGCAATGAATGCTGCGAAAAAAAAGAGCTGGAAATGCCCAGTTTTGCTATTGGGCATCCAGACGTCGGTTTCTAGAGCAGGTTTCACCCAAGACCTACCTGGGAAAGAATCCCCTGTCCTGTTAAGAGCTCTGTGCCTAGACCAATGACGAAACCCAGCATCGCGAGGCGCCCATTCCACTGTTCTGCAAAGGATGAGAAGCCAAATTTTGAATCACTCATCTGAGTTAAGAAATCTGAAGAAATTGTAACAGATTATTGCGCTTTCCGGTCTGTCTGTTCTTCTGCCCCCTTTCTTGCCGATTTTTCGATAGCAAGATGCACCTTTCTGGGTTCTCCTCGCTAAGGGTCTGCTCCAAGTGATTTCCAGTGAACCAGTGCGCTTGCCGCGCAAGCAAACAGTGGCCTTCCAAGCTTGCATTCACTCAGTATTTTTGTGTGGCGGAGCGGCAAAGTGGTACTTGTTAGGCGCGTCTTAATTGATTCTCCATGACGGACCACTTTCTCTGCAAATTTTTTTATGCGTTTTGTTCATTGCAGGGGATGATATTTATTTGTCGGTAATTACCAATTATGAATTGACCTGCAAAGCACTCAATCTTGCTAGATATAGGTGAATCTCCTTCAAACCGGGTTTTCAATTGTGCTTATGGAATTGATCCAGCAATAGTTCTGCTCTCTACAAGTTTCTATTGTTGTATGCAGCCGTTTTGAATTGTTTTTGCATTCTTTTTTAAGACACTATCGCTGTTGCCATGTTGACACCTTAAGAGTAATGAGAGAGTGAAGCCCCAGTCGTTACTTCTGCAGGGCGGCCCATGAGATGGACGGTGTTTTAAAAACCTAATGTTTAGGCCTTTAGTTCGCTTTACAATTCAAGTTACTGTCCCTCAACCTCGCGCGGGCTTCTAAATCGCGAAAGGTTGATGGTTGTGGGACTGTTGACCCCGTCCAAAGAGTCACCTATCTATTTTTCTCCAATAGCAGACTTCGTTAGTGCGAAAAGTTCTCAATAGCTGTGACTTATGAGCGTGATGCCTGCACAAAAGCGAGGCATTCTCTCTTGCTCCCTTGATGTCTAGCACTGGGACTCTCTGAGAAAGGGAAGGTTCGGGCCGAAAAATTGAAAGGTGGGTGTCTTATCCTTCTTCTCGGGCTACAAAGAGTCACTTTTCTCTAAGGTGTTGACTGGAGCAATCAATACTTGACATGGAGTTGTGATTGCGGTTACGCCCCTATCTGTTTTTTGTCATAAATGGAATCTAAGACTCAACGATGATAAATCAGTTTTGATTCTCCAATGAAGCCAATTAAAAGGCGTAATCAGCCTCAAGGTAATGCAAGTAATTCAATTAGTATTTTTGATAAAATATCTAGCAATCCAAGCTTTTGTCGCGATGAGTGGAAACCATCAAAAGACGAGCTTGAAGGGGAAATAAATGATGCTATTGAGTCAATAAGGTTTACTGTTTTGAGCCTACAGCTAAAGATAAAAGCTACTGACCAGTATGTACTCGGATTGCTAGATGTCGTGGCCGATGATTACAGAGCTCAACGGCCATCAGGGAAAAACTGAAGTAATTATTCTTCCGTACAGCCAGCACTGTTTAGGTGCAACTTACTAGTAACCACCAGTCGCAATTCTTGTGGATGGTGGAGAGAGTAATCCTGCTCACTCCTTTTACTCCCTTGAAGCATATAAATAGTTTTAGTATTTGCCATTGCTATGTGATTAGCATATTGGAATTCTTCGCTGACCCTAGGTCACTTTTGCATTGCTGGCTGAGCTTATTAATGCGGCGGTTTTGTATCAACGATGACATCTATTCGTAATTCGCAAGATGATCGATCAATGGGCATGGCTTTGAATACTTGAAACACTTTTTCCTATGATCAAAAAACTTTCCTTGGCCTTAGTTCTCATGATGCTAGGAGCATGCTCGTCTGAGTCGGATACTAAGGAATCCACCAAGAATCTATCCAATGACACCGCATCCCAAGAACAACTGTCCGCAGACAGGAGTGGTGTAGAAGCCTATGAGCAAAACAACACCACCCTTTCCGGGGAGCAGAACAACAAAGAGTTTGTCAACAAACTCGACGACAAAGCTCTTGTCAGCGCTCTGAGGGATGGTGGTCATGTCATTTACCTTCGACATACTAAAACTGTTAAAGATTGGGGTGACCAGGTCAGCCCTGCACTTGATCTCTCCGACTGCAATACCCAGCGTCGCCTGAGTACTGAAGGCAAAGCTGATGCCAAAGTGATCGGCGAAGGTATTAAGGCGGCAGGTATTCCCGTCGGAGATGTCATTTCAAGCGACTACTGCCGTGCATACAACACAGCTGATCTAGCTTTCGGCACCTACACCAAGAACTCAAAACTGAACTTCCTGCCCTGTGTTGAGTGCACTCCGGAGGACTACAAAGAATACGCCACGCGCGTTTCTCCTTTGATGTCCGCGAAGCCTGAGTCTGGAAAAAACACGTTCCTAGTTGGACATGATGATCCTTTCCAGGGAGTGACAATGCCTGTCGTTCCAGCTGAGGGGATTTATCCCGCACCGATGGGTGTTGCCTATATTGCAAAACCCCTTGGTGATGGCAAGTTCGATCTGGTCGCCAAGATTAAGCCTAATCAGTGGCAATCGTTGGCTCAACTCTGATCTGTCCTGTACTGCAAGTCCTTTAGAGGTAGCTGGCTCATTAATTGAGCCAGCTTTTTTTAATTCGATGTGTATCTATATCTTGATCACCCTTCAAGATTGTTATTTACTATCTTGATGCTTTGAGTTATTTGAATATCTATTTTTGAATTGCGTCTAGGTGAGATCATCGTGGTTCGTAGTAGTCTCTATAGGCTTCGCTTTTTTCATGAAATCCAAGGGTAGACCTCCATAAATCGTTATTATTATGGGAATGAATACCATCCCTACGATTAGAAGGCCAATAGGCTGCTGTTGTTCATATTCCCTTGTGGCCGCATAAATAGCCAAAATACAAACAACAGCATACAGTGACATTGAAGTTATTAATTTTAGCACTTTGATTTGTTTGTATATTTTTTACTCTACAAAACTGTGTCGTGTTTAGAGATATTAGTCGCTACTGCTGAGACTGTCTTTGATTACCTGGCATCGTAACTAAAGATGATCAGGCTCCATTCTTAGTATGGTTTGGCAATAAAAAATCGGTATTAATAGTTTTCGATTCCCAGGGGCTAGATTTTCTAGCCTGATTGAGTCTAGACAAGGATAAAATCGTTTTCTATCTCTTACAAAAATAATACACTGTAAGTTTTCTGGTGTAGCTCGTTTATTTGGTATTTTACATCGACTCGTCCTTGGATTAGCGATCAATTTGTGGGCTTCTATTGTTTTAGTTGGGTATCATGTTTCTCTATGCAAAAAAAAGCCGCCCTGTCCAGAGCGACTTGGTGCATGCGCCACCGTGTTGACCAAACGGTGCCTTCTTCTATTAAAACTAAATGAGGACCAATTGTCCCAGCGATACGAACAATTTAATTGCTCACTTGTTATGAGAGGTGGTAACTTATGCAATTCTCTCAGTTGTTGGGGAATAGATGTGATCGTGCACAAATTAGACTTGAAAAGCCTTCAGTCACAGCCTTGTTAATGATTCGACGATGCTTGTCTCCGTTGTCTCCTCTGAACTGTTGGGTTTGACACCCCTCCTGTATTTGTGAGTAGGGCGTTTGGTTTGTATGCCAATGACAGCACGTCATGCATATGATTCACTTGTTGTGACCTTATTGCTCCTCCTCTTCTTCTTCCATTTTCATTATTAGCTCTTTATTCTCTTCTGAATAACATGTTTTCATGAAATCTCCAGGTGTAAAGCTGTCATAGCTTTCGGCCTCGAATTCTATTTCTCCACTTTTAATCTTTTCTAATATTTCATTTGGCTCTAAGCCTGCGGGTGCTTTTACCGTGATGTGATAGATAGTGGGAAATTTTAGCGCCCAAGAGTAAATAGACAAGTTTTAAATATAGAAGATATTCTTATTGTAACTTCCTCCGCTGTTCTATTGCTCTGTCATCTGATTCATTTGCATGTAGTTCAATTGCTTCTTCCACCCTGCCATCAGTTCATGTGGTGGTTGGTTTGGGCCAGCTGAGAGTAAGAAACGTATTCTAGATAGAGGGTGTTAGTAAGCATTCTTTTGTTTTGGTTGGTTTCGACTATTTTATGTTTAATATCCTCTGATCTTTATTGACCCTAAGCTATAGCCTTGCATTGTCTATTTGTTTCTTTTATCCGTCAGATGGATTACTACGCTTTTGGTTTTGATTCTTGCCAACCATGTTTCTTTTGGAGGTGAACAGTATTTGAAAAAGATTTATTGAAGTCTGCTTTCATGCCTCTCCGATTAGGATTATCATCCATATGTTTCTCTGGACAGGGGCTAAAGCTTCGATTTAAGGACTTTTACTGGTTTTTCACTCTTCAAAAATTTTATAACTTTCTTTTAATCAATTTCTAATTTTTTTTGTTGTTTATGTGAAGGGAGTCTTGATAAATTTCTAATTCTTTTTTTGCAGTAATCCATTCGTCTAGAAGGTTGGATGTCTGGTAGTCTTTCCAGTTTATTTCGCAAGCAATGACACGAGCATGCAATGCTCTTTCTGTTTTAGTTCTAAATCGGATAGTACCGCTATTAAGAGGAGCAATTGCAAAATAATACCAGTTTGGGGTAACCATAAATCTCTCCTATTTCTTCTATCAAAGCGTAGCAAGGGTCTTGTTGGGCTATCAAACGAAATAATCTTTCTAATTCTGCATGACAAGATGATATTTCATTTTAGACGCAATTAACTTACTCTCTTACCTGCCATTTGATGCATTCAAATGTAAGGAAGGCTTTGCTTGTTTTGTTTTTGGTATGTAGCCTGTTCAAATCAGGCTTTTTAAAGACTATGGATTGGCGAATAGTTGCTGTTTTTACTCCCATTGTGCTAGCAATTTCTTGGGCGGTTTTTAATATAGGGCGTGCGGCGTTGGGACAGCTGCAATTAGCTGTCAAGAACTTTAAGAAAAATCAGTCATGATCCAGCTTGGCTTGTTTCCATCCCTCAGTCTTTTTGACTTCTGTTTTTGAGTCTTTTCTCTAAACTATTGGCTTTAAATTATTAACCACTGGAAGCTTTAGATTTTTGCTTATGATGGAAAGAAGAGGTGTTATCTTTTGCTTCTTCTCTTTCGAAAAGTATTTACTGTTCTGATTGTCTCAATTAGGCCCCATCTTGCTGTGGTCAGGATTTGTTGCCTTGTCAAATATTCTGTCAATCCATGATTTGGATTCAATTAATAGACTTTCATCTTCCTATTCTGGTATTGTTTTGAATACAAGAATGATATGGACATTTTGGTTTTGACTTTTTATAATCTTCCAATGGGATTTTAAATAAAGTAATAAGTTTCTATTACTTCTAACTCGTCGTCAACGAGCTCTATGGCTATTAAGCTCATTTCATTCCGCCTTGATATTAAATCAGCCCAGGCAGTCTTTGCTAGTTCAAGAGTTTCATAAGTTCCTGAACTGTTTTCTTCTTCTACATCGCATTGAAAAATTTGATAGGGAGGCATGTTCAGTCTTTTTGGGAGTTTTTTGGACTTTTTTTGATCTGTTTTCGCTTGAGTGATTCTACGTCTTGCTGCTATCTATTGGTTTGTGCATAAATGCTTATCACTCTATCTGCTGTCATCTGCTACTTGAGAATGTTGTATTGGTTAATAGTCTCAGATCGCTCAACCTCCATGCTGGAGAAGTATTGCTCTTTGTTTTCCTAATGGTTTCTTTATTTATCGAAGCATGGCCTGTTGAACTAACTTATGGAGACAATCAAGTTTTAGTTATGGGGACATGGGTTTTTATGCTTACAACCTGTATGGCTCTACTGCTTGGTGCGATTTCAATGTTTGAAGAGGATATTCCTGAGCCAGGTAGACGCAACAAATGAACTGATTAGTACTCAGCTAGATAGCGCATGTAAGCAGCCACCTTTGACCTAAGCCTTGTCCGCATTGTCTTAGTTACTCGCAAATTATCGAAAGCTTGCGATGTGTTGGTACGTTATTTGGAAATGAGAATCTCATAACCAATAAGGATTTACTACTATCGATCCTCGTGTAGATCGATCTGTTTTATGTATATACACTTTCTGGTAGAGCAAAGGAATCTTATCGGCTAAAATATTTCTTGTTGGAAGTATATAGATTTTTATTGATAATAGTAGTGAAGCCGAAGGGAGACACATGTCATTATTTTGATTCTCCTCCCATACAATCTGCGCAAAAAAAAGAGCTGGAAATATCCAACTCTTTTTTATGTTTGGCTAGAACTTAGTTAGTCAGTCGGCTTCAGCCGAGACCAATTTGGGAAAGAATTCCCTGTCCAGTCAGTAGTTCCGTGCCGAGTCCGATTACGAAGCCCATCATTGCGAGCCTTCCGTTCCACTGCTCAGCGAAGCTTGAGAAGCCGAATTTGGAGTTTTCCATCTGTCGTTATTAAACTTAAAACTATTGTAACAGACTGTTGCGGGCTTTGCCGCTTTTGCCGTGTTCGCGTTTGTTTTGAGGTCTAGCCAAGGGCCAAGAGGTGTTGATCTCGGTGTTGCTCTGGATTGGTCAGTGCTAATCAGCTGTCGCTTAAGCCTTGCTTCCCTGTCCCGTGACGTGCGGTGCGCGACGCAGATAACTCGTCAAGGATGGTCGGATTGCGACCTTACGGGTGACCACTATCTTCTTTGACGCTTTTGGGGAGTGTTTCATTCACAGTCCTCTGTTTGCTTCGATCAGGTTCTTATGTCTCGATTTATCGCGATGTTCTGGCACAGGGATGAGTCATCTCCCCCTCTTAATTCTCTCTCTATAGTTGCTGCTTTGTTTGCATTTGTATGAAGAACCTCTTGATCATTGTCCGGGATTTCCAACCATGAATTCGCCTACAGAACATTCGATTTGGCGAGATATCCCGGAAGCTTTTTCGAATAATTCACTGCTCCCAAAGCTTAGTCCACATGGCGCGAGCCCAAGCGCTGTAGCAACAAGATAGAGCTGCTGATAAATTGCACCTGTATCTTTCAGTATTAGGGCATAGGCAAGACCAGTTTCAGAGTGAAGGCTGGAATTCCTTTCATAGCGCGTAGCCATTACGATTAGGACATCAGGTTGCTGGCCTTGTCCAGGAGATATCGAAGCGGCCTGTGGCGCTCGGCATGTTGTGTTGACAGCCATCTCAAGCATGTTTTGGCAGGATTTGTTTAGATCACTCATTCTCCCGAGAGAGTGGTCAAAAGAGTCGTAGTGATAAAAACCTGGGCTTACACCGATGCACTGTTTTATGCACAGATAGAGTTCGATGGAGTGTAGGCCTCCAGCACTCGCGACAGGCCTTAATAATCCTTCGTAGGAACGAGTTAGCGCTGGATCACAGATGATTTCTTCTCTGGTGTGCATCGAATGCCACAGTAGGCTCCCTAATGCTTTAATGCTTATAGGACTAGTTTTATAGGTTCGAATGCTTTTTCGTTTCTTAAGTACTTGATAGAAATTTATATCTTGGTTATCGATTGATGGTTTTGGCAATGAAACTGTGCTGAGGATGATTCTTTGATTTCTTGCCTTTGGCGAAGCCTCATTGATTTCTCGAGGCAACAACTCTTCTTGGTAGTGATCAATAATATGTCGACGGGTATGACTGTGAAAGCTCAGGTCTTGCTTGTTCCACCCGGCCTTGATGGCGTCTTGGTCGATCTCTGCGTTCTGCTCGGAGTTGCAGATCCCTGCCATTCCAGAGGAGAGGAAAAGAGAAATGATGTCTTGGCTTTGAGAGCATAGATCTTCTGGCAGGAGGAGCCTAATGCTTTCTAATGTGCAGGGTGCTACGAGTCTTTGGATGAGTGGGTAGAGCCGATGATCCTGTAGGCGTAGTGTTGTGGATGTTAATGGTGATGTGATGTCGAGGCCTTCTAGGCAGGGCTGAATGCTAGTAAATGTTGATAGTTTGATTTCTTTATTGTCGCTTGGGCAGAGTTGTTGCTTTATCCCTGGATTGATGGGCAGCAGGCGTATAGCAATACCATTGCATCCACTGATTTCGTGAATGAGTAAACCTTTTCTGTAGAAGTCTTTTAGTTGCCGCCAAAGCTTAAAGTTTGGAGAAGTGGATCCTATCTCTTTCGGTATATCTCTATATTGATTGCTTTCGATTCCCTCTTGGGAAAGTTTTTTGACTAGTTTTTTTATTGGTTCTTCAGCATCACTGATGCGCAATAGTTGACGATTTGGGTCTGATCGTGTGGCGTATGGGGTTCTGATGATGATGTCATTGTTTTTGATGCATATGTCTACGCCTTGGCGAAATAAGAATCTCGGCATTCTGGTGACCTTGTGATCTTGATTTGCGCCATTTGATGACAGTTGTGCGTTGGAAGCTCGGCGCTGTCAGCTGGGCCTTGAAGTGATCTGTTTTGGATCTGGTTTTACATGATTCGGTCGTTTGTTTTCTGCCAATTGTTAGTTTGGCAAAAAGCAGATTTTGCTCAGCGCAAGCAGGCCATGGGATGACGCGGTGGGACGTCCAGTGCTTTGGCCACACCTGGATGACAAACAGACCCTTGCACCGTATTAAGTCCAGAAAGCAATTCAGGGCGCTCTGTTACAGCTTCTTCCAGGCCCCTCCCTGCGATGCCAACGATGTAAGGCAAGGTGACGCTCACAAGGGCTTCGGTGGAGGTGAACGGCACGGCTCCAGGCATGTTTCCCACGGCGTAATGCTGAACACCGTGGATGGTCACGGTGGGGTTTGTATGGGTTGTTTCACGGCTGGTGGCGATGCAGCCGCCTTGATCGATGGCCACATCAACGATTGCTGAGCCTGGTTTCATTCCCTTCACCATATCTTCATCCACCAGCGTTGGCGCCCTGCCCCCAGGGGTTAAAACGGCGCCTATCAGAAGATCAGCGGTGGGAATCAGTCTTTCGAGAAGACCGCGGCTGCTCACAACACTCATCAGGCGTCCACTCCGATAGGCCTCCAGGCTGCGTAACCGTTCGGGGGAGCGATCCAGAAGCATCACTTCCGCATCCATGGCAGCGACCAGTCGTGCGGCGTTCCAACCCACGGTGCCTGCACCTAGCACCACCACGCGGGCCGGTTGAACACCAGTACAGCCTCCGATCAACACACCTCGGCCTCCTTGTGGGCGTTCGAGTAATCGTGCTCCTACTTGTGCTGCAAGCCTGCCAGCGATTTCGCTCATCGGCGCTAGCAGTGGCAGGCTTCCGTTCTCTAGTTGCACCGTTTCGTAGGCAACACCCGTGGTGCCCGCTTCAAGAAGGGCTTCTCCAACTTCTGGATATGCCGCTAGGTGCAGATAGGTGAACAGCACCATGTCATTCCGCAAAAAGCGAAATTCTTCTGGTTGCGGCTCCTTCACCTTCACGACTAAGTGCGCCCCCCAGGCTTGTTCTTGATCCACGATCAGAGCGCCTGCAGCGGCGAAGGCCTCGTCATCAATTCCTGCTCCGGAGCCCGCACCGCTCTGGATCCGCACCTCTAGTCCATGGGTGACGAGCTCTTTGACGGCATCCGGTGTCAGCGCGACGCGTTGCTCATCAACCTTGATTTCTGTGGGGACTCCGATGGTGGCCATCGGAGCCGTCAGTACGGATTGAGCCATGGCTGCCGAAGACGATCCTTCAATCTGACCCTGCCCAGCCGGATTGGCCACTGGTCTATGCGTCTTGAAATCAGCGGGCGGCGATCGGGAGCCTCCAACCGGTTCCAAAGGCCTGTCGACTTACTTTCAAAACAGGAGGGGCTTGGCGGCGTTTGAATTCCGCGCGTCGAAAGAGTTGTTCTATCCGTTGCACGTCAGCCGGGTCATGACCAGCTTCAATCAATTGAGTGCCAGAGCTGTGTTTTTCGATCAGATCCCTCAGAAGGGGATCGAGAGTGGCGTAGTCGGGAAGGGAGTCACTGTCCTGTTGATCTGGACGTAGCTCCGCACTAGGCGGTTTGTTCAAGATCTCCAGTCCGATCAAGTCGTTGTGTTCTGGCAAGCCCAGATCTTTACGGCATGTCTTGGCCTCAGGGCTATCTAACCAGCGGCAGAGAGAAAACACCGTTGACTTATAGAGATCACCAATCACCGCCAACCCGCCATTCATGTCGCCGTAGAGGGTGCAGTACCCCACCGCAAGTTCTGACTTGTTTCCTGTTGACAGCAACAGCTGCCCTTGCTGATTGGCAACGGCCATGAGCAAGGTTCCTCGGATGCGTGACTGCAGATTTTCCGCAGTAACGCCCGACGGTGCTTGTTCCAGTGCTGGGGTGAGGGTGGCCTCAAAACCCTGCATCAAGTCTTGAATTGGCACTGTTTTGGTGGACATTCCCAGTCGTTTTGCAAGTGCCTCTGCATCATCAATCGAGCCAATAGAGCTCCAGGGAGAGGGCATTAGCAACGCCTGCACGCGGTCTGCTCCGAGTGCCGCTGCCGCAATCACAGCCACAAGAGCTGAGTCGATGCCGCCACTTAATCCCAGGAGAGCGCGTTGAAAGCCGCATTTATCGGCGTAGTCGCGCACGCCGAGCACAAGGGCCTGGAACAGTTGTTCGAGATCTGTGCTTTCTATGGAGTCGGTTGTGCCCCCCGTTGCAGCAGAACGCCTGTCGGTGCTGTCCCAGCAGGCGATGGCTTCCCGGCAGGTGGGAAGCTGCAACTCCACCTCACCGCTTGTCGCCATTACGAAACTGCCGCCATCGAACACCAACTCATCGTTGCCGCCCACCTGGTTCACATAGACCACTGGGCAATCAAGACGTTGAGCAGCCCGGGCGGCGAGCTGATGTCGAATCGATGCTTTGGTTCTGCCGAAGGGGGAGGCGGAGAGATTCAGCAACACATCCACTTGCTCAGAGATGAGGTTGGCGATCGGGTCCGGTCCCACCAAGCGTTGTGCTTGAAGCGCGTCCTCAACCCATAGGTCTTCGCAGATGGTGATGCCTAGGCGCCAATCTTGTCCTTCAGATGGAAAGCTCAGAACACTGGCTTGGTTGGCAGGTCTGAAATACCGCGATTCATCAAAGACGTCGTAGCTGGGTAGGAGTTGTTTGCGGGCGACGACGCGCCAACCGTTTGCCTCTACGAGAGCTGCTGCATTGAAGAGTCGGGGATGTTGCTGGTCTGGTGCAGGTTCCACCATTCCCACCAACAGGGCAGTGTGCGGAAGAGCATGGCTAAGCCCCTGCTGCAGCTGATTGAGAGCCTCGTTTTGCCGTTGGAGATGCTCAGGACTTAACAGCAGGTCTCGAGGGGGATAGCCCCACAGTGAAAGCTCTGGGCTCACCACCAACGCAGGAGGTGTGCTGTGGGCCTGATGGCTGATTTTGAGACAAGCCTCTAGCAGCCGTTTGGCGTTTCCGGACAGATCGCCCACCAGAGGATTGGTCTGGGCCAGGGCGATGCGCATGTCAATTCAGGAAGGAGCGTCTTGGAGTCCATAAAGATTGTGCTGCAAGAGGAGGGGCCAGAGCGGTTTTGGGATTTGATCTGCAGCGCTCGTTTGACGAATGCTTGAGCTGGCTGTTTCAGGAATCTGCAAAGGCAGCACCGTGATCTGTGCGCCGAGTTCGCGGAGTTGTTCGAGGTGTTCGGGTTCCAGCGGCCAACCCTTTCGCGGCACCACCCCCAACCGGCAGCGCTTGAGCCAGAGCTCGCTTTGCTTCCAATGGGGGATCTGGGCCGCCAGATCACTACCTACAACAAAGCAAAGCTCGTGCTGGGGCCATCGATGTGCTGCCCGTTCAAGTGTGGTGATGGTGTAGGGGCTGCTGAGTGTTTGGTCGATGCTGACCCGTGGGTTGTCGATGGCCAGGACCAAGGCCTTGAGAAGCTTGCTACGCAGATCAAGGCTGGCATCGTGGCGTTTCATTGGGTTGTCGCTAGCCCAGGTGGCGACCCGTTGAAAGTGATCCAAAAGGCCTTCGAGAAGAGCCTGATGTCCGAGAGTTGGTGGATCGGCGCTGGTCCCGAGCAGGGCGATGGTTGCGGTCATGGCAAGAGCCCGTCGCGCCTGGGCCGATTTGGTGGCTGTGGCCACTCTGCAAGCAGGCGTTGCATGCTGGTATCGCTGCGAACAAGACGCCGCATCAGGGTTGTCGGTGCTGGATTGCCACGCCGTCCTCGCCCGCGCTGATCGACCAGCCAGCGAGCGGTGAGCCGGCCAGTTCTGCGTGTGGTGTGTACGGCGAGAGCGGCCTGGGCGACGGCGACGGGGGCGGCTGGACCCAGGCTTAATCCCCCGGAGAAGGGGGCGGCGATAAGCAGTAGCTGCCGCACTCCAGCTAACGCAAGCTGAAGACCCAATTGGACGCCTCCCAACATGGCGTTATGCCCCGAGAGCCGTTGCATCAGCCTCCGGGCTGCTGGGCCTCCCATCGGCAGGTCATAGAGCTTGCAGAGCTGCACTACTAGGGCGGTATCGCAGGCCATACCTCCGGCTAGATCGAGTAACACCAAAGGATTAGCCGCAACTCCTGTGGCCTTCAGCGCTGCGTAACGGCCGATGAGGCCTTGCGCGTCTTGTCGTCGGCGCTCCAGTCGCCCGCGTTCAAGTTGTTGTTGGAGCCGTTCTGCTTGGCGGAGCGCATTTAAGGCCAGGAGGGCTTGGCCTTGCTCTTGCAGCAAATGGATGACAGCCCTGCTTAGCGGGTTCACGACAGCTGGTTGTCGCTCGCTGCGAATTCGGCCATCGGACCGTTGGATGGCTTTGCGAGGGGCGGCTGAAACGGCAATCGGTTCCGGAATCCTTGGGCGATGGTTGCGGTAACAACGCTCCTGGATCCTTTGGCTGATGCTTTGCCTGAGGCTGGCGAGTTGCTCTGGAGGACAACAATCGCTGCGGTTCAGCACGGCGAGCACTGGTTTGCCACTGTTCATCAAGGTCTCCAAGGCATCGAGCTCAACCCTGCTGATGTCTGCATCCAACACGAGAAGCACAAGATCGGACTGCAGGGCTACTCGCGCCGCCAGTCGCGCTCGCGCCGCTGCTGCAACCTCATCGATTCCTGGTGTGTCGACGAGTTCGATCCTGTTGAGACCAGGAATGGCGATTGCCCAAGGCAACGCTTGTTGTTGACGGGTGCAGCCGTGGGCGACGTCAGTGGCCAAGAGTTCTTGGCCGATCAATGCATTGACGAGGCTTGATTTTCCTACCCCTACGCGGCCAAAGACTGCAACGCGCAGATTGCGATTCGACAGGCGGTCCAATTGCTGATCCAAGCTCCTGAGTGAACCTGCCAATACGGTTTGTTCCCGTTGATTGAGCTGGAGTTGAGATCGCCAAATTTTCAGCAGTGACAGGCACCGCTCCGTGGTCGATGTAGACGAGGACGCCGTCATGACGACCCATTCGCTCCTGCTGATTTGCGCCACCAGCCAGCGAGCACGGCCAGAACCGCATCAGGGCCAATGACACCAACAAATCCTCCGAATTCATCCACTACAACTCTGACTCCGCTGTTATCGCGACGGAATGCAGTCAGCAGTCGATCGGCGCGAATCATTTCAGGCACAAATTCGACTGGTTCGCTGAGATCTGCCGGGGTGAGTTGACCTTGGTTTTGGACGAGAGCCGCTAGCAAGCGATCTCGACTGGCAACCCCCAGAACCTTGTCCACGGCATCACCAAGGACCACCCACCACTGGGCCTCATTCTCGAGCAGGGCTGACCTTAGTTGCACCAACGTGCTCGCTCCGTCCAAGCTCGGAGCAGCAACCCTTGGTGTCATCAAATCCCTCGCTGTGAGGTCGTTGAGCTGAAACACCTTGGCGATCATCGCCGCCTCATCGGCTTCGATTTGGCCGGTTTGGGATCCCATGCGTGCCAGCAGTCGAATCTCCTCTTCGTCGGTATTGAGTTCGCTTTCCTGGGTAATGGCGGGCAGCAGTCTCTCCAGCAGAAGCACGAGCGGACGCATCAGAACGCCAAGCAGGTGCAAGATCGGTGCACTAGCGAGTGATACAGGCAGCGCCAGTCGGGTTCCGATCGCCTTGGGGAGAATCTCTCCCAAAAGAATCACCAGCACGGTGAGACCAATCGAGAACAGGGGGAGCGCGACAGCGCTGATGCCCATATCTTCAAACAGCCAGGCGGCGTAGCCACCGAGCATCAAACTGCCGAAAATATTGAAGCCGTTATTCGCAATGACCAGAACGGACAGGGTTCGGCCGAGTCGCTGACGGAGCTGGGCCAATCGCCGAGCACCGGCAACAGGTTTAGATCGACCCGCGAGTTCAACAACGCGAACAGGGTTGACGGAGAGAAGAGCAGCCTCGACACCCGAACACAAGGCGGATCCGGTGAGGACCACGACCACCAGCAGAATCAGGATCAGCAGGTCGTGAGTCATGCCTGGATGCTTTCCCTGCCATCCTGACGTCTACCTGGTGCACTGTCTCCGTCGTGGTTCATAGTTCGCTTCCAATTGATGCTCAGGGTTATGCCGAGCGGCGTCAACGCTTCATGGCTCATCTTGGCGGTGCGGCTGCTGTGATTCCAGCGGCAACCTTGGTAACCCACCATGCCGACTGTGAGTGGCCCTTTCGTCAGAACAGCGACTTCTGGTATCTCACAGGGTTTGATGAGCCTGATGCCGTCGCCCTGTTTTTGCCGCATCGACCTGAAGGTGAGCGCTATGTGTTGTTTGTGAACCCTCGAGAGCCAGGGGCCGAGGTGTGGACAGGACGGCGTTGGGGTACAGAGGGTGCTGTGGATCAGTTCGGAGCTGATGTGGCTCACCCGCGCTCTGAGTTGGCCACCCATCTGCGTGGATATCTGAAAGATGCTGAGGGCATTGCCTTCCGCACTGGACATCACCCGGCGGTGGAATCCGTGGTGCTCGAGGTTTGGTCTGAACAATTGGATCGAGCATCGCGACGGGGAGCTGCGGCTCTCGGGCTGGCCGCGCCCTGCCCTGTCTTGCATGAACTGCGCTTGCGCAAAGATCCAGCGGAGCTCGATCGGATGCGTGAGGCGTGTCGCATCTCAGCTGAGGCTCATGAGTTGGCGCGAGCTGCTGTTAAGCCTGGAATGAGCGAGCGACAGGTGCAAGCCCTGATCGAGTTTCACTTCCTTGATCAAGGGGCCAGGGGCCCTGCCTATGGCTCAATCGTTGCCGGAGGAGATAACGCTTGCGTCCTGCATTACATCGACAATCAAGACCTGCTCAAGGACGGTGATCTGTTGCTGATTGACGCCGGCTGCTCAATCGGTGATTACTACAACGGAGATATCACCCGCACATTTCCCGTGAATGGTCGTTTCAGCGGTGAACAGCGAGCTCTCTATGAACTTGTCCTGAGCGCTCAAGAGTCGGCTATTGCCACCGTCAGGCCTGGAGGAACCGCGGAAGAGGTGCACCAGACCGCGTTGCGACAGCTTGTGAATGGTTTGCTGGATCTCGGACTTTTAGCTGGAGAGGCAGACGGGATCATCGAGCAGGGTGCCTACCGCCATCTCTATATGCATCGCACCGGGCATTGGCTTGGTTTGGATGTGCATGACGTTGGCGCCTACAGGCTTGGTGAGCATCATGTGGAGCTTGATCCAGGCATGGTGCTCACGGTGGAGCCTGGTCTTTATGTCAGTGACCGACTTCCGGTTCCTGATGGGCAGCCTGAAATCGACGAACGCTGGAAAGGGATTGGTATTCGCATTGAAGATGACGTGGCCGTTCTTAAGGGTGGCTACGAGGTTTTAACGGCTACGGCCTTGAAGGACGTTGCCTCGATGGAGCGTTGATGACGTTTAGCTCACCACTTGCAGGGAGATCCAGACCAAACCGACGGACAAGAGCATGAGGCCATCGAGTTCGCTGACTCGGCCGCTCAGAGGACGGACCAAGATCAGTGTGAGAACAAGCAACACGCATTCCATTGGATTGAGCCCAAGGATCACGTTGGTGTTGGTCATTTCTCCAATCAAGAGCACCGCTGGAACGGTGAGGCAAAGTGTCGATAAGGATGATCCGTAGAGCGTATTGAGAGAGCGTTGGACTTCTCCTCGATTGGCAGCTTGGAATGCATTGAGAGCTTCCGGAGCCACGACGAGGAGGCCCACCAGCACACCACCCAGAGAGGTTGGAAGCCCGAGGTCTGTGATGCCCACTTCGATCAGGTTCCCCATGGATTCAGCGATCAGGACCAAGACCAACAGGCCGATCGCCATAAGAATGCCGCTACGAATCGCCGTGTCGTTGACGCCGTCTGATGCCTCATTCAGCCCATTGCTTGCTTTGGTTTCCGGTAGCTCCAGCTGCTTAGAGGCTTCAAGAAACAGATTGCGGTATGAGCCGGTTTGGAAGCGCAAGAAAGCTGCATAGAGGCCAACTGCCACAACGGTTAGAAGCCAGTTGATTGGAAGGGAAAAGTTGGCTTCCGGGCTGTCAGAGCTGAAATTAGGAAGCACCAACACAAGCACGCTCATCGTCGTGATCAAGTTGATGTAAGTGGAGGCGCCGCTTTGGTTGACGGTGGCCATGTCTTCTGGTTGGAAGGGTTCCGTAATCCCTGATGTTTGAAAGCGTGACGCCAAGATCAAGGTGATTCCCTTCACGCCGGTGAGCACAATCATCAACACCGAGAACATCGAATCCCTTGCCAAGGTGGGATTGCTTTCGCCGCTCAACATGGTGCTGGTAACCAGAGCTAGCTCGATCAAAATCACGGAACCTGTGAGGACAAGGGTTCCAATCGGTTCACCAAGCTTTTCGGCGAGATAATCGGCTTGGCTGGCAATGCGCCTCGCCAGCAGCAAAATTAAAAGGCTGAGTCCCCCTAATCCGCCCAAGACAAGCGTTGCCGACTGCAGCAAGAGCCAATCCAGCAGATGGGTGGTGTAGAGGCCGATCAGGACGACCGCTCCAAGAAGCAAGGGCCATTCTTTGCGCATCAAACTTGATTGGGATCCCAGTTGAGTGCCGCTTGGGTCGTGGTCAAGATCACCTCTGCTCCTGCAGCTCGTAGGTTCTCTTCGTAATGCGTTCGTGCCTCAGATTGCCCTGGGTTCTGGAGGTGGGGCGGAACAACTGCCAAGCTCATCCAGCGCTGCTGTGGGACCTGCTCGCGGGCGCGCATCACTGTGTGAACGTCGGCCACGGTGTCACCGAGATAGGCAATCAGTGGTGCGTCGGAACCGAGGCTGCAATTCACAAGGGTGCTTGCCAGCCTGATGAGTCCTTCGGGATCTGGTTTGTCTGGTGCATCCCCCATTGCAATCAAAGGAGGGTTCTGCAAACCGAGACGTTGCTCCAGAAGAAAGCGAGCAGACGGTGGCTCTGCACCGCTCACAAACCCCCAACGGATGTCCCGATTCGTGAGTGATGCAAAAAAGCTTGGATCGACTAGGAGAGGTTCATCGCAAATGAAACCATCCCAATTGAAGGGATCTCCCTCTGGATCAGAACCAAAGTAAAAACGGCTGAAAACATCGATCAGATCAGCGCGACTTGGCAGAGCGTCTGAATGGGAAGAAGGGGCGGTTGAGGGATGGGTCAGTGCATGCCGACGGAGCAGTTCGAGGCTCGCGTCCCAGTCGTTATTCCAGTGACCTTCCCCTTTCAGGGCATCAACCGTCTCGTGACCAGGCTCCCACCCGCAGTAGTGATGCACGGTGGCTTGGAGCGCACGGCGATAACTGCCTGCTACATCCCGAATGACGCCATCAATGTCGAAAAGCAGGATTGCTTGTGGCTTTGATCCTGGAGATTGCAGGGGGATTTGGCGTCAGCAACTGGTAAGTTAGTTCTTTGTCCTTCATCCTTGAGCCCTGACACCATGACGGTTTCCGAAGGCGCTGCCGTCGACCAGGAGGTCGCAACAGAGGCAGCAGCAGCTGATGCAACACCTCAGGCCGACGCAACACCCGCGGGTGATGCCGCTCCCCAGGGCGACGATGCAGCTCCTAAGGGTGAAGTTTCAGATCAGCAGCAAGAGCCAAAAGAAGGCCGTCCGGTCATGCGCGGTGGTAGCGCAGCACTCGCTTCTGCCACCATCGATGCCGACGGAGTTCCTTCTGGTTACACCCCGAAAGCAGACGAAGGACGCTTCCTTTTGAAGATCCTTTGGCTTCCTGACAACGTGGCTTTGGCCGTAGATCAGATTGTTGGCGGTGGACCCAGCCCTTTGACGGCCTATTTCTTTTGGCCTCGTGAAGATGCTTGGGAAACTCTCAAGGGCGAGTTAGAAGGCAAAAGCTGGATCACCGATAACGAGCGCGTTGAAGTGTTGAATAAGGCGACAGAAGTTATTAACTACTGGCAAGAAGAAGGCAAAGGTAAGAGCCTTGATGAAGCGAAGCTCAAATTCCCAGACGTTACATTCTGCGGTACCGCCTGATCCAACGAAGGTTTTCGTTGTTCCATTGATCAAGCCTTTAGCCCCGTTTCGACGGGGCTTTTTTGTGATTTTGTTGATGTTGCACGCTGCAATAAAAAAGCACCCTTAATGAGGGTGCTTTGATTGAGATTGATCGTTGCTTTTGTGCAACTTAGGTTGATTGGCTCGCCTTGGCACGCGCTCTTGCTCGTTCGAAAAGTTGCTGCGCTTTCACTTTTTCAGGAGAGGAAGGCTGACCTTCAAGTTTGGTGACTGCAGTGCGTGCAGCAGAAAGATCGCTCTCAGCTGATGTGGAGTCGATATTGACGCCGAGTTCAGCTGAATTCACCAAAACGGTGACGTCATCAGATTCGATCTCTGCAAAGCCACCCATCAAGGCGATGGATTGCCAATCGTTATTAGTACGAACTCTGAGAACCCCAACGTCGAGAGCAGCAAGCAGAGAGACATGACCTGGAAGGATGCCGACTTGGCCGGTTGTGCTGGGGAGGATAACCTCATCAGCCGAGCCATCGAACACACTCTGGTCTGGTGCCAGAACGCGGAGGGTGAGTGACATGAAAGGGAGGCTGCGAAGAATGGGAAAGCGAATTGCTGGTCATGATCGGAGCGCAAGCGCTCCGATGACGATCAGTTAGCTTCAGCCGCGATCTTCTCGGCTTTGGCTTTGACTTCGTCGATGTTACCGACCAGATAGAAGGACTGCTCTGGAAGGTTGTCGAGTTCGCCGGCGAGAATTTGATTGAAGCCGCTGATGGTGTCCTCAAGCTTCACGTACTTGCCAGGCATCCCGGTGAAGATTTGAGCCACAAAGAAGGGCTGAGACAGGAATTTCTCGATTTTGCGAGCACGGTCCACCGTCTGGCGATCGTCTTCAGACAGTTCATCCAAACCAAGAATGGCGATGATGTCTTGAAGCTCTTTGTAACGCTGAAGCGTTGATTGAACAGCGCGTGCAGTGCGGTAGTGCTCGTCACCAACCACTGCTGGCTGGAGCATGGTGCTTGTGGAATCGAGGGGATCCACGGCTGGATAGATGCCCTTGGAAGCCAGTGCCCTGTTCAACACCGTGGTGGCATCGAGGTGAGCAAAGGTCGTCGCTGGAGCTGGGTCGGTTAGGTCGTCAGCAGGTACATATACGGCCTGAATCGAGGTAATCGATCCTTCCAGTGTCGATGCCACTCGCTCTTGGAGGGTTCCTACGTCCGTGCCCAGGGTGGGCTGATAGCCAACAGCTGATGGCATCCGGCCTAGCAGAGCAGAAACCTCAGATCCGGCTTGGACGAAGCGGAAGATGTTATCCACGAAAAGCAGCACGTCCTGCTTGTTCACATCGCGGAAGTGCTCGGCCATGGTCAGAGCTGAGAGGCCCACCCGCATACGTGCGCCAGGGGGCTCATTCATCTGCCCGTAGCAGAGGGCCACTTTTGACTTCGAAAGATCATCGGCATTAATCACGCCTGATTCTTTGAATTCTTCGTAAAGGTCATTGCCCTCACGGGTGCGTTCTCCCACACCGCCGAAGACGGACACGCCGCCGTGCTCTTTAGCGATGTTGTTGATCAGCTCCTGAATCAACACTGTTTTGCCAACTCCAGCACCGCCGAAGAGGCCAATTTTTCCTCCCTCGCGATATGGAGCTAGGAGATCAATCACCTTGATGCCCGTCTCGAACACCTTCGGCTTGGTCTCTAGCTCAGTGAGCTTGGGAGCTTCTCGGTGAATCGGTGCAGTGACATCTGTTTTGACGGGGCCTTGCTCATCAACGGGCTCACCGAGCACATTGAAGATTCGGCCCAACGTGGCTTCTCCCACAGGAACGGAGATAGGTGAACCCGTGTCCAGGGCTTCCATTCCGCGTACAAGGCCGTCGGTGCCACTCATGGCCACCGCACGGACTCTGTGATCACCAAGCAATTGCTGGACCTCGGCGGTTAGGCCGATTTTCTCTCCAGCAGTGTTGGTGCCCTCAATACGCAATGCGTTGAGAATTTTCGGGAGTTTGCCGGCTGGAAATTCCACGTCCAGAACCGGTCCGATTACCTGACGGACAACGCCCTTGGAACCGGTAGAGGCAGGAGCAGCAGCGGCCATAAGTAAGGAGAAGTGAGAGGGACGCGCAACAGGACGATCCCTTCCTGAGCGGCAGAACCTTAACACCGTCTTGATGTTGCTCCGCCTGTTCGGTCACCCGCACAGGTCACCGCTGGTGCATAACCCACACTCGGACTTAGTTTTGGCACTCAACGACCTCGAGTGCTAACTCGCATCGTTTGAGTGGCGCCAAGCGCCCTTTCCCTGCTTTTCAAATACTCATGGCAGCTGTTTCCCTCAGCGTTTCCACCGTTAAGCCTCTTGGAGACCGCGTCTTCGTAAAAATCTCTGAATCCGAGGAGAAGACTGCAGGCGGCATCCTTCTTCCTGATACCGCGAAAGAAAAGCCTCAAGTGGGCGAAGTTGTCCAGGTTGGTCCTGGGAAGTCCAACGACGATGGCAGTCGTCAGGCGCCTGAAGTCGGTATCGGCGACAAAGTTTTGTACAGCAAGTACGCCGGTACGGACATCAAGCTAGGCAGCGACGAGTACGTGCTCCTGTCTGAAAAAGACATCCTCGCTGTTGTGGGCTGACCGCAATACATCTGAGTTTTATCTCAGAAATGACTGAATTTTCCTCTTACAACTCTTTAATCGCCTGTTATGGCTAAGCGCATTATTTATAACGAGAACGCTCGCCGCGCTCTCGAAAAAGGCATCGACATTCTTGCTGAAGCTGTCGCTGTAACCCTCGGCCCCAAAGGCCGCAATGTGGTTCTCGAGAAAAAGTTTGGCGCTCCTCAAATCATTAATGATGGAGTGACGATTGCCAAAGAGATCGAGCTTGAAGATCACATCGAAAACACCGGTGTTGCTCTTATTCGTCAGGCCGCATCAAAAACTAACGACGCTGCAGGTGATGGCACCACAACGGCTACGGTTTTGGCCCATGCAATGGTCAAAGCTGGTCTGCGCAACGTTGCAGCAGGCGCCAATGCAATTACTCTGAAGAAGGGAATTGATAAGGCTTCCGATTTCCTAGTCGGAAAAATTCAAGAAAATGCAAAGCCCATTGCGGATAGCAATGCAATTGCTCAGGTCGGCACGATTTCCGCTGGTAATGACGAAGAAGTCGGCAAGATGATTGCTGATGCCATGGATAAAGTTGGCAAAGAAGGTGTGATTTCTCTTGAGGAAGGGAAATCTATGGAGACTGAGCTTGAGGTCACCGAAGGGATGCGTTTCGATAAGGGGTATATCTCCCCTTATTTCGCAACCGATACTGAGCGGATGGAAGCGGTCCTGGATGAGCCCTACATCCTTTTGACCGACAAGAAGATCGGTTTGGTTCAGGATTTGGTGCCTGTTCTGGAACAAATTGCTCGCACAGGCAAGCCTCTTCTAATCATTGCTGAGGACATCGAGAAAGAAGCCCTCGCCACCTTGGTGGTAAACCGCTTGCGAGGTGTGCTCAATGTGGCTGCTGTTAAGGCCCCTGGTTTTGGTGATCGCCGTAAAGCGATGATTGAAGATATGGCGGTTTTGACCAATGGTCAGTTAATTACGGAAGACCAAGGCCTCAAGCTTGAAAACGCCAAGCTGGAGATGTTGGGCACTGCTCGTCGCGTCACTATTAATAAGGACACCACGACGATTGTTGCCGAAGGCAATGAGGTGGCTGTCAAAACGCGTTGCGAGCAGATCAAAAAGCAGATGGATGAGACCGATTCCACCTACGACAAGGAGAAGCTCCAAGAGCGCTTAGCCAAGTTGGCCGGTGGCGTGGCTGTTGTGAAGGTTGGAGCAGCAACCGAAACAGAGATGAAGGACAAGAAACTTCGTCTGGAAGATGCCATCAACGCCACAAAGGCAGCTGTTGAGGAGGGCATCGTTCCTGGTGGCGGTACAACCTTGGCTCACATGGCACCAGCCTTGGAAGAGTGGGCAGCCGCCAACCTGTCCGGCGAAGAGTTGATCGGTGCAAACATCGTGGCCTCAGCGCTGACTGCTCCCTTGATGCGCATCGCTGAAAATGCTGGCGTGAATGGCGCTGTCGTTGCTGAAAACGTCAAGTCCAAGTCATTTAATGAGGGCTACAACGCTGCCAATGGTGAGTATGTCGACATGCTTGCTGCTGGCATTGTTGATCCGGCCAAGGTGACGCGCTCTGGTTTGCAAAACGCTGCTTCGATTGCAGGCATGGTGCTAACCACAGAATGCATTGTGGCTGATATGCCAGAGAAGAAAGAAGCTGCTGCTGGTGGCGGTATGGGCGGCGATTTCGACTATTAAGCGCCGGTTCAAGACCATTGATTCAGCCTCCGTTCACACGGGGGCTTTTTTAATGGATGGGGTAAACATCCCCGATCGTTTTTTGTTATGGCTAAGCGTTGGTTCCGTGAGTTCACTGACTTCTTCTTCCAGAAGGGCAACGCCCTGAATTTGGCGATTGCCGTTGTGGTGGGAACGCAGTTTCAGCAAATTGTGGATGCTCTTACACAAGATCTACTAATGCCCTTGCTGAATCCTTTGATTCGTAATGGTGGTTGGGAGGAATGGGTGCTCCCCTATGCGGGCGGGGAGCTGCTTTTTGGTCAGGCGATGAAGGTGCTGCTCGATTCTTTGATTGTGGGTTGGGTCCTCTTTTTGCTTGTGAAAGGGATCAACCGATCTCAGCGACTGACCTCCCGCGGGCTTGATCAGTTACGCAGTGTGATTTCCTCTGAGGACAAAACCTGATCGGAGCCAATAGATGCGCTCGAAAATGTTCGCATTGGATGTTTTTGAGCGCATGGGTTTGCAGCGGCACCGATGAATATAGAAAAGCCTTGTTCTCATCCCGCTTTCTTCGATTCCTCGTCGCTTTATTAGTGGTGCCAGCGCTTCTGCTAATAAGTGCTGCTTTCCTTCCTGTCTATGCCGAACGTGTTGGCTCTCCTCAGTTCCAATGAAATTGCCATAACAGCTGTTTTTGGATGCGTTGAATGTTGATGCCCACAGTATTTTTTTAGATAGCAACACACTTAGGTAGAAGCTGGGGCGTAAATTGATAAAAGTTGGGCTTGAATATTAGTTGATTTAGTCTGGTTTATTTTGACCTGTGAGGATCGGTCAAGCGTTTGTGAAAGAAGGTTGAATATGATTTAGCCGAGCCAGCCAGCGCTCAGAATCACGGCGAGTGCCAAGAAAAATGAAAGCATTGTCCAGGTAATGCGATTCAGCGTTGCTTCTGCACTGCTTGAGCTAGTGAACGATGAGCTTCCACTTGCCGCAATCCCTCCCATTCCATCCCCTTTGGGACTGTGCAAGAGAACAAGAAGAATCAGAACGGCGCCACTGCCGATCCAAACCCAAGAGAGAACAGTCGTAAGCATGGCTCAATCTTACTTAAACGGGTTGAGGCAGCTTGGTTGTGGCTGGCGCAGAGGCTTCGATCGGTTCAATCAAGGAGGTGCCGGTCATGGCTTCTGGTTTGTCCAAATTGAGTAGCTGAAGAAGCGTTGGCGCTATATCGGCAAGCCCCCCATTCTCACGGAGGCGAATCGAATTCCCTAAACCTGGGACCTTGCGTTTCTCGCCCTCGATCAAGATGACTGGTACTGGATTGGTGGTGTGTGCCGTCCAGGCTTGACCATCCGGTCCTTGCATACGCTCAGCGTTTCCATGGTCTGCAGTGATCAACAAGGTGCCACCCATGCACCCCACGGCATCAAGAAGTTTGCCGATGCAGCGATCAACAGTTTCAATCGCTTGCGTCGCGGCTTCCATCATGCCGGTATGTCCCACCATGTCTGGGTTGGCGTAGTTGATGACGACGAGAGAGTATTCACCCTGCTGGATCGCAGCAACACAGCTTTCGGTGAGGGTGTCCGCTGACATCTCAGGCGCTTGGTCGTAAGTGGCGACGCGGGGTGAGGGAACGAGATGTCTCTTCTCTCCTTCAAGGGGTTGTTCGATTCCCCCATTCATGAAGTAAGTGACATGGGGATATTTCTCCGTTTCTGCTGTGCGGTACTGCTTAAGGCCGGCATCAGCAACCACCTGCCCCAAAAGCTGATCGAGTGATTCGGGTGGAAAGACCACCGAGACCGGTAGGTCAGTTTCATATTGCGTGAACGTCACCACATCGAGCGTTGGCTTGTGAACGCGCTTGAAGCCTTCAAACTCCGGCAGGGAGAGAGCCTGAACAATCTGCCTGGCCCGATCTGGACGGAAGTTAAACACCAGTAACGCATCACCCTCTCGAAGTGGATCGTCGGAAAAGCGAACGGGCTCTAAGAATTCGTCGGTAATGCCTTTGGCGTAGCTGCTGGCCAGAACGGACGCGGGCTCATCGTCGTTACGGTCAAAATCAGGATCGGTCAGTAGGGCATAAGCCCGCTCTGTTCTCTCCCAGCGATGGTCGCGATCCATTGCCCAGTAACGCCCACAGAGACTGGCAATTCGTCCAATTCCATGGCTGCTGATCGCAGTTTGGATTTTGCTCAGATGTGTTGGTGCACTTTGGGTGGGGGTGTCTCGTCCATCGGTGATCGCGTGAATGGCCACGTTCTTGAGCCCCTCCTCTGCGGCCCATTCGAGCAGTCCACAAACGTGATCGACATGGCTGTGTACGCCACCATCGGAGCAGAGCCCGAGCAGATGAAGGGTTCCACCAGTGCTGCGGAGTCTCTCGGCGATTGATTGAAGAGCAGAGGTGCTGCCAAGCCGGTGCTCGCGGACGGTTTCACTGATACGCACCAATTCTTGACGGATGATCCGACCGGCCCCAATGGTGAGGTGCCCAACCTCTGAATTCCCCATCTGACCGTCGGGGAGTCCCACATGGGATCCGCTCGCTTCAATCAGAGCGTGGGGATAGGCATGCCAGAGCGCATCGATGACAGGAGTTGAAGCGCTGCGGATGGCGTTGTGCTCAGTCGAGTCACAAATTCCCCAGCCATCGAGGATCGCAAGAACCACAGGTGCAACGGGAACGTTGCGGAGAAGATTTTCTTCGAGGTTGTTCGGTACGTTCACTCCGTCAATCTCAGTTCTTAAGTCCCTCTACAGAATCAAGTTACCTCCCTGCTGCCCAAAAGGTTCTGATTCGTGCCAATCAGGTTTGCAAAAGCTGATCGTGCTGGGGAAAATCGTTCATACACTGATCGCCTTAAAAGAAAGCGATGGCAGATCGAGACGCTGGGGATGATCGGATTGAAATTCTCTCTGCCGATGAGTTGAGAAAAACGGTGACGCGTCTGGCGTCTCAAGTGTTGGAGTCTGTTCCAACCGTTGAATCTCTCGTGCTTCTGGGGATCCCAACCCGCGGCGTTCAATTGGCTGATGTCCTTGCACGCTCATTGAAAGATCAGAGCGGTCACGCTGTTGCCACAGGCACTCTCGACCCCACCTTCCATCGTGATGATTTAGGTCGAGTGGGTGTGCGCATGGTCCAGGCCACCGACCTACCCGTGAGTGTGGAGGGGAGAGATGTCGTGCTCGTTGATGACGTTGTCTTTACGGGGCGAACGGTGAGAGCCGCTTTGGAGGCAATCCAAGCCTGGGGTCGACCTCGCCGAGTTTCCTTGTTGGTCATGGTGGACCGTGGCCATCGGGAATTGCCGATTCAGCCGGATTTTTGCGGCAGGGTTGTGCCGACGCGCCGATCGGAAACGATTGAACTACGCCTGCTTGGCTTGGATGGGGAGGAGGGTGTTTTCCTACGACGCATCAATGAAAACAACCCTGAATGATCAGGCTTGCTTCAGCTTGCTGGGGTCAGTTCGTCCGCTCGGAAGTGAGCTTTGTAACGGCCAAAAGCCACAACAACAGGAAGAGTTGGGCTGATTGGACGTCCCTTCCAATCGTCGAGAACCTTGAAAACCTCTCCCTCAGTTCCTTCCATATCAAAACTTTCTCCACGATGTTGGGGGTGGTTGAAAACCACGACGCTGGTGGAGACGACAACCTTGTCACCCGGCTGCATGGACGTCCTTTCAAGTCAGGCGATTGTCTCACGGAGAGTCAGATCGAGGCCTTAGCTATTCGCCTGACACAGCGTCTCAGGACCGTCCTCAACGATGGTTCCACCTAGATCACTGCACCCGGCCATGAAGGCCTCCCAAGGGGCCATTCCTTCTCGGATGTGCGCTTCTACTGCGTCGTTCAACAGATCTCTTGCCACGGTGTGCGTCGGCAAGGCTCCATGGCTGTGGTGTTCTTTCTGGTCCCTTAAAACGTTTATGGCCTCCTCCACCTTCTGACGCATGGGTTCGGCTTGGCGTTTCCACCAGGGATGATCAAGCTGGTTGAGAGCGCTCAGTGCTTCCCACCACTGATCCTGGTTCACATGCTCTCTCAGGGTTTCAAGTTGAAGGCGATTGCGATTCCAGTTTTCCTTGAGACTGCTACTTAAGCGGCTTCCGGGGCGTCCATCGTGTTTCTCCAGGGGGCGAAGCATGATTAATGCCTCGTCCAAATTGCCAGCGCGGAATTCAGAGAGAGCCTGTTCGCGAAGCTCGTCACGCCAAAGTTTGAGCTGTTCTTGATCTTTCTCCTTTTGCTCTCGAGATCCAACGCCTGAATTCACAAGCTGTTCTTGAAGCAACAGCGCCTGACCTGGATCATCCTGATCCCATGTTTGTTGAGCGAGTCTCCGTCGACAGACAGCAAGCTCTTCAGGTGCTTTCTGCCCAAGCCAACGCAAGGCAGCTAATTGTTCTCCGTAGCGCAAACAGGCTGGAAGGTCATCCGTTGAGAGTGCCCGACTCAGTTTGCGCGGCAGCTGTTGCTCCCATAAATAAGCTCCAGCACAAAGTGCCGCAACACCACCAAGGGTCGCGCTGATCCAAAAATGGGGCAAGTGGCGACGCAGCGCCAAAGTCCAAGCCTCTTTAGACGCTCTCCTTTCTATGGAGGGGAGAAAGGACTCTCAACTGTGTGTGGACGGACCGTTCACTGCACCGTTATCAGAGTGCACGGTTCAATGCCCAAGCCCGTTCTCAAATCTTCCCCGCTCATGATGAGTTGAGCCTCATCATCAAGCTGAAAAGCTAGGCGCAGACAATCTTCTCCTGGTTGGCCTAGTGGATTGAGCTCAAGGCGAATGGTCTTGCTCAACAGGGGCTGAATGGTGTCTGGAACGTTGCTGTTGTCTCTCACGGTGGGAAGCCCTCCAACGAACACCACTTCGTGTCTCCGTTCGCCTTGGGGCTCACCGAGGACGAGCTCAAGATCCTCTTGATCGCTGCGGCTTGCGCTGAGGTTCAGAACCAAGGGTTGAAGAGAGGGCCATGGCTGGCCGCTCAGAAATAAGGGATGCCAGTGATGGGCATTACTACGACGGTCCCAGCACCGCAGATACACACCTTTTTGAAGGAGATCTCTGATCCTTACCCCAGGGGTGAGATTGAGAGCACCTGTGGCCACGGCTTGAATAGGTGGTGGCGTCAGCAAGGGCACCGGCTGCATCGTCTCTGACAACCACTGGCGCATCAGCGGAAGATGGGCGCCACCCCCGACTGCGACGACGGCGTTGAGGTCTTCTGGTCTGCAGCCCTGCTGACGGGCTGAGGCCAAGGTGCGATCGAGCAGTCCTTCAAGGACCTTGATCAACCCACGGCGCTCGAGCAGCGCGTGGAATTGGTTGCGATTGAGCGACAAGGTGATGGGTTGCGCGAGGTCGATGCCGCTGGCCAACTCACTGAGGGTCTCCTCAGCTCCGACATCAGGGCTGCTGAGGCGACATTTCAAGCGTTCGGCCGCATTTAAAAGGCTTGTCAGATTTTTTTGAATGAGGTCGGGATCGCTTGGCAGAAGGTGATCCAAAATCCAGTGATCCAGATCCCTGCCACCAAGGGCGATGCCCGCTTTCCCTAAGACCCTTGCCGAGCGCAGGGTTTGTTTGCTGTTTTTGAGGTCTCGTCCCCGAAAGCGCAGCAGTTGCGCCAGTGGAGCGGCTCTCCCCTCGCCTCCTTCCAAAGCGACCAGGGAAAGGTCCAACGTGCCACCGCCAAGATCCACCACCAACAACTTGGAGCCTGCAGGCAGTCCTGCGCCCATGGCCGCGGCGGTGGGTTCATCAACCAATGCCACCTCCTCAACAGGAAGGCTGGTGCAGGCCTGCAAAAGCCATCGGCGGTAACCAAGCGCCTGATCAACCGGAGCTGTAAGAACCAGTCGCTTTACCGACACTGACGTTGGCAGCCGTTGCCAGATCTGGTGCAAAAGAATTTCACCAGCTTGCTCAGGGCTAAGGGGATGGGATGGCAGGTCGGATTTGTCCAAAACGCCAATCCAGCGTTTGAAGTCGCGGTGAAGCTCAAGGGCGGTTCCATCGGAGAGTCCGCTATCAAGGACTTGCCTGCCGACAAGAGGCTGATGATTGGCGCGAGCGTTACTCCAGATGAGGCTCGGGACTTCTCCTTGGCGTCGACTAATCGGTGTGAGGTCTAGAAGTTGCGGGGGGGACGCGCTGCCGTCTTGAAAGGCCACCACCGTGTTGGTGCTCCCCAGGTCGATGGCGAGTGTCCCTTGAACGGAAAGATGAAGGTTTTGTTCGTCCTTTGGGGGCTGAACCTCAGCCATGGCCATGTTGATAAGGAGACAAGGCTACGGGGCTTAGCGATGGATCGGTTGAGACGCCTGGTGTTTTCCTTTTACAGGGAGGATCCAGAGATTGAGGCTGAGTTGGAACCTTTGCGTGATTGCCGCATGTCCCGTAGTTGGGGCTGCATTCGTATTGAGTGCATTGATGGCAAACACCTTGAAGAGGTGAGTGGTCTGATGACGCATCTGAGACGTCCCCTCCTCGCGATGGGGTTAGGTCGCCAGATCGTTTTGCGAGTGCCGGGTCGACCCCAGCGTGCTTATCCGATGCAAGTTCCTTTTCACAGTGATTTGCTCACTTAGAGTGAAATGTCGATGATTGGACAGAGATGATTTCTGCAGGTGTGGACTCAAAGGACCTCGCGAAGCGGGGCGAGAGTTTGATTCGTCAGTCCACCAACCGTTATCTGACAACAGTCAAGATCGCTTTTCGCGCAAAGCAGCGTCGTTTTGATGACTTTGATGGCCTCCTCGAAGAATCCAGCGTGAAGCCTGTCCATCGCGCCATCGTTGAGCTCTCCGATGAGCAAGATCAGCCTGATCTCCTGCCTGGATGATTCAACAGGAGGGGCCTGGCTGGCGCCTCGCCCGTGACTTGAGCCGAAACGGCTTTCCCTTCCTCATCGGAGGGGAATTTTGGGCTGTTGAGCTTACCGAGACGGAAGTGACAGGGCTGCATGCTCTTCTCGTTGAGCTCGTTCACCAACACTCGCTGATTCGTGATCAGTTGATGGAGGAGGAATCCATCACCCTGGAATTGGAACAGCAGGAGTGGTGGGGGTGTCTTGATGGCACCAGGGATCACTGGGGGCTGCAGGTGGTGCTTCAAGGCAATGGGATGCAGCGGCGGCGAGGACTGGAGGGTGCTTGGCCTGCTCCTGCGGCACAAGCTTTCTTGGCTGCGTTGAGAACGGTCTTGGATTGAAGATTGATCAGCTTGTCTAATCAATCAGGTTTTATTGATTTCTCCACGCTGGAGTAGGGCAAACTGCACAGCTTTTCCACAGGCTGGCTCGTTGTTTTTGAGTTGCGAGCTCTGCCCTGTGGAAAAAACATAGGTTTTGGGGTTCGTATGGTATTGCTCGGCCGCGGCGCATGAGCTTCCAGGGGAAGGGCTAATCCTTGTTGCGAACAGGGTTTGTAGCCTTGATTTCGCGGATGGATTGGTTGGTAATCGGCTGGCTTGTCTTTATTTGAGGCCCCTTGTGCTTGTGGAGAACAGGCCATAGATTCAGGGCGTCGTGAGGAAGGAGTCCTGAATGGTTCAAGGCCAATTGGTAACCGATCAGGTTGTTGATTCCGCAGCAGTTCGGGCTGCTCAAGCAACGGCTGAGCCCGTCCAAGGCGAGGAGATCGTGAGTTTTCAAGCCGAGATGCCTTTGCCCTTGCACCAGGCCATGGCTGACTTCATTGAGCGTTGCCCGAACTGGGATCAGTACCGACTCGTTCAAGCTGCATTGGCCGGGTTTCTTGTTCAGAACGGTGCAGATTCTCGAGAGCTCACTCGCCTTTATGTCGGCAACATGTTTCGTCGCGATTCACTTCGCCACGGAGTTTGAGTTCTGCAGCTTGCCATCAAGAGAAGGGCGCTGAACGGAAGACTGAACAGCAGTCCCAGGCTCGCGGCCATGAGGCCAAGCAAGTTGATTCCTAGAAGAAGTCCAATCAAGGCCATCACTTTGAGGCGATTGGCTTGAACCAGTTTGCGACTGTGCTCCATGGCTCGGAGTGGGCGATAGCCGTGATGGATCAGCAATGGAATGGAGAGAAGTTGGCCAATCAACCAGATGGCGATGCCGACACCACCCAACACGATGACCAAGCTGGCAAGAACACCGCTGTGGGGTGCCAAAAATTGGCTCAAAAGACGAATAGAACTGATTCCGCCAATACCGATGAGGACCTCTAACACCACCAGGCCGCAGGTTTGCTTCAACAGCCAAAGAAATCGACGTCTTGCCGCGGGTTGCTCTGGGTCTCGGTCCAAGCCCCCCGGCAAATGCTCATCTGCCAGCTGAAGCAGAGCCAAGAGGGGGGCGAGCGGGATCAGAGCCGCCATGACGAGCACAAGATCGCCTGTGTATTGAAGGAAGCGATTGCTGCTGAGTTGGAGGTCTCGTGCGACTACACCAAGGCCCATCAGGCTGATCAGCATTAATGCTGTGAGCCCGATGAAGGACCAGGGAGCTTTCTTGAAGCCGATCCAGGCCCTTGGAATAATGGAGGCAATTGGCAGTCGCTCAGCAGAAATACTTGCGAGCGGATCATTGAAGTGGTCCAAGTCTCTTTAATAAATCCATCGCTATTTCTGTGTCAACCGGAAGAATGGAAAGACGATTTCCGCGACGCACAACAGTGAGTTGATCTGCTTGGTACGACTCGCGAAGATCATCAAGGGTCAGCATCTCAGAGAACTGACCGCAATAGGCGAGTTTCACGCAATCCCATCGCGGAGAGTCCTGTTTGGAGGCAGGATCATGATATTTAGAGCTGGCATCAAACTGGGTTGGATCGACGAGACCAGTTTCTGTGACTTCCATTAGACCCACAATTCCCGGTGGCTTGCAATTGGAGTGATAGAAAAAGGCTTGATCCCCGACCTTCATTTTTCGCATGAAGTTTCGAGCCTGGTAGTTTCGAATTCCGTCCCATAAGGTAACTTTCTCATTCCTTAAATGTTCGATCCCGTATACATTTGGCTCGCTTTTCATCAGCCAGTAGGAGGCGTTGGTCATATTGTGGAGATGGTTGAAGGGGCGGAATGGTGGGAGTGCATTGGCGCGATGGTCATCAAGGCGCGCTTTGAAGATTGGTTCGGAATTCAAGCAATTTTAGCTGTCAATGTTGACAATGCCAGTGTGGGTGAGCTCTCAGAGGCTGTGCGCTTGTTTGTCTGTTAGTTGAGAGTGTCGTTTCCTGGTGGCTTGCTTCATTCTTTAATTGATAATTTTGGATGAATCCACTGGTGAGTTTTATTCCAATGACTTGCACTATTTTTGTTGGGATTTTGCGGCAGATGGAATGTCTGTCCTGTGCCTAATTCTCTCTGATCAACTCGCTTGAGATGTTGAGTCGCTATGGCCAGTCAGTAGTGGAAGGATTGACTGGCTTGGTAGGTGCCGGTGTTTTCCATGGACCATGTTCCATCTTCCATGGATGTGTTGATGGTGCCTATGATTTCGTTCTTTGATCGATCATTGGTGCATACTCTTGAGAGCACAAGACTCTAGCCATTGAGTTGATTGCTGAATCTTCGACCAGCTAGCGGGATCACCGGATCAACTGTTTGTAATTGACGGCCCCATGTTGATATGGCTTCGTCTTCAGCAAGAGACTGATGCACCTGGCCTGTTTGTTGCCAAGCAATGCATGCCTCCTCTGCCTTTTCTAATGATGGATACTCATATTTTCTAATCAACTTTCCTGTGATAGGCAGGATGACTCCAAGTGAAAGAAGCATGATCAAGATTTTCCCCTTCGTTGTGCTCCAGTCCATCTTGTTGCTGAAGAGAGTCATATTCAATCGGCCGAATAGGGTTTAGCTCTTTTGAAGAGATGATCAGGATGGAGCACAGGCTGTTTCGACTGGTTCAAATCTTCTCCCATTTTTATTGGGCTGAAGTCCTAATCGTTCAAGTGCTTCGACAGCATCAATTTTGTCAGCGTTGTAAAGAGCGCAGGTTTGTTGCTCTCTGGCTCCCTGGGAGTTGCAAGACATTAGGAAAGCCATGAAGGTTATGGCCAGGAGTCGCTCTGTTGTCTTCATCTGATCAATTTAGGACATAGCGCTGGATGTTCGCTGGAATCGCATGATGACTTTTGGCTGTGCAGAAGAAGGCTGGCCGAGTCTTGATGTTGACTGTTCAGTGTTGATGTTGTGGAGTATTTTGCTGCTTACCTTGTGAAGACTATTGCTTAATTGGCTGTCAGTTTAATCGTTGATTGATGAATCTTGTCGGGATCATTGGAATTGATCTTTCCTCTGAGGTTATTTATTTAGTGAATTTATTCTCTGGGATTTCTTGGTCTGGCTGTGAAGATCACTTGCAGGAGAGTTGCTGAATCATGTCCCTAAAGTGATTTCCTCTGGCTTCAAAATCCTTGTATTGATCGAAGCTTGCACAGGCTGGTGATAAGAGAAGAGACGAGGCATTCCCTTTTTTTCCTTGCGCGATTGCTGCTGTTACGGCATCGGTCATGGATGGGTGAGATGTTACGTCTCCTGTATAGCCAGAGTCGCGAATTAGGCCTAATAAAATATTTCGGTCGCTTCCAAAGAGGGTGATCGAACACACTCTGTCATGTAGTAATTGCAGCCATCCACTGGCATCACCTTGCTTGGATAATCCACCGGCAAGCAAAGCGATGGGGCCCGGTACAGCTTGGAGTGCAACGGCAGCTGCGTCGTAATTCGTGGCTTTGCTGTCGTTGAACACGTGCATTCCGTGGAGTGATCCCAAATTCTCGAGGCGATGTGGCACTCCCGGGAAGCTGCGCAACCCACGCTCGATCGCTTGTGGCTCTAGTCCAGCTTGTAATGCAGCTGCTGTCACCAGCAGCATGTTTTGGCGGTTGTGTTCGCCAGGCATGGCCAAAGCATTGGCTGGAAAGAGTGCACCTTTTTTATTGCAAACGAAACCTTCTGGATTAACCCAAACCTCAAGATTGAATGGCTCATGGTTCGTTTGTGCAGAGCTAACCCACTGGGCATCTGGCCAGTGAGCCTGCCTGCTTTTCAGGTCAGCGTCGTCGGCATTGAGAACGGCATGATCGGAGCGTTGAAGAAGCCCTTTCTTGATGTCTCTGTAGGCATCCATGGACCCGTGTCGTTCCAAATGGTCGGGAGTCAGCGTGGTCCAAATGCCAATGGTGGGTCTTATCTCTTTTGCTGATTCGATTTGGTAGCTACTCATCTCCATCACGATCCAATCCGGTTTGGATCGGGCTGGATCCATGCACTGCAGACCTAATTCGGCGGCGGAATGGCCCACATTTCCAGCCATCGGTGCATGCAGTCCCGCTTGGCTGAGAACGTGATGCAGCAAATGCGTCACGGTGGTTTTGCCATTTGTGCCGGTGATTCCAATCCAAGGGCAATCGCTGAGGGCTTGCCATGCCACGGCCATTTCTCCTCTCACGGTCACGCCGTGGTCGCGCAGCTGCATCAAGGTGGGATGGTCCCAGGGGATCCCTGGGCTGATGACCACTTGCTCGACGTCATCCAACCAACGTTGGAAGCTTGAGAACTCCAAAGGACATCCCAATTCTGTTTGGATGCCTTGATCTCTTAGTTGCTGTGCTTTGGATTGTTGTTCGGGACCTTCATCCCGCTCAAGTACAACGACTTGATGGCCTTGGGCATGAAGGAAGCGCGCTGCGCCGACCCCGGAGCGGCCAAGCCCCACGACCAAGCTGCATGCCATTGTCCAACTCCTGTCCCTAAAGGGAAGTGGGCGATACTGGAATCGAACCAGTGACCCCTACCGTGTCAAGGTAGTGCTCTACCTCTGAGCTAATCGCCCCCAGCTCTCAAGTTTGTCCTTTGAGATGGGTGGTTGATACGTGGCTCAACCAGGCACTGAAGTTAGCAGTTGGAGTGCCGTTTGAATCCACTCCGCTCACTGGCGGAGGATGTCAACGCGCCATCGTTCGCGTTTCGTGCGTTCGATGTTCATTACCTCGATGCTGCCTCTTTCTTGAAGTTGCAGGCGGTCTCCAACTTTTAAATCGCGACTTGCTAGCCGCACGGGCTCCCAGTTGAGCCGCAAGCGCCCTTCCTTGATTTGTTTGACGACTTTGGAGCGGGAGATGCCAAAGCCTGCAGAGGCAATGGCATCAAGACGGCAGGAAGCTTCAACGCTGCTCAACCGGCGAGCGACTCTTTGAACAGGCCATTGCAGTGCCTCGAGCGGTAAGGATTCGCAGGTGATCATCACCTCGCGCAGGCTGCCACGTTGGCCCTGCAGAAGAGCCGCCGCTTCTGGTGTGCAAATGGCCTGAGCACCTCTGTCTCCTCGAATCCATAAATCACCGAGGGATTCGTCAGCTATTCCGATGTGTTGAAGCGCCAGGCGCATCTCGGCGGGTGAGGTTGGATCAAACAGGAAGTTCCCCTCCACATTGAGACCAGCTAGGGGGCATGGCGGCTCAGGATCTGGGGAGGCTGCATGTTGGATCAGCAACCGTTTCCGCTCTGCTCCTGGATAACCACCATCACGGCGGATCTTCAGTTCTGACAGAGACTCGAGTTGATTGGCATCTTCCAGCATTAAGGCCGATAAGAAGGGACTCCATCGCGGTTGCCAGGTCCGCAGAACCTCTTCAGCAATGTCGATGACGGCGGCCATTGTTGTGGGATGCCTGCAGGACCGAAGCAGTGCATCGCGAGGAAGACTCACAGTTCGCTGAGGCGAACCACTTGCTGGGGACGTGCCTTTTGGACGATTTGCCAAGGCAATTCCATCCCGGGCCTCGTTTCTAGAAGTAGTAGCCAGCAGCCTTCGAGGTTTCGATTGCGCAGAATCCTGACGCCGTCCTCGTTCTCTGACGGCACGCTGGCGGCGGCGGCATAACTTCCCATGAGGCCTGACCCCATGCCCAGCAGTCCTCCGATGAAAGCCGCTCCCCAGGGACCAAAACTTGCAAAGGTGTCGAGTGTTGTGATCTGGGTGAAGGTGCCGCCGGCAAAGAAGCCGAAGGGCATCAACCAGCGCGCCATCGACTTCTGACGTCGACTTCGCGCCAGGCTGGGATTGAGGAGGTCGACATCGTCCATCGCCTCTGCGGGCAGATCAGAGTCAGAGAACGATTGTTGTTCCTTTGGTTCTGACCCTTTCCCGGGGGCGGGTGCCACCAGGACGACGCGAAGTAATGGCGTGCCTTGGTCTTGGAGCGACAGGCGAAGACGGTCGGCAGCGATGCGCTCATTGAGAACCAGAACGCAAACGGGCATGAAACAACAGCAGCCGAGCAATCATTCTCGCTCGGAACTGTGGACCTCGGAGCCGATTCTTTGGGAACTGTTCGGGCTGGAAGACACTTAGAGGAGAGCTTTCGGGCTGATCTCTACAGTTAGAGGTGGCTCTCTCCCGCCGCTGGATGACAAAAGTTCTCGTTTCAGACCCCATTGATCAGGCGGGGCTCGACATTCTGGGCCAAGTGGCCCAAGTCGATGAGCGCATTGGGCTGTCACCGGAAGAGCTCAAATCGATCATCGGTGATTACGACGCCCTGATGATCCGTTCAGGGACCCAGGTCACGGCGGACGTGATTGAGGCTGCTGATCGGTTGCGGATCATCGGCCGTGCAGGCGTGGGGGTCGACAACGTGGATGTGCCCGCGGCTACGCAACGCGGGGTGTTGGTGGTGAATTCACCAGAGGGCAACACGATCGCAGCGGCAGAGCATGCACTTGCGATGTTGCTCTCGGTGTCTCGTCACGTGCCCCAAGCCCATGGTTCGATGCGCTCAGGGGCGTGGGATCGCAAAAAATATGTAGGCAATGAGCTCTATAAAAAAATTCTTGGCGTGGTGGGGTTAGGAAAAATTGGGTCTCACGTTGCTCGCGTCGCAAAAGCGATGGGCATGGAGGTGATCGCATTTGATCCGTTCATCTCTACAGAACGTGCCCAGCAGATGCAGGTGCGGCTGACCACGTTGGAAGCACTGTTTCAGCAGGCCGACTACATCACCCTGCACATTCCACGCACACCAGACACTGAAAATCTGGTGAACGCAGATCTGCTGCGCACGATGAAAAGCACGGCACGGATTGTGAATTGTGCGCGTGGTGGAATTGTTGATGAGCCTGCGATCGCGGAAGCCATTGAATCCGGGGTGATCGCCGGTGCCGGCTTGGATGTCTTTGCGTCTGAACCCCTAGCTCAGGACTCACCCTTGCGCGCGGTGGAGCGAGGACTTGTCTTGACCCCTCATCTCGGAGCATCCACGGAAGAGGCTCAAGAAAATGTCGCAGTGGATGTCGCCGAACAAATTCGTGATGTCTTGCTGGGGTTGCCTGCCCGGAGCGCCGTGAATATCCCTGGGCTGAGTGCCGAGATCATGGAGCGTCTCAAGCCCCACCTCCAGCTGGCGGAGACCCTCGGTTTGCTTGTGAGCCAACTCAGTGGTGGGCAGATTCAGGAGTTGGAGGTGCGCTTGCAAGGTGAATTCGCCAACCACCCCTCACAACCTCTTGTAGTTGCTGCTCTTAAGGGCTTGCTGAGCACGGCGCTGGGAGATCGGATCAACTACGTGAATGCATCGCTGGAGGCCAAAGGCCGCGGCATTCATGTGCTGGAAATTAAGGACGATGCCAGTCGCGATTTTGCAGGTGGGTCGCTGCAGCTCACCACGCGCGGTGGTCAGGGCGGTCACAGCGTGACCGGTGCGGTGTTCGCAGATGGTGATTTGCGTGTGACCAGCATTGATGAGTTCCCCGTGAATGTTCCGCCCAGCCGTCACATGCTGTTTACCAGGCACCGCGATATGCCGGGGATCATTGGCCACCTTGGCTCTCTGCTTGGAGAACACAACGTCAACATCGCCTCCATGCAGGTCGGGCGCCGCATCGTGCGTGGTGATGCCGTGATGGTTCTCAGCATTGATGACCCGATTCCACCCGCTCTCTTGACCACCATTCACGGCATTAACGGCATTCAGGAAGCTCACCCCGTCACGTTGTGATGTGGTGGCGCCTCTCCCTGCCCCTGCCTCCCGTCCTTGAGGAGTCCCTGCTTTGGAAATTGGAGTCCCTTGGGCTGCATCGCCTTGCCGTTCAACACGCCCCAGAGTCGCCAGATCAGCGCACCCTGCTCGCATGGTTAC